>JAAZKE010000097.1 GCA_012799995.1 Chloroflexota bacterium | reverse complement strand
TATGAACAATGCTATCGTGATGTCTTTTTCCTATAACCTGATCGTTGGACAAAATTCTCAAATCACATCAGTTCCTTCAATGACTGCTACGATCACATCAACCAGTCAACCTGGCCAGCAGTCTCAATTGGAGTTCATGTGTTCAGACAGTGCGCGTAGCATCCAACAGGGGCAAGGATGTGCAGATTTTTGCAGGGTTTACTACCCCTTCAAGTCACCCTGTTATGTGCTCGGGACAATTAATCCGACAATTACGCTGACGCCTACTATTCCGATCAGCACAACCGAAGTAATGATTGAGGAGACAACTCCTGAAGCAACACCTTAACATATTCGTTTATTTCAAAGAATAAATTGGGAGAGAAAAAATGAGGAATGATCTGGATATTCTGATGGTTGGTCATTTTGCCAAAGATAAGATTATCGTTGATGGCAATGAGTTTGAAAGTCCCGGCGGTGCAGTTTATTATGGCAGCGTTGTATTACGCCGACTGGGTCTGGAAACGGGCGTGGTGACGCAGGGGAACCCTGAAGACTTCCACTATTTGAAAGAACTGACTGATCTCGGAATTGATGTGGAGGCTTTAACAGCTCCACAATCATCAGGATGCATCAATATTTACCAATCCAAAGACATGGAGCGGAGAATCTGCAGACTTAACGGTTTCGCAGGGGAAATTCCGCTCGAAAAAATCCCCAATGTAAATGTAAAAACGATTATGATCACGCCGATCATTGCCGGCGAAATCACCTTGCCTACATTGGTCGAATTAGCAAAAAGAGCCCCGATTGCACTCGATGTTCAGGGTTTTGTACGCGTTCCAGAAGGAGATGAACTTAACTTCCGCCCCTGGAAAGATATGGAAGAGGGGCTGAAACATGTTACCTATCTGAAAGTGGACCGCGCTGAGGCAGAACACATGACCGGCAAAACAGACCTCAAAGAAGCTGCCAAAATTCTCGCAGCCCATGGTCCGAAAGAGATCGTGCTGACGCAATCCAGCGGGGCTCTTGTTTATGCAAATGGAGAGTTCTATCACGCCCCCTTTACACCGCTTTCTCTGGATGGACGGACTGGCCGTGGTGATACCTGTATCACCTCATACGTCGGCTCACGCATCAAGCATGACCCTGCCCGATCTGCCCAGATCGCAGGGATTGTCACGTCCATGAAACAGGAAAAGCACGGGCCTTGGACGGGTGAGATTGATTCGAAACGTTTTGACCCTTCCATCGTATATGGTTAACAGAAAGACATTTTCGAAAACCAGGGTGGTTATCGAATGAACGAGGAGATTTGGATGGAAAATCAGAAAATATTATGCCCAAACTGTTCCGCTGAGATTGATAAAAACAGCAAACAATGTCCTTACTGCAACGCTTATCTTGGAGCACTTAAAGAGGAAGATTTTGCTCCGGCTTCACCAGAAGTTGTAGAAATACCGGATGTCCATATAGATGAAGTTATTGAAGAGCATATAGAGACTGTTGCTTCGGTGAAAGAAACTGCCGAAGAGCCCACCATTGATACGTTACCGGATCCATTTTTTGTTGATGAGAACGACACCGTTCCTCCGACAATTGAGGGATCAGTCGTTTCAGAAACTGCTGAGCTTCCGAAAGCAAGTGCCCCCACCCATAACGGCAATAATTCAACTCAGATAAATAAATGGGTTTGGATTACAGTAGCTGTTCTGGTGGTTCTGTTATTGTGCTGCTGTGGACTGATCGCCCTGTTTGCATTAATGCTGGGGGTGTAAATTTCTCGTCGGGCTTCAAGCTCAAAATCGCTTTCCGCACTGGAGAGCGATTTTTGTATGCTGTATAATTATGGCGTATGTCCCGGCAGAATCAAACCGTTTTTTCGACAGAATTTGGCAGGCATTGCTCTCAATGTGGACGCCCGCTCCAGAAATGCATTTGCGATCTGAAAAATTCCCAGGCGTTCAATCCAGCCGACAGCATTGTTCGTGTTCGGCTTGAGAAAAAGGGACGCGGCGGTAAAGAAGTAACTACTGTCAGTGGCATACCAGGCACGAAGGACGATGCCTTGTCACACCTGACAAAGCTGAAAAAGAAATTAGGCACAGGTGGTTCCTGGAAAGACGGTTCGCTTGAGATTCAGGGAAATAGAGTCGAACTGATCCTCGCCTATTTCAAAGAGAATGGTTTACCAGCAAAAAAAAGCGGCGGTTAGCCCCATAAAAAACACCACGGAGAAAACAATGGCCATTGACCCCAATAAAGTAATCTACTCCATGATTGGAGTTTCCAAACTATACGATAAAAAGCATGTTCTGAAAGATATTTACCTCTCCTATTTCTATGGTGCAAAAATCGGTGTGCTGGGACTTAATGGTTCAGGAAAAAGCTCCCTTTTAAAAATTCTCGCAGGCGTAGATCAGGATTTTGTTGGCGAGACGATTCTCTCTCCTGGCTATACTGTTGGCTATCTGGAGCAGGAACCGCTCGTCGATAATGAGAAGACCGTGCGCGAAGTCGTTGAGGAAGGAGTTCAGGAATCGATTGATTTACTGAAAGAATTTGAGCAGATCAATATGCGTTTTTCCGAACCGATGACTAATGACGAGATGGATAAACTGATAGAAAAACAGGGCAAAGTTCAGGAAAAGATTGACATTTTAAACGCCTGGGATTTGGATGCCAGGTTGGAAATGGCAATGGATGCGCTACGCTGCCCTCCCGAGGATCAGCCGGTGAAGGTACTCTCCGGCGGCGAAAAACGCCGTGTCGCACTTTGCAGGCTGCTATTGCAAAGCCCTGATATCCTGTTGCTGGACGAACCCACAAACCATCTGGATGCCGAAGCTGTTGCCTGGTTAGAGCGGCATCTGAAAACTTATCCCGGCACTGTGATTGCAGTAACCCATGACCGATATTTTCTCGACCATGTTGCCGGTTGGATTCTGGAGCTGGATCGCGGGCAGGGAATCCCATACCAGGGGAATTATTCTTCCTGGCTCGAACAAAAACGCGCCAGGCTCATCAATGAAGAAAAGGGCGAGAGTCAACGCCAACGCACGCTTGCGCGCGAGTTGGAATGGATTCGGATGTCACCAAAAGGGCAGCATACCAAGTCCAAGGCACGTATCAGCTCTTATGAAAAATTGTTATCGCAGGACTATGTCAAAGAAAATGAAGAACTTCAATTATTCATTCCGCCTGGTCCCCGTTTGGGAAATCTGGTGATTGAAGCCATTGATTTGAAAAAAGTGTACGGTGAACGCATTCTGCTTGAAAACGTATCATTCAACCTGCCTCCGGGTGGGGTGATTGGGATTATCGGGCCAAACGGTGCCGGAAAAACAACGCTTTTCCGCTTGATTGTTGAGCAGGAAAAACCTGACGGGGGAACGCTCAGAATCGGTGAAACAGTCAAACTCGGGTATATGAATCAGAGTCGCGAGAGTCTGGACCCCAACAAAACGATCTGGGAAGAGATATCAGACGGCTTGGATGAGCTGAAAATTGGGGAGCGTAAAATTAATTCACGCGCCTACGTTTCGCGATTCAATTTCTCCGGAACGGATCAACAGAAAAAGGTTGGCGTGCTGTCAGGTGGAGAGCGCAACCGCATCCAATTGGCAAAAACATTGAAAAGTCAGGCAAATGTGCTTCTGCTGGATGAGCCCACCAACGATCTAGATGTCAACACGATCCGCGCTCTGGAAGAAGGGTTGGAAAATTTTGGCGGTTGCGTGCTGGTGATTTCTCATGACCGCTGGTTTCTGGACCGCATCGCAACCCATATCCTGGCCTTTGAGGATGATGGATCCGTGCGCTTTTTTGACGGGAACTACACGCAATATGAGGAAGATCGCCGCGCTCGCCTGGGGATCGCCGCTGACACTCCCCACCGAATGAAATACCGTTCCCTCACGCGCATCTAAAATTCATGAATCGTCTCCAATAGATTGAACCCTTTCAATTAGCATCTTTTGGAGACGATCCTTCAATCATAAAAGTATCGCAACAGCTTCTTTATTCTTGAAACAGTCAATTCCATCAATAACCGGTATTCTCGCAAAACTCCTGATAATTTCTAATTTCAACGATTCTGATTGAATTTTCTTAAATTATCAAGAAATAATTCATAGAAACAGGTTACAAATATCAAATTGATTAAACGTTGAAAAATGTTATTATAATTTAAATAATACATATAATCTCAGACATATTTACCTAAATCCCATTATCCCGATTAAGGAGAAATCTTTATGAAAAAAGTCCGTTTGGGTATCATCGGTGCAGGTAGAATCGGCAGGGTGCACGCTCAATCTATTAAGACGGGAATTCCAGAAGCAGAAATCGAGATAATCTCCGATCCTTTTCCAGGAGCAGCCCAAAAAGCCGCAGAGGAATTCCACATTCCCAAGTATTGTGAAGATTATAAGGAGGTGCTGGCTGACCCGACAATCAATGCAGTTTTGGTTTGCACTCCGTCAAAGACCCATGCGGAAATTACCATCGCTGCTGCACGCGCCGGAAAGCATATCTTTTGTGAGAAACCAGTAGAAGTTGAAATTGATAAAATTCTGGAAATCAAACGGGTGATTGATGAAACCGGTGTAAAAATGCAGGTCGGTTTTAACCGTCGCTTTGACGATAATTTCAGCAAAATAAACCGATTGGCACGATCAGGAGATCTTGGCGAGATCCAAATCGTGAAAATCACATCACGTGATCCGGAACCACCCTCCATGGAATACGCAGCATCATCTGGAGGACTGTTCCTGGATATGACCATCCATGATTTTGATATGGCTTATTTCCAGGCAGGCAGCGAAATTGATGAGGTATTCGCAGTTGGTGCTGTAACAGTCAATCCGGATTTGAAGAAAATTGACGATATTGACACTGCCGCGATCATCCTGCGCTTTGAGACCGGAGCACTTGGCATCATTGACAACTGCCGCAAATCCGCCTATGGCTACGATCAACGTGTAGAAGTATTCGGCACTGCGGGCGCGGCGGAGGCTGAGAACGTTCGCGAAACCAATGTAAAAATCAGCACAAATGAAGCTGTTTGCTATGACAAACCGTTGTTTTTCTTCCTTGAGCGTTATATGAGTTCATTCAAAAATGAAATTAAAGCATTTGTTGACGCAGTATTAAACGACACCCCCGTTCCGGTTACAGTAGAAGATGGTTTGCGCCCTATTTTGATCGCAAAAGCAGCAAACATCTCCAGAAAAGAAAACCGGCCGGTGAAAATTTCAGAGATTAGAAAGGGACATGAAATCGGATGAAAACTGTTCATATCAAAGGAAAAGAATTCGAATTTGGCTACAACGAAATCACCCGCCAGGGCGGGGATCCGGATATGCTGATGGATTTTGGAATTCTTCGCCTTAAGAAAAATCAGGAATACGTCGATGATAGTAAGTTGGAAAAAGCTTATCTGCTGGTTTATGGATGGGTCAAACTGATCTATGATGAGCAGGAAGTTGAGATTAAGAGAGAAAACTGTTTTGATGTCGGCTGCTATGTGCTGCACCTGCCCGCAAATACAAGTGTCAAGATCATCGGACTAGCAGAAGACACTGAACTGACCGTTAACCGCACAACCAATGAACGGGAGTTCGTTCCCCGCCTTTATACCCCCGAGGATTCCCCCGATGAATACCGCGGAGCCGGTACCATGCAGGAGACTTCAACGCGAATCGTGCGCACCGTGTTTGACTATACGAACGCCCCCTACGCCAACCTTGTGATCGGTGAGGTGATCGGATTCCCAGGCAAATGGAGCTCCTATCCGCCGCACCATCATCCTCAACCGGAGATCTACTATTACAAAACCAATCCCGCCGGCGGTCATGCGCTGGCGCAGATCGGGGAAGAAGCCTATAAGCTGAGCGATAACGATACAATTTTGATCCATGCCGGTCAAACCCATCCCCATGTAACCTATCCCGGATATGCTCTCTGGTATTTATGGGTTATCCGGCATCTGGATGGAAAACCTTATGGAATTCAAACTTTTGAACCACAATATCAGTGGGTAACTGATCCCAATGCCAAGTTTTGGCCAGATAACAAATAAGGGGAGGAATCGATGGTAAAAAGAACCAGAATGACAATGGCGCAAGCGCTGATCAAGTTTCTGGAAAATCAGTATATTGCCCTGGATGGCTTTGAAGAACGCTTTGTTGAGAGCGTGCTGGGTGTTTTCGGACATGGGTGCGTTGTCGGTCTTGGAGAAGCGCTTGAAAAGCGGGTAAACGACATTCGCTTTATTCAGGGACATAATGAGCAGGGCATGGCGCATATCGCCATTGGTTTCGCCAAGCAGAATAACCGGCGGAAAATAATCCCCTGCATCTCATCGATCGGACCAGGAGCGCTCAATATGGTAACCGCCTGCGGAACGGCAACCGCCAATCGCATTCCGCTACTGGTGTTGCCTGGCGATACATTTGCCACGCGTCAACCCGATCCGGTATTGCAGCAGGTGGAATTCCCGGAAAGCTACAGTACCACTGTAAACGATGCCTTCCGCAGCGTCTGCCGCTATTGGGATCGTGTCAACCGACCAGAGCAGTTGATGACTGCGATGATCCATGCGATGCGGGTCTTAACTGATCCAGCAAACACTGGAGCTGTTTGCGTTGCGCTGCCACAGGATGTACAGGGCGAAGCTTATGATTATCCAGATTATTTCTTCCAGAAACGGGTCTGGCACATAGAGCGCGTACCGTTGACAGAAAGCCAGATTGAACGCACGGTTGACCTGATCACTGCAAGCGAAAAACCACTGATTGTCTGTGGTGGCGGTGTCCGCTACAGTGAATCCGGTATCGAATTACTGCGCTTCGCCGAAGATTTCAATATACCGATTTCTGAGACACAAGCCGGTAAATCCTGCATTCGCTGGGATCACCCACTCAATCTTGGCGGAGTTGGTGTAACGGGCGGGAAAGCTGCCAATATGATTGCGAAGGATGCTGACCTGATCATCGGCGTGGGAACCCGTTTCAGCGATTTCACCACCAGTTCAAAATGGGGATTTCGTAACCCGAATGTAAAAATTCTTTCGATCAACATCTGTTCGTTTGACGCAATCAAGATGGACGCTTTGCCTGTCATTGGGGATGCAAGGATCAGCCTGCATGAAATTCGCAAAGCGCTTAAAAAACGAAAGTACACCACGAAATATAAAGATGAAATTGCACTCGCCAAGCAAGAATGGGAAAGCCAGGTTGACGAGTTCTATTCAGCCGAGGTGACCGGCACCTATATGCCTCAGACCAGGGCGCTCGGAGAGATCAACCATTTCATGCGATCCAAGGATGTGGCAGTTGGTTCTGCCGGAAGCCTGCCTGGAGACATGCAGCGCCTCTTCCGCCCCGGTCAAATAAACACATACCACATGGAGTATGGTTTTTCCTGCATGGGTTATGAAATTAATGCCGCGGTAGGCGTAAAGATGGCTGATCCCAACCGGGAGGTCTATGCGTTTCTGGGCGATGGCAGCTTCCTGATGTTGCATAGTGAAATCTACACAGCGATTCAGGAAGGGATCAAAATAAATGTGATGATCTTTGATAACAGTGGCTGGGGATGCATCGAAGACCTGCAAAATTCAAAGGGAATTAATACATTTGGTACTGTTTTCAACAAGCGGAATCCAAAATCAGGCGAGTTGGACGGACCAATCGCTGAAATCAATTTTGCAAAAATTGCTGAAGGGTATAGTGCAAAAGCCTATACAATCACCTCCGTGCGCGAGTTGCGACGGGCATTGAAAAATGCCAAACAGCAGACCAAAACATGTGTATTTGATATCAAAGTAATGCCAAAGAGCATGACTCCCGGATTTGAGAGTTGGTGGCGGGTTGGCGTCGCTGAAGTCACCAAAAGCAAAGCCGGCAAAGAAGCGTATGCTGATATGCAGAAGCATATCGCTGAAGCCAGAGATTATTAACCCCGGAGAATGTATGCTCTTAGACCCTGAGAGAATTAAACTTGGGATTGCACCGATAGCGTGGACGAATGATGACATGCCTGATTTAGGGGCTGAAAACACTTTCGAGCAGACCATCAGCGAGATGGCATTAGCCGGGTATAGCGGCTGTGAAATTGGAACGAAATATCCTAAAGAAAAAGAGATCCTCAAGCAGAAGCTTGAGCTTCGCGGGTTGCAGATTTGCAACGCCTGGTTCTCCTCCTTTCTGTTAAGCAAACCGTTGGAAGAAAACCTCGCAGAATTCATCAAACACCGCGATAAGCTCCATTTTCTGGGCGCGAAAATCATCGGTGCTTCTGAGCAGGGGAACTCAATTCAAGGCAAAATCAACCTTCCTATCCTGGAGAATAAACCGGAATATACAGCCGGAGAATGGAACAAAGTGGCTCATGGCTTCAATGAGATGGGGAAACTGGCGCAGGAAAAGGGCATGACACTCACAATCCATCACCACATGGGAACGGGTGTGCAGACCGCAGCGGAGATTGATCGCTTAATGGAGTTGACCGATCCTTCGCTGGTCTTCCTTTTGTTCGATACCGGTCACCTGAAGTTTTCCGGGGAGGACCCGCTGGCTATCTTAAAAAAATACGCTGAAAGAGTAAAACATGTGCACCTTAAGGATATTCGCAGTGCAGTGTATGAAGAAGTGAAAGCAAAGAAAATGAGCTTCCTGGACGCAGTCCGGGCAGGTGTTTTTACGGTCCCAGGGGATGGCATAATCGATTTTAAACCTGTTTTTGATACATTGAAAGAAACCGGGTACGAAGGCTGGATGGTAGTCGAGGCTGAGCAGGACCCTGCCAAGGCAAATCCATTTGAGTATGCGCTCAAAGCTCGCAAATATATCAGGGACCTTACGGGAATTTGATCGATAAAAAGGACATTTCTGAATCGGTTGAGAGGCTCACCATCGAAGATAAACGAAAAGACAATTTACTTCAATCAGGATCTGATTGATAAAATGGAGGAATTAAAATGGTAAAAGTTGGTGTTTGTGGATATGGTGTAATCGGCCAACGACTGGCAGATGGCGTGGCATTACAGAAAGATATGGAATTGGTTGGTATTGCGGATGTTGTACCAACACTGGCGATTCGTGCTCTCAAAGAAAAAGGAATGCCGTACAATCTCTACCTCTCGTTAAATGATTATGCAGACGAATTTAAAAAACTGAATATCCCGGTTTCCGGTACGCTGGAAGAATTAATCGAAAAATGCGACATCATTCTGGATGCTACCAGCGCTGGAGTAGGGGCAAAAAACAAAGAGCTTTATGCCAGGCATGGGAAAAAAGCAATTTTTCAGGGAGGCGAAAAAGACTCAGTTGCTGATGTATTTTTCCACGGCTATGCGAACTACGAAAATGGCATCGGTAAGCAATTTTTGAAATTGACCTCCTGCAATACCACTGGCTTAATTCGCGCAGTCGATTGTCTGGATCGCGATTATGGCCTGGATCGCGTTGCAATCACGATCATACGCCGTGTAGCTGACCCGGGCGATTATCATCGTGGGCTGACCAACGCATTACAGATGGAAAAGGCTCCCAGCCATCAGGCAGTTGACCTGATGACGATCATGCCGCACGTAAAAGCTACCGGCATTCTTGTTCACACTCCCGTCACGCACGGACACATCATCACTGTAATCGCCAGCGGGAAAAAGAAAATCGATAAAGAAATGGCGCTGAAATCCTTCCTGAAGCACGATCGTATTCGGGTCGTCTCTTTGGCTGAGGGTTTCCAGGGAAATGCCTCCTTCTTCCGCTATGCACGCGCCCTTGGCAACCCGCGCGGCGATATGTATGAAGTAGGGTTGTGGGAAGACAGCATTGTGGAAAGTGGCGACGATATCATGTTTGCAATCAACATCCCGCAGGAATCGGTGACGATCCCGGAAACAATGGACGGAATCCGTGCAGCCTGCGAAATGCAAACCAAACGGGAAGATGGCATTGCCAAGACCAATCAGTATCTGGGAATGGCTAAATGGAAGTAAAAATGAAGTCGCTTGAGGGCGTGAATTTCAATGGCCGGAAAGTTCTGCTCCGGCCAGATATTAATTCCCCTCTTGATCCCTCAACCCGCAAGATTGTTAATGACGAGCGCATCGTCAAAACCATCCCGGTAATCAAGATGATTCTGAACCAGGGAGGCGCGCTGGCTATAATCGCTCATCAGGGGGATACGCTCGATTATCAAAATCTGACTGATCTGTCGGAACATGCTGTCAAAATCAGCGAATTGCTGGGTCAAAAGGTCGAGTACATTGACGATGTCTGCGGCCCTGCTGCCATTGAACGCGTCAAGGCTCTGAAAAAGGGGGACGTGATCCTGCTGGGAAACCTTCGATACCTGACCGAGGAAGTGTCCACATTCGAGAAAGATGTCAAGCTGGATGCCAGGGGGTATACCGAAACCTGGCTGGTTCGCCGGCTTGCGCCCTTGTTTGACTGCTATGTCAACGAAGCGTTTTCTGCTGCACATCGCAACTCCCCCAGCATGGTTGCGTTTCAGGAGTTGCTGCCAACCTACGCCGGCCCCCTGCTCTTTCAGGAATACGAAGCCCTGACAAAAGTGCTGAATGACGCCAAAAAACCGGCAATATTCGTGCTTGGCGGTGCAAAAATATCGGATGCTTTTGGTATGATGAAGCCGGTACTGGAAAAGGGAACCGCTGATAAAATCCTGACCTCCGGTCTCACCGGTCTGGTGTTCATGGCTGCTGCTGGCGTCAGCCTTGGTGAGAAAACCATGCAGTATCTCAAAGATAAAGACCTGCTCGGATTCATCGAGGAGTCAAAAAGTTATCTGTCATCTTACACAGATAAGATTCTGATGCCTGTTGATGTGGCATATGAGAAGGATGGGAAACGAGCTGAAATGGATGTCGCAGATATGCCAGGGGACACGCTTTATCCCGATGTGGGGGAAAAGACGATCCAGGCTTATCGTGACGTGCTGATGAAAGCTGGAACTATTTTCGCCAATGGTCCTGCAGGTGTCTATGAAAATCCATTATTTGAAAAAGGCACCCGAGCTGTCTGGAGTGCCATTGCCGATTCTCCAGCGTATTCTGTCATCGGCGGAGGCGACACAATCAGTTCTGCCTCCCGTTTTATCGACATGAAGCAAATCAGCTATGTTTGTACCGGCGGTGGCGCAATGGTGCGCTTTATGTCCGGGAAAACGCTCCCGCTGATCAAGGCGATGGAAAAAGCTTACGAACGTGATCGGGACTTCGTTCTGTAAATTTTTCAATCAAGCTTAAAAAAAGCAGCCTTCCGTTTTCAGGCGGAAGGCTGCTTTTAATACTGATTTCGTCTCTATTTCTTTTTTTTGGATAAGTCATTCGCCACGCTGATGATTAGATCTTCCTGACCACCAATCGCACCAATTCGACCCAACTCCATCAGGATATCTCGCACATCAACGTTGAAGCGCTTCGATGCACGGCGAGCATGCAGCAGGAAGCTCGAATAAACACCGGCATAACCGATCATCAGTGAGTCATGATCAATGCTCAAGTGAACACCTTTTTCATCAAGGATCGGACGCAGGATATCATCGCAGGTATCCAACAGTTTGTACAGATCGGTATTGTTCTCGATCCCTTCCCGTTTCATCACTGCTGACAATAACTCAGTCGGTGTATTACCAGAACCTGCCCCCAGACCTCCCAACGAGCCATCGATAAAGGTTGCACCGGCTTCGATCGCTGTGATGGAGTTTGAAACAGCCAGACCCAGATTGTTATGAGCATGATGTCCAACCGGTATCTTCACAGCTTCTTTCACTCTGCCAATCTTTTCACGTACATCCCGGTTGAGCATCGCTCCGCCTGAATCCGTCACGTAGATTGTATCAGCCCCATAGCTTTCCATTTTCAATGCTTCTTCGACCACGCGGTCTGCGCCAGCCATATGGCTCATCATCAGGAAACCAACGGTATAAAAACCCATATCTTTGGAAGCTTTGATGTGTTGGGCAGAAATATCCGCCTCAGTTACGTGGGTTGCGACCCGGACAACAGAGCAACCGGCTGTACGCATTTCTTCAAGATCTTCTACCGTCCCAATACCGGGAATCAGCAGTACTGCAATTTTGGATTTCGTCAGTACATCACTGGCTGCCTTCACCAGATCATAATCGCTTGCCTTGGCAAAACCATAATTGATCGTTGAGCCGGTTAAACCATCGCCATGACCGATTTCAATGATATCAACGCCGCTTTCCTCCAACCCTTTGGCAATTTTCGCAACTTCATCCGGTGAAAACTGATGCCTTACGCTGTGGGATCCGTCACGCAGACTGGTATCTACGACCGTTACTTTGCTCATTATTTCACCCCCAATTTCTTTTTCGCGTAAGCTTCAGCAATATTGACTGCAGCCGAAGTGATAATATCCAGATTCCCCGCATAGGTTGGCAGATAATCGCCCCGTCCAACCACCTGAATCATGGTTGTAATAATGTCATCTTTCATTATCGGTTCCAAAATAGCGGTATATTCCGGCACATAAACCTGAATTTTCTTTACCATTTCGTCAACCGCATGGCGAACCTCATCGATATCCGCATGCGACACCTTGGCATGGAGCGTGTTGCGCATGTTGATCGGCGGTTCAGCCGGGTTCAGGATGATGATCGCTTTTCCGGATTTTGCTCCGCCAACATCAACCATTGCCCTGCGGGTTGTCTGCGTAAACTCATCAATATTTGCACGGGTACCGGCGCCGGCGCTCTTACTGGCAATGGAGGCGATCAGTTCAGCATATTCGATCTGCACGACCGAATTGATTGCAGCAACGATCGGGACAATTGCCTGTCCAGCGCAGGTAACCAGGTTGAGATTGGGTAAATCCAGCATTTCATCTGTCAGGTTGACAGCAGGAACACAATACGGGCCAACTGCTGCAGGTGTCAAATCCAGCGCGAAAATCCCCTTTTCCTTCAGAATAGGGGCATGTTCCAAATGCGCTGTTGCGCTGGTGCAGTCAAAAACAATATCAATATTGTCATAGGGAAGAAGCCCCTTGATTCCTTCAATGCTGGTATGAATCCCGTGTTCGCGCGCAAATTGTATCCCGCCAGATTCAAAGACATTAATCACCAGTTCCGGCTCCAGATATTCACTGCGCATGATTTTTACCAAAAGATCTCTGCCGATATTTCCCGGCCCGATCAGCCCGATTTTAATTTTTTCCATAGTCCTCCTATACAAATTCCACCGAAACAGAACCAAGCTCGCTGAAACAGGCTTCAAAATGATCCCCTTTGACTGCCGGGAGAGCAGCTGACAACGCGCCAGAAAGGATCACTTCACCTGCATTAAGCGTTACGTTATACGTCTTCAGGCATTCCGCCAGCCAGGCAACGCAGTAAGCAGGGTCGCCCAACGCATCTTTCCCCATTCCCTCATTGATTTTTTCACCATTTTTAAAAAATTCCATTTTAATTTCTTTGAGATCAATGGTGCGCGGATCAACACGCCTGCTGCTCAAAACATATTTACCGCTTGAGGCATTATCCGCAATCGTGTCAACGATCTTGATTTTCCAATCCTTTATGCGGCTGCCACAATCTCAAGCGATGCGACCACATAGTCAGTCGCATCCAACACCTTTTCAACCGTAAAAGGAGCTGAGGTTAACGCCGATTTCAAGTGGAAGGTAATTTCCGCTTCGACACGCGGTAATAACATCGAATCTGCGCGAATCTTACCGTCAACCACTTCCATGTCGTCAAACAAATGACCATAATCCGGCTGATCCACATTGAAAACCTGCTGCATGGCAAAGGATGTCAATCCAATTTTTTCCCTGTGATCCTTTTGCCCAGTGCAAGATCTTTCTTGACGTTTTGCATCTGCACAGCGTAAGCTTCAGGAATTGTGATTTCCGGTTCCTGTAGCGAAAGCGGATCGATGCAGGTTACTTCATTCCGTGAGCGATACAATTCATCCGCAAAATAGCTGATTCTTTCCTGACTAAGTCCCATAGCACTCCTATTCAATATATATTTAGGCACTTTAACCTAAAAAGTTATTTACCAGTGTTGCGAAAGGAACGGATTTTTCAATTTGTGTCCAATGCCCGCAATGTCCGAAAACGTGCAATTCCGCCTTATCAAGCATATTGATCAGTTTATAGGCGTTTTCCACCGGAATAACTTTGTCCTCGCGGCCATGGACGATTAAAAATTCATTCTTCAATCCCGCCAGTTTGTCTTCGTATTTTGCCATGTCTCTCACAGAGTTCTGCATCGGCTGCGGAAACATGGAGCTAAACGCTTCCTGGAAACCGGGTTCAATACTAGCTTCATAGCGGATTTTTGCAAGTTCATCAGATGCGAAAGCCTGATTATCAACAAACATCGTCAATAGTTCTTTCATATTTTCGATCGATGGTTGGTACCCCCACACTTTTGAAAGCCCTTCAGTGATTGGGAAATTAACACCCATCGCACCCATCAAAACCACTTTGCGAACCCGTTCAGGATGCACAACTGCCATTCCCAAGGCCAACGCACCACCGAAAGAATTCCCGACAAAGTCCGCTTGATTAATTCCCAAAGCATCCATAAAATCGATTGTTTGCTGAATCCAGGTATCGATATTGTAGTGAATCCCATGAGGCCGATCAGTATACCCAAACCCAACATAATCCAACGCCAGCACACGTCTCTTTTCAGCCAATAATGGCATCACCAACCGCCAGTTTGCCCAGGCAGAGACACCCGGCCCAGATCCATGGACCAAAATGACAGGGAAACCGCTGCCATTGTCATGATAATTTGTATTGAATGATCCTGTTTTGATTGATTTTGAAATTTCTGGTCTGCTCATTTTTTCCTCCTTACTGCTTGATATCCCAGTTTTCTGGAAATTTCTTCACTGCCTTCAATTAACAACTTCGTTACCAACTCTCTTTTCGACTTCATCCGAAAGGATGGCCCGGATATACTCATTGCGAACGCCACTTTCCCTTCATGATTAAAAATCGGAAAAGCGATGCAATCAAGTCCCTCCTCAAGTTCCTGCCGATCTTCTCCAAATCCATTGCGGCGAATCTCTTCCAACTCCGTTAATAATTCCGGCACGGTATGAATTGTCCAGGCTGTATGCTGTTCCATCACCTTTGGCAAATGGCGTGGAACTTCCTGATTGGGGAGGCCTGATAACAACACTTTCCCAACGCCAGTGCAATACGCTGGATTGCTCAATCCGATGGCAGAAGTCATCCGGATGGACTGCTTCGATTCGATTTTCTCAATATATATGACAGATGTATCTCGGAGCATCGCCAGATGGACAGTTTCTTCCACCTGATCGCATATTTCACGCATAACAGGTCTGGAAATCTGGACAATTGCCAGGGAGCTTTTCGCCTTTTCCCCGAAGCCAATCAAAGCGGTTCCCAAACGATATTTTTGTGTCGTTTCGTCCTGATCAATTAACCCGTGATAGCGCATTGTCTGGATCAGCCCGTGAACCGTACTCTTGTGTAAGCCGGTTTGCTCAACAATTTGAACCAATTTCAATTCTGCATCTTCCGAAGTGAGAAAAGTTTTCAAAATACTGACAACTCTGTCTACTGATTGGATTCTTTCTGACAATTTCCCCTCTTTTCAGATAATTTAGTTTTCAGGTTACGACACTCAGAAAAGCATCTATGAGCGCACGTGAATGGTAGAAAATGCCTTTGCTGAGAGGTCAGATTGCGGAAATGTTCGGTATGTCAGGGTAATTTTTTGTTTCCGTTCTTCACCACTCATGCATTTTTGGACATTCTCCTTTCAAAATAACTCATTCATAAATTTGAACTTTAACTAACCACCCCCTCCTATATAACCTATTGTCGCCCAATCTAAACTCAGTATTCGTAACAGGCATGAAAGAATAGACTCACTTTCATAGCATTTCATGGACATCTTTTATGCGGGAAGATTATTTGATATTCATTGATGTTCGACATTGTAGTACGATATACTATATTATAGAACTAATATTATCAAACCAAATTCGCTGATAACAGTGCGATTCGTCATTTATTCCTTATTACAATCGTCAACTTGTTTGCCCACGGTTCAATCTCCTTAATTCCATTTCAATATTTGCTTTCTTTTATCGTTGAATTCCAATTGGAGTCAGGCTCATTAACAAGCTCATTTAGTCATATTTAAGCTATACTTAATCAAGTTTATTGCTCGTTATATGAAGAATACCTTTTCGCATTTTATTTACTGAAAGGAAAAGAACATGTTAACCCCCTTGAAAGAATTCGCAACACAAATTCGCATTCATGAAATGATCCAATTTAAGGCACGAGGCTTTGGGCATATCGGTGGTTCCCTTTCGATCACCGATTGTCTTGCAGCACTCTACGGTGAAATTATGAGAATCGACCCGAAGAATCCGCAGTGGGAGGATCGCGACCGTTTTGTGATGTCAAAAGGACATGCCGGACCTGCGTTATACGCAACGCTGGCCTTGAAGGGCTATTTCCCGATTGAAGAATTGAAGACACTGAACCAGAATGGTACCCGCCTGCCAAGCCACTGTGATAAGAACCTGACCATTGGTGTTGATATGACAACTGGTTCACTGGGACAGGGTGCCTCAACAGCCTGCGGGATGGCACTGGGGCTGAAACACGCCGGTAAAGATGCTCGCGTTTATCTGGTGCTTGGAGATGGGGAATGTCAAGAAGGTCAGGTGTGGGAGATGGCATTGTTTGCTGCCCACCACAAACTCGGTAACTTTATCACTTTCCTCGATAACAACAAACGACAACTCGATGGTTTTGTAGTTGACATCAATAACATCGAAGACCCGGCGGAGAAATTCCGCAGTTTTCACTGGTATACGGTGAGAATTCCCGGGGATGACCCTGATCTGATCGTAAAAACCGTACGGGAAGTCCAGGCAAATCAGGGGGATAAACCCGGAATGATTGTTCTGGACACGGTCAAAGGTGCTGGCGTTCAGGATGTAATTGACATCAAATTAAATCATCATACCAGCATCAGCGCCGAAGATGCTGATCGATATATCGAAGCCCTTGAAGCATACATGAAAGGATAACAGCTATGTTTACTTGTATTTACAACGGTGAAAAAGAAAAGAAAACGGGTAAGAGCGTTTTCGGTGAAACCATGCAGAAAATAATCTCCGAAGACCCGAAAGCTGCATATCTTGATGCTGATCTGATGAATTCAATCGGAACATGGGGGCTGGAAGAAAAATTCAAGAATCAGGTCTTCCAATGCGGAATTCAGGAAGCGCACATGATGGGTGTCGCTGGCGGCTTGGCAGCAGTGGGAATGAAACCATTCGCCCATACCTTTGCCTCATTCGCATCCAGACGAGTGTTCGATCAGGTGTTCATTTCAATCGCCTACGCACAGAACAGCGTGCGGGTGATCGGCTCTGATCCCGGCATCCAGGCTGCCTATAATGGCGGCACGCACATGCCATTCGAAGACATCTGTCTGTATCGTGCAATTCCGCATGCAACTGTGATCGAATTTACAGATGCAGCCATGACAGCATCATTACTGCAAGTGATGAAAGATCGACCCGGATTCACTTATGCACGGATGGGGCGGAAAAATTCGGTCGCGGTATATTCGGAAGACTCCACCTTTGAGATTGGTAAGGGCAATGTATTGCGCGATGGGAATGATGTAACCTTTATCGCCTGCGGTATGATGGTTGCTGAAAGTATGAAAGCAGCCATAGAACTGGAAAAAGAAGGCATTTCCGCAGCTGTGATCGATATGTTCACAATCAAACCACTGGACGAAGATCTGGTTACTTCTTATGCAAAACAAACCGGAGCAATTGTCACCGCAGAAAACGGGAATTACGTCGGCGGTCTTGGAGCAGCAGTCGCAACTTTCCTGTCTGAAACCTATCCGATCCCGGTTATGCGCATTGGCATCAAAGACCTGTTTGGTCAGGTCGGTTCGGTTGATTTCCTGGCTGAGTTTTATGGCTTGACCGCAAAAGACCTGGTAGCCGCCGCCAAAAAGGCAATAGCGCTGAAAAAATAAGCCGGACAACATTATCTGTTTGTGGAAGACTCCTGAATTTCACAGGAGTCTTTTTCTTAAAATTTACATCTTCAAAAGATCCCAGAAGATGATTCCTCAAATCCCTGGTTATGATTTAAAATTATGCAAAATTACCACAAAAAGAATGGAGGCTACATGAAGATCCCTTTCAATTTTGATAAAAAAGAAATCATTTTGGATATTCCAGACAAGAACTTGCTGGCGACTTTGGAAGCCAATTCAATCAAGATTGAAAAATCAGAAGCCGAACTTGTTTCTGACTCCATTCATAAACCAATTGCCTCAGATCGTCTGAAAGATATTGTAAAAAAAGGCGAAAAAATCGCCATCATCACCAGCGATATCACCCGACCGATGCCCTCTTCCAAAGTACTCCCATTCGTTTTAGAAGAGCTGGAAAAAGCCGGCATTCCAGACGAAGATATCACCATCGTTTTTGCCCTGGGTAATCATCGGCCGCATACCCGCGACGAAATGATTCTGCTGGTTGGCAATACCATTTTCGACCGAATCCGCTGCGTTGACTCAAATGGAAAGATGGTTCATCTTGGCACCACCGCAATGGGAACGCCTGTGGATATTTTCGAAATCGTTGCAAATGCAGACCGCCGTATTTGCCTTGGTAATATTGAATATCATTATTTTGCAGGCTACAGCGGTGGCTCAAAAGCGATCATGCCTGGCGTCTCTACCAGAGAGGCAATCCAATCCAACCACTCGCGAATGGTAGAACCGACTTCCAAAGCCGGAAAAATCGATGGCAATGCTGTACGGCAGGATATCGATTCGGTATTGAATTTTATTTCCATCGACTTTATTGTGAATGTTGTCTTGAACGAACATAAACAGATCGTTTTTTGCGTTTCTGGAGATCCTGTTCTGGCACACCGCGAGGGTTGCCGGTTTCTTGATACATTGTACGGAATCACCATTCCACAGCAGGCGGACATTGCCGTTGTCTCTCCGGGCGGGTTTCCCAAGGACATCAATCTTTATCAAGCACAGAAGGCGCTTGACAATGCTAAAAACGCAGTCAAACCCGGTGGAGCGATTCTGTGGATCGCTTCTGCCAAAGAGGGGCTGGGAGAAAAGCATTTTGAAGAGTGGATGTTGGGACACGACACCCCGGATGAAATGATCAGCCATATACAGAGTGAATTTGTTCTGGGCGGTCATAAAGCTGCGGCGATCGCACTGGTTATGAAAAATGCCGAAATCTTTCTTTATTCGGATCTGAACGCTGATTTTGTAAAAAGGATTCATATGAATCCTGTAACCGATCCACAAACTACATTGAACGAGTTGATCGATCGTTACGGACCTGAAGCGAAGGTTGTTGCAATGCCATTTGGTGGATCAACACTGCCAATTCTGAAATCGTAGGGAGGAAAACATGAAATACTATGGTGCTGTAGAAGCCGGTGGAACAAAATTTGTCTGTTCTATTATTGCAGATCCCGACCATTATTACGAAGAGATTCGTTTCCCTACTACCACACCAGAAGAAACGATCAATAAAACGATCGCTTTTTTCCTCGAAAAACGACGCAGGTACAAGCTGGAGGCTATCGGAATCAGTTGTTTCGGTCCAATTGACTTAAATCGTGCATCTCCAACCTACGGATATATCACTACCACACCAAAACCAAACTGGCATTATACCGATGTCGTCGGTCCTATCAAGCGTGCGCTCAATTTACCTGTTGGGTTTGATACCGATGTCAATGGGGCTGCGCTGGCGGAATACATTTGGGGGAATCCGGGAAAAGCCAAAACGTTGGTATATTACACAATTGGTACCGGACTGGGTGGCGGTGTTGTGATTGATGGCGAACCTGTCCACGGACTGGTTCATCCCGAAGCCGGCCATATCCTGTTGCGGCAGGACTTCTCAAAAGACCCATATCAAGGTTTTTGTAAATACCATGGCAACTGCTTCGAGGGATTGTGCTGTGGGCCTGCGATCAAGGATCGCTTCGGGATTCCCGGCGATGAACTGGGTGAGGATCACCCATTTTGGGATATTTTTGCCGAATATGTAGCCCAGGCCTGTTGTACGCAGATCTATCAGATTTCGCCCGAGAAAATTGTGTTAGGCGGCGGTGTAATGCAACAGCTTCACGTTTTTCCAAAAATCCACAAGAATGTGCTGAGGATGTTAAATAATTACATCCAGCACCCGCTTATTCTGGAGCACATTGAGAATTACATTACCCCTCCAGTACTCGGAGATCGCTCCGGATCATGTGGGGCGATGGCCTTGGCAGCGAAGGAACTCGACCGTTCGCCAAAATAATTTATTGTCTACTTGCAAATGATAACCGGGATCGTTGTAATCGAAAGCACCTTTTCGATCGTACTCTTCATGAAAAAGCGTTTGAAGAGCGATTGGGTATAACCGCCAATTACGATCAACTCAGCATTATGTTGTTGAGCTGTCTCGGTGAGCGCTCTTTCAACCGGCTCGTTTATCTCGATTATTTCCATCTCCCTTTCAGCATTCTGGTTGAGCGTGAAAAGATCCCTGCGCGCTTTTGCCCGATTCTCTTCCGATTCCCCGGCAATTACCAGCGTTATCTTTGCCTGGTTAACTTGTGACAGGTGGAAGGCAAAGTAAAGCGCCTCCCGAGATTTAGCTGTAGACGCATAGCCAACGACAATATTTGTGATCTTCTCTGGTAGCAACTCATTGGTTACCAATATCGGTCCGGGAATCCGCACAAAGATTGAGTTCCAACCGGCGCTCAAGGATTTCGCCCCAAGCGGAGCTGGCCGATAATTCATGCGGAAGATTGAAATATCACTCCAGAAAGCCCGCTCTGAAAGGTTCCGCAGCAGTTTCCCTCTCAAATAGAACAGTTTCCCTTTGACGTTCTCTTCCTGCAGCATGGAATCAATCATTTGTTGATTTTTGTCCATCCATTCATCGTCCACAATCTGATTTTGTTTCAACACATGGACAATTCCAAGCCAGGCTTGAAATTGTTTTGAAAATCGGATCGCGCTCCTCAGATAATCCTGATCTCGCTGGAAGTCTTTCACAGTGATCATCATACGCCCCAGAACTGGAGAAGCGTCAGCTTCAATCAATTCCTGACGCCACTGTCCGGTTTGAATTCCCCAGTCAGACATATTTGATGAAAAGAGCAGTGCTATCGTCCGTTTGAGTTTTCTCAGGAAATTCCGCGAATTTCTGCCAAACTGCTCGTCAAATCTCCAAACGAGAGAAGAAAGCCGCAAATGATCCCCGTACTCCTCTTTCAGTTTTGCCTGGTTGTTTTCGAACCATAAGAACAGGTCCGCCTCGGTTTTATCAGGAAACGCTTTCATAATCTTCATGGATCTGAAAACACGAATCACAGGCAAATAAAGGTACTCATACCAGTGTTTTAACGCCTCATCAAACGGAATCGGTCTGTTAAGGTCAACACCCATCAGATAACGATGAACAGAAATATGTTCGTAGAGTTGTTGATAAGATTCGGGTTGACTGAAGAGAATGTCCGCTTCGGGAACAGTGGTTTCCAGCTCCGTCAAATCCAGAAATGACTGCCGCTCAGTTTTCAGGATGATCTCTTCAAGACTGTCGTCGCTGTTAATGGGGACATTGGGATTGATGACACGCACATTCGCCGTCACAAATTTCGCACCCACGCTCTTGAGCACGGACACCCGATGATGCCCATCAATCACAAAATAGACTGAGCCAATCTGATATACATCGATTGGCGGGAAACCCCGGTCATTCTGGTTGGCAACCATAACCCGAACCCAGCGATTTTTGTCAAACTCAAACCGGGGTAAAAACGTGCGGCTGAAATCAGTACCCCGCGAGAGCGTACCAACTATATCTTTGATCGGAATTTCACGCAATTCAGTCGGTTTATTGGTTGTCTTTGCCAATCGTTTGCGAACTTCATCATATTGAATCAGATCGATATTTTGACCGGTCAAATGTCCCATAACCGTTTGCCACAACGCTTTATTGCGTGCTTTGTCAAAATCCTGGCTCGCTGTCTGGTAATCAATCATTCTTGTCACTTTGGGCTAATACTAATCGATTTCTGCGGTTTGAAATCAATACAGGGACATTTATCATTTTCAGGAAGCGAGAAAAAACTCCGTCGTTTGACGGAGTTTTTTACGTACATTCTGTGCAAACTACTTTTTATATTTCTTCTTCAGGAACTCGTCCGCAGCATTGCCAAAGACTTTATGCAGCAACAGATCCTTCTTCGTCTTGATGTAAGGCTCATCAACCTTATCTTCCAGACCAGGCATCAGGTAGGAAGCCGGGCGATAAGTTTTAATCACAGCATCATCACCCAAAATCCGGTGGCGGAATTCTTCGTCAATCGGACCAGGGGTCCTGCCGAATTCGCCAGCCAGAACCATCCGGAATTCATTAGAAGTGAAAGCATACCGTTCACCGGCCATCACGTTATATGCTGCCTGTGAACCGACAATCTGGCTGGTTGGGGTAACAAGCGGAACATAACCCACGTCCTTTCGAACATTCGGGATTTCTTTCATCACGGCATCCATCATATCTTCCTGTACGCCCATGTCTTTCAGTTGTTTCTGCAGGTTGGAGAGCATACCACCGGGAATCTGAGAAACGAAGATCCTGTCATCGAAACCTGGATAATCGAGGTCAGCCATGATCTCATGGTTCATTTCAATGGCAGTTTCAAGATCTTCGGGATCCTTGGAAATTGCTTCCACCAGTCTGTCAACTTTGTCTACTGGGACGTCATCAAAATGGACTGGCTTGCGGCGGAATTTACCGAAGGAAGGAATGCTGCCCTTCAGTTCCTCAAAGATAACCCGCAGTTTTTCTTGCGCGTTGGTAATGGCATCTTTATCCAAACCATGGTCTAAGCCCATGCGTTCCGCAATGACAGCAACCACTTCCACCGGCGAATGTGAAGGGCCGCCAGCGAATGGGGAGATACAGGTATCGAACATATCAAGACCATATTTCATCCCAAGCGCCAGGTTGACCAGAGATACACCAGTTGTAGAGTGGGTATGAAGTACGATCGGTACGTCAATTTCTTTGCGCAGACCCGGGAACAGATTAACAGCGTCCTTCGGGTGCAACAGCCCCGCCATGTCTTTGATTGCGATGCGGTTCACGCCTTCGCTAAGGAGGGTTTTGCCATAATCGATGAAATACTGGGTCGTATGCACCGGGCTGGTTGTATAGGACATTGCAGCCTCGACAATACCACCGTAGGCTTTTGTTGCAATAATGGCTATGCGCAGGTTTCGAATGTCGTTCAGCGCGTCAAAAATACGCATGTTCTTGGCGCCGCTTTCAATGCTCTGGCGAATGAAAGCTGACAGCACATCATCCGGATACGGATTGTAGGCAAACAAGTTCTGGCCGCGCAACAGAGCCTGGATTTTATCTCCACCGCCCATTTCGTCACGGAATTTTTCCAGCCGTTCCCAGGGATCGTCATTCGTAAAACGAATAGCTGAATCAAGAGTTGCTCCGCCCCAGAGTTCAAAAATTTCATAACCGGCATCTTTAATGATCGGCAGCACACGCATGCATTGTTCTGTCGTCATTCGAGTTGCTGCTGTGCTTTGATGCCCATCTCGTAATGTCAAGTCATTAATATACACTCTTTTAGCCATAATATGATTCGTCTCCTATCAGATATATTTTTTACTGCACACAGATTTTTACAGCCTTATGTTTACTGATTTATAGAGGAGTTTACCTTTTCTTCCTCTGAAATTACACCAATTTCAATTTTACCATAGCAAGCAAATTTTGTTCGTTCTGCAAAGGTTTTTTGCGCCAAAAAGCCCGGAATCATGATGAACTTTAGAAATAATACCAAAACATATTCCATTCTTTTTCACTACGCGTAATTTATTCAATATCTCATAATTAATTCGGCGATTTCTATGAGAAGCTGATCTGATAATGAATTAAGAAATGGATAATTTCTTACCGGCTTATCAAGAGATATATTCAACTATCCACAATGCCTGCTTCAAGAAAGGTTCCAATCAGAATCGACCTGATCCTCCATCATGGTCGGGTCCCATGGTTCGGCGATCAAACTCACCACAGCTTCAATGTTGTTAACAGCTTCAGCTTCCTTTTTAACTTCCGCCATCATTGAATCAGCAAAGGGACAAAATGGAGTCGTCAGGATCATTGAAATAATCAGCCTCCCGTCCTTCAACTCAACGTTTCGAATCATGCCTAAATCAACAACACTCAATCCCAGCTCTGGATCGTTAACCTTTCGCAGTGCTTCTCGAAGGACTTTTCCCTGATCTGGATTATCCTTGTCGAGATCCCATCGGTTTTTCTTATCATTAATGCTTTCCATCATATTCCTTTCTCTGATTTCGTTCTTAATATCATTAATGATCGCACTCTGTTAATATTCCGCTCTTTTCGATTAAAACCCGGCGGACGGCTTCGATTCCTTTAGATTTAATGACGACAGTGTTCGCATTCAATCGCTGCTCCACCCAGTGCGCTGCATCCCGCGATGACATCAATGCGTCAATCCAGGCAGGGTCGGTTACTGTTAACAGTGTTGCTTCAAATATGGTCGATTGCGTTTCATCCTGATCCCATTTGCTGATCGCCTGCTCCAATTTAACTGGAAAGCCTCTTTCATTGGTTCGTTTCAACATACGGACAAACGCATTCACATTAAGACCAGATTCTCTGGCTTTACGCAGCGAAGCAGGAGTAACGCGAAATCGCCAAAGTTCTTTTTGAATCTTCTCCCATTCACAAAAACGGGCAATATGGTAGCGCAAAATGCGGGAGACCGTCCTGGTAACAGTGATTCTCCCATCGATTGTAATGGTTGGATTCTGTTTTTCCCGGTACTGTTTGTTATCATGAAAAACAAGTTGACTCAGCTCGTTATCCGCGCTCAGAAACGTAATGCCAATCTGATTGAGGCGAAAGGCACTGGCCTCAGATTTCTCTGATTCTCTTTGATCTTCTGAATATCCCAGGTCAACCATTCCCAACCATTTCAATGGTCCATTGATCAGGGAGGTAAGATAAACGCCTTCGATATTCTCCCATTTTGTGGAATCGACTTGCTCAGTATTCTGAATTAACCAGCTGTCTTTTACATTTTGTGAGCGCAGAAAATCACCATGGTTGCTCTTGACCGCAGCAATAAAACCGGACATACTCCACCAGCGATTATTGCGGATCATCGCCAGCATATCCAACAACACTGTACGCAGCGCCAGCGGATCATATTGGAAGTGTGAGTCGATTTTGATTTTATCTATAGAGCTCAATTCATCGAATGACTCAGAGTTCTGCCAAACCTGAAACAGCTGCAGCAACGCCGGGATTCGATCCTTTTGCAGAAAGAGTTGCGCAGTGGTCACGTTGGGTTGATCGGACTCATCCAGGATTTCAGCAACATGTAAGAGACTTTTGGTAAAGTCAGTTTTCATCTGTTCATAAACCGGATAAATCGCCGCAAGGTCCTGTCCAATGCGAATAGACGCCAGAATCAAACAACTGATATCCAAAATTTCATCGTTCCCGCGAACAATCCACCGAGTTTCTTCTGGAACTGCCGGGCGAATGATCAGGGTTCCCGGTCTTAGCTCAGCAGGTGTTGTTGTGCTTTCTACTTTGGGCAGCAATGGAAGCAGGTCCGATGGAATAAACACATACTCCATCAACCCATTTCCTTCATCAAACATTCCGCGAAAAAGAATTCCAGCATACAACAACTCTTCGCTGGAATTTTCCGGTGTCCGGTCAGGACGTTCGCGTTTGAAGCGAGCTTCTCCCATCACACGGATCTCACCATACTTTCTGAAAAAAGCGTCAGAGTGAATTTGTTGATGTTGTATCAGATCTGCTAACGCTACAAGCGTCCGCCGCGAAAAACTTTCTACTATGCTTTTCAAAACTGTTTCACTGAGTAGATGTTGAGCCAGCAGCTCACTTTTATCAAATAAGCCGCCATGAACCATACTGATCCGATACTTTTCACTGATCGCTTCTAAAATGAAGGGTTCATGCTGTTTAAAACAGCGGCGAATTTCTGGCATTTCTATTAATCTTACATGTGTATTCCTTAAATTATCTTATTCCGAGGCGTAAATCGCTGGGATGGATTGATCGAGTGGCTCAATCATATAAGCTTCGAAATAATCCTCCCGCTGTCTCCCCACAATAAGCACATCCAAAGGATCAGGAAACGGATTTTGAATGAGCGCTGTATCGTCAGTTCGCAGAGATATAGTCTGCACCTTATGATTGACCAACATCCAAACCATTCTGCCAAAACACGCTTCTCTTTTGACCGATGAGTTACCGCCGGAATCCCCCTCAGTCGGTTTGTAAAAACGAGGATAAACGATTCTGCCGGTAATTATTTCCAGTCCAACAGCATCAACTGGCGTAGATTGCGCTACAAAAGCGATTTTAGAAGCAACTTCCGGATTGTCTTGTGACCAGGACTCATAAATGGGCGTAGGTTCACTAAACCGATACGGGATGATGGTATTCGCCAATGGCAACAGCAATCCGAGCATCAAAAGGATTGGAACTGCCACGCGGTATTTGGGTTTGTGTATCTGGACTTCTATAGGTTTAATATCATTCCCGGCATGAACCCTTGGGTTTTCCCCAATCAAATCGAGCAGATATTGAAAAATCGAAACCAGTCCATATCCAAAGTAGAACAAAGACACCCAATCCACTGGCAGAATAAAACGAAACCCGGATGTCAATGCGATGGCATTTCCTGACGCATAGGTAAGGAAGAAAATCAAAGGGATTAATCCGCTGAATCGATTGCGCCTGTATGCTTCCAAGATGCCGAAGGCAATCAGGAAACCATAAACCAGGATCAGCAGGGTATTCGATTCAATTGCCTCTCTGGAGGTCTCCCGATACCAGAAGACAGTGGGATCGTTGAACCACTGACTGATATCGACCACCATTCGTGAAGTTCGAACCGGGAGCACCAGCAGGGATGACAAAACATTATTAAAGAAATGCGCACCAATCGCAGCAGAAATCTCCGACGGATGATCTTTGACGATGCTCAGAATTCCTTCATTCGAAACAGCCGCAACCGAATCATTTTGTTGTTGCATCCCGGCAGCATTTCGATAAAGGGTCAAAAGGTATGCCCCTTCGGATTGATCCCTCCCAGATTGAACTTTCGGTTGAGACGCATTCATCACAAACCAGGGCAAAATCACAATGAAAACTGCCATCATAAACAGCGCAATATTTCGTACCATGTGAGAGGTTTTTTCCCGCTTTTCAATCTTTCCAATCACAAGAAGCAAAGTGATGACTGGCACGAATATCAGCATCTGGGTGCGCAATAAAACGGCGATTCCGCAGATCCCTCCGGAAATTAATGCCCACCTTGAGCGTGACCCGGCAGATTTCAACAGAGCGACAATGCTGTTAAGTAACAGGGCAACCAATAATGCCGTGGGAAGATCGGACATCAATAAACGGCTGTTCGAGATTTGGACGATCGGCGTCAGCCGAATGCTATAGACTTCCCGCAGTACAACCCAGATCGCTACCAACAACCCGGCAAAGGGCTTCTTGAGCTGGCAACCAAGCGTGAAAACCAGCACCGGAAAAGCTGCGAGTACGATGATTTGCAGATTCGTCAGCTGCATATAGTCGTTCCCGGCGAACAGGTGCAGGATCGACAGGAAAAGCACATAGATTGGACGCACAACAATCAGCCCATTGAAAAACCCATTGCCAATCAACAGGCTCTGTGCCAGCATATCGTAATTTTCAGCGTCAGATGCAGGATAGAAGTTGTAATTCGGTGGTCGATAAGCGGGCAGGAAATAACTGCGCCCTTCAAACGGAATTTCGATCCACACGATCGCAGTCACCACCCAGATGAGTACTGCCACCAGTGCAAATAACAGCTTTTGGCGGGTATTGGAAATTGTGATCATTCCTTCAGACATATAGAAAGAAAGGTTGTAAACCAACATCAGCGCAAAAATAAGGAGCAATGGAATCAACAGCTGCCCTTCCAAAAGGCTGACGCCCTGCCGGTAAAAAGTACCTGAGATGGCTGTCATGCCCAGTCCGGTATTCAGACTGAATTGGATAAATGCGATAAAAATGGTGAACCCGATCAACTGCAGCAGTGCAGTACGCAGCCAGCCCTGTAATACCAAACCTTTTGTCTTTTCGATTTTTGCCCAAATCAAGAGCAAAACGACCTGAATTGCGAACGCTGTGCCCCAGATCAGAAATGGCTTAATCCGCTCAAAAATTGCCCGCGAAAAGGCGCTGGCCCCCATTGGAGGGCTGAAAAACAGGAACAGCAAGCCGACAAAGAAACCGCTCAAAATCCCGATCCATCCAACAGCCTGCTGTCGGACTGGATCTTTCGCAACAAACTCCTCTTCAGGCATATGAATGGTTTTCTTGATCAAAAAAAAGCATAGCAGTGCCGCCATCAACATCCAGCCAACCATGATCAGTCGCGAAAAAGATAACCCCAACAACACAGCACTTTTCTGTTCAGATGGCAGTCTGAGAATCAACAAGATTGCGATCAGCGATTCGATCGCGGTCAGCCCCCAAAGCCATAACCATTTCCTTTTCATAGTTCCAATTATAAGAGATGATCCAGGCTAAAGCAGCGAATAACCCGCAACAGCTTTACATATGAAGGGAATATCCACCTCTGTAGTGAGGCTTATCTCTTATAATAGAGAAGTGAAAATGAAAAAGTCATTGAAAATTGTGTTTTGGATCGCCGCCCTCTCATTGATCCTGTTTATCCAGTCTTTCAGCTGCGCGTATGCAGAGAATACCCCAAGCCGAACACTCTACGTACTTGCTGCGCGGTTTGATACCGTACTTGATGGAATTCCTCTGGAAACGCTTGTTGATTTCTGGCAATCTGAGAAACCCTCCACACCTGACTCAAATTTCATTTCTGGAATTATTCTTACAGGCTCTTCAAAAAGACCGGTATTTGAATCACTTGGGCAGCCAGCTAACCGTCAGATCAGTTATGTAAATGACACAGAACAGGCGATCCATCAGGCTATTATTGACAGATCATGGATTATCCTGCCATTTGATCAGCTTGATCCGCGTTTGAAAGTGCTCGCCATTGATGGGAAAAATCCGCTGGATAAAGGATTTGAAGCATCTGGTTGGCCATTGATCACACAGAATGGTTCTGAGCTGGGAGACTTCCCCAACTGGGAAGCAGTCCCAATACAAAACCGTGATGAAAGCAAAATGACCACGTTGATGCTCACCGGTGTTACTGCCATGGTGCGCGGCACCGCCAGTTACATGGATGCGCTCGGTCCGGAATACCCCGCAACCAATATTTTCCCCGAACTGCGCAACGCCGACATTCTGCACATCAATAATGAAGTGCCTTTTGCACCGGTTTGCCAGCAAACCGAAGAGGATTACGCAGTGCTGCGTTTCTGCAGCAAAAAGCGGGCGTTGGATCTGCTTACTTTTATCGGGACAGATATCGTTGAGCTGGATGGCGATCACTTCCAGGATTACGGCGACGAAGCGATGTACTATACGCTTGACCTCTATAAAGAGGCTGGGATCCCTTATTACGGTGGGGGTATAAACATCGAAGAAGCCGCTCAACCGCTGCTGATCACGCATAATGGCAATCAGTTTGCATTTATCGGCTGCAACGCTAAAGAGATCGGTTATTCTTCAGCATCAGCGACCCGCCCGGGTGCAATCCATTGCGATTTTCCGAAAATCGTCGAGCAAATAAAAACGCTCAAATCACAGGGGTACCTGCCTGTTATCACACTCCAGCATATCGAATACTACAATCTTTACCCAAACCAGCAAATATACGATGATTTTCAAGTTTTAGCAGACGCCGGCGCTGTAATCGTCAGCGGCAGCCAGTCGCACATCCCAATGGCATTCGACATTTCTAAAGACAGTTTCCTTCATTACGGCCTCGGCAATCTGTTTTTCGACCAGGCATTTTTTCTGCCGGAAACCAGCGAAGCCACCATCGACCGACATGTTTTCTATGATGGAAAGCATCTGAGCACGCAACTCCTGACGATTAAATTTACCAATCTTGCGCTTAATCGCTTTATGACTCCCGAAGAAAGGGGCCAATTACTGGAACGAATTTTTTCTGAAAGTGGTATCGATGGCCAGTAACCTACCTAAGGACAGAGCGAAAATTAAAGACGTCGCTGAATGGGAAAAAGCGCGCAAAATTACCCCAGACATGGTGGAAACTGCAAAAATTATCCTGCGCGAAATCCAGGCAGGGGAAGACACCTTTAAGACAATCCGCCGCTATCCAGTTGCCAAGCGCGGAAATATCTCCAAACACGTTCTTGTTACTGTCTACCGTGCAATGGTGGAGAGCGGGGAAATCGAAGAAGACGAGGCGCTGCTCGCCAAAATTCGAATGAAACCTATGCGCACATTAAGCGGCGTAACCACAGTAACCGTGTTAACGCGCCCTTATCCCTGCCCGGGTAAGTGTATTTTCTGCCCCAGCGATGCACGTATGCCTAAAAGCTATCTGCCAGACGAACCGGGAGCAGCACGCGCTTATCAAAATGACTTTGATCCTTACTTGCAGGTTCAATCCCGCATCAACACCTATCAGGCGGTTGGTCACCCGACCAACAAAATCGAATTATTGATTCTGGGAGGATCCTGGACGTACTATCCGGAAGCCTATCAGAAGGAGTTTGTCCAGCGATGTCTGGACGCGATGAATGGTTTAGATTCCAGTTCGCTTGAGGAAGCGCAGCGTATCAATGAGACTTCCGAATGCAGGAATGTCGGTTTGGTCGTTGAAACCCGGCCGGACGAGATCAACGCAGAGCGATTGCTGTTCCTGAGAAAACTGGGAGTCACCAAAATTCAGCTGGGGATTCAGAGTTTGAACGACGAGATTCTCGCTGTCAATCGCCGCGGACACACTGTCAAACAGGCGCTGGAAGCGACTGCGCTGTGCCGTGAGGCTGGATTCAAGCTGGTGATGCACTGGATGCCAAACCTGTTGGGAACCACGGCAGAGATGGATAAAGAGGATTTTGCCCGTTTGTGGCTGGAATCAGATTCCGGTCTGGGGTTCTGTCCCGATGAATTGAAAATTTACCCCACCCAGTTGCTGGAGAACTCCGACCTCTATCAGCAGTGGAAAAACGGTCTATACCATCCCTATGATACAGATACCTTGATCTCCCTGATCGCCGGGTTGAAAATGACGGTGCCGCGCTATTGTCGCATCAACCGCATCATCCGCGATATCCCATCCCATCATATCGTGGCAGGATCAACCAGATCGAGCCTGCGCATGGATGTGCAGAAACTGGTCAAACGAAGCGGCGGCAGCTGCAAATGTATCCGCTGCAGGGAAATACGTGGACAAGCTGTTGATCAAGAGGATCTGACTATCCAAGATACCGTTTACTATCCGGCTCATGCCAAAGAGCACTTTCTTGAGATTGTCACCTCCAAAGATAAATTGATCGGTTACCTGCGTTTATCTATTCCACTGCAAACAGATCCAGGGTTGGACATTGATGACTTGAGAGATGCTGCGATCATTCGCGAGATTCACATCTATGGACAAAGCGTTGACGTAGGAAGTAATGTTGAAGGAGCTGCACAACACAGCGGTTTCGGAAAAACACTTATCGAAAAGGCCAAAGAGATTGCCATTCTGGAAGGAAAGAAACGCCTTTCAGTAATCGCTGCCATCGGGACACGCAATTATTACCTGGCACGTGGATTTTCCGATGGGACTTATTACATGACGCTGGACCTTGAAAGTGACGCCGCAGCGGAAACTGACATTCCTTGTTAGAATTTAGATTGATATCGTCAATTTGATGATTATTAGTTTGGAGAACAAAATGAAAACCTTGAAATCGAAACTCATCCTAAGCGCGCTGTTGACAGTGCTGATCCTGATCGCGGTTTCAGCGGTTGGTGCAGAGAGCCCACGCCTGTCCTGCAGCAATTTGACCGCTACTATCGAGCTTGAAGCGCCATCGACAAATTCGGAGTGTCTGACAGTAGTCAATAATGAAGCCGGACCAGCCGGACAATCATTGACATTGGCAAGAATATCGAGCGCCTCGATCTTATTAAAAGACTTTTTCAAAGAGAACAAGATCGCTCCAGAAGCGACAGCCTTCAGCGTCAGTGGGCTTTCCTCAGTCAATCCTGAGATTTACCAGCATGCAGTCAACCTCACCGCGATGATCAACGCCGCCAATGAAGGTGCTGCCACTGCTGCCTTCACCGCGCCAATTCCGTTTCTGCCTTACCAGGAATCTACCCAGCTGGTTCAACTGGTGCCGATGCAACTTGATCCGATTAATGGTTCCGGCATTCGATTCGTTACAGCATATGGCAATCAGGGTGATCCTGTTTCCAACGACAACCTTTTCTACACTTTTCAGGGAATGTCACAGGATGGCAGGTTTTATCTCTCTGTAATCATTCCGATCAGCAATACCATGATCAGTGGCCCCACTGATCCAACCACCGTTGATTGGACCAACGTTCCAGCGGACTCCTGGCAGCCGGCGCTGGAAACGTTAGATGATATCGTTTTCTCCATCCAGGTCCGCTAATTCATAAAGGTTGGGCGCCCCGCATTTTGCCTCTTCGAGGAGGCGATGGTTTATTATCTTCTCCATCTTGCTGATCAGTGCTGCGATCTCCCGCTGGATCGAGACAGATGGCGGATCGATCCTGATTCATAATATTCCGGTGGAGATCGATGAATACAGTTATCTCCTGGGAAGGATTTACCGTCCAATTGAAGCCAGTTCGCTGGACAGAAAATCCGCAATCCTGATCGACAACGCTTTATCTTCCAACCTTAACCTGACGTCCCCGCTCGCCATTGATCTGGCGCAGCGGGGATTTGTTGTCCTGGCGCTTGGAAATAAAGTTATATCGTTGTCTGAGGATAACAGCAGCCTGAGCCAATATGATCGAATCCGGTCAGGGAGGCAATTGCTCGCCTCCCAGCCGTTTGTTGATATTGGGAAAATGGGCTTGCTGGCTATTGGTATGCAGGCGCCTTTTAATCTTCAAGCTTCAGAAAACTGGACGACAGCATCCATCCTGGTCAGTGGCAATCCGGTCAATGGACAAGCGAGTGATGAATCTGCCACAAGTTATCAAGCCACCAGAAAGTTTTCGATACCTGGGAGCGAGCTTTATAATGCATTGAAATCCCTGCGCGGAAATCTACACCCGAACGAAGACGTGTCTGCTTCATGGGTTGTTATTCTGCGTGAGATTCTGCTGGCGGTTAACTTCTTCCTGGGAAATTGGTTGATCTGCGACCGCATAAATCATCTCGTTGACAGCAAATTCCCAACAAACCTGAAGGCTGAATCAACAGTGAATCGCAAAGTCAACTGGAGAGTTTTCCCAAGCACATTGATGTTATTGCTCATCTCTTACGGGTTTATCTGGTTGATGACTCAAATCTTCATGATCGATTTTCGTTTCTTACATTTATCCATTCGCCCGCTATCAGGTGGTGATTGGAATCGAGCGCTGTTCTGGCTGATCCCTTCCTTCGCTGCATTTTTGGCATTCAGCCACGTTGTAAAAACCTTCGGAGCAAAAAAGGGACTACTCTTTATTTTGTTGTCAGCTCTCCTGCTAACAACAGGGATGATGGTTCTATATGGGCCCGTTCCAGAAAATACATCAATCCCTTCAGCTTCTGCTCTTCCAGATTCCGTTCAGGTTGTTTTATTAAACCTGTGGGGATATCGCGCATTGTGGCAGGGATTCCCTTTTGTATTGGTCTTTCTGTTTTTGGGAACGCAGATCAAAGATTCGCATAAAACTGCTTTGATAAGTGGATATAAACACCTGTTTTACAGTACAATTTTTACATGGATTATGGCATCATCCGGATTTTAACTAATCGTATCAGGGGGTAAGGGACGATTTTGAAAAAAAGTATTCAATTTTTGGTTAGTATTCTGTTGACAACCGGTTTTATCGGTTTTTTCATCACACGCATGATCATGGATGATCAGATGGACATCTATCAAGGTGCAATCACCCGTTCATCGTTCCTTCCTGAAAAAACGCTCTTTGTGGGTTTGTGGTTGTTAGTCTTGACAATCAGTGGGATAGCGCTGTATTTTGTGATATCAAATCCGGTTCAAATCAATCGCAGAAAAAACGTGACGGTCAACTTCCTGATCCTGCTGGGGAGCTGGTTTGCCTGGACTTTTATTCTGTTTGCCGAAGCCAACCTTGTGGGCGTCCTGGTACTGGCGATCACCGCTTTTATTCTTTCCCTGTTGGTAATCTTTATGTTCTGGCTGGTCAATCACAGAGCCGGAGAAATCTTAATTCCGGCAGTCGTTTGGAATATATTTCTTATTGTTTTGAGTATTTCTCTGAGGGTCCTGAATTAAAGATATCAATCCAATCTGACATTTCTTCAGCAGAAAGTGGCTCTTCCATTTTTGGTTTAGCCTTGTTGTTTTTATAACTTGGCGGATTTTGCAACAGTTTCACCACTGTTTTGGCAAACTCCTCAGAGCGTTGTGTTTTTGCGCCCAGGCTTTTAGCCTGAATTTGCACATGATGATCTGAAGAAATCACCAGCATCGTCTGTGATTTGGGCGAATGCTTTTGCAGGTAATGGACGATCGTTTCATCCGCGGTTGTCCGTTCATCAGCATGAAATATTTTAATTGTGCCAACTGTTTTCGCGAAAGCCTGACCAATTGCCCGCTTGTCGAGAAACAGAATGACTTTATGTCGGCTCAACCGTGCATATTCTGACAGAATCTCTATCAGTTTCCGTTCATCCTGCGGATCGTTCAATGAAAGTGAGGGCAGTTTGGGTATCAGATTATGTCCATCGACCAGAATGACCATACCGTCATTGTACCTGAATCCCTGAACTGCATTAAAATTCAGATAACCGATTTCTGATCCGCAACATCTATATTTTGGCAAATATGAGGATGTAAAACCATAAAGGAATTAGATGAAATTAACCTGGAAGACAATTGCGCTGTTAGTGATCCTGAACATTGTTGTGTCAGCGGGGGCAACTTTTGCCATGTTGTACTATTGGGAAAATATTCGTAATGCGCAAAAGCCCTATGAATTGGTAGTCAACGAGGTTCCTCCGACGCCAGCGATTACCCCTGCGTCAACGCTCGAAATTGATTACGATATTTTACCGACTGAACAATCCACAGCTGATCCGGGTCAACCGACACCGCTGGTTCGCGATGCAATTGTAAAAATAACCGAAGTTATCGGCGTTGGCGACCGTAATACTGAGATGGTACGAATTGTGAGCAACTCAGACGCCGCAGTCCAACTGGAAAACTGGGTATTGGAAGATGCTGATGGAAACAGTTACACATTTCCGAACATTCAAATCATGCGTCGCAATATTTTCCTACCCCTGTACACCCGATCAGGACATAACACACCCTTTGAATTGTATTGGGGAAACCCAGAGGCCGTCTGGCAGCCAGGGGAAACGGTGGTGCTGAAAGACAGTGAAGGCAACATTCAATCAACCTATCGCATCCCCTGATTGCATCTGACAAATACAACAAGCGTTCTGAAGCTTCTGAAATTCAGCTGTACTCCAATGTATAATTACTGCGAAGGGTATGTCCTTGAGAAGGGGTAACCCACATTTAAGGAGATCATAGATTGGCACTCCAGGCTTTATATCGGAAATATCGACCAAACGACTGGGAAGAAGTGGTTGGACAAGACCATGTAATTCGCGTTTTAAAGAATGCCATCAAGTCTGATCGGCTCTCGCACGCCTATCTTTTTTCCGGTCCGCGCGGAACAGGAAAAACAACCGTCGCCAGGTTGCTGGCACGTGCTGTGAACTGCACCGACCCTGACTTGGGCGAACGACCATGCGACCGCTGCGATATCTGTGAATCGATCAAGAACGGGCGCTTCCTTGATATCATTGAGATTGACGCCGCCTCAAATACCAGCGTTGACGATATCCGCGAATTGCGAGACAAAATCAACTTCTCACCGTCGTTGGGGCGAATGAAAGTCTATATTATCGATGAAGTTCATATGCTTTCAACCGCAGCCTTTAATGCGCTGCTGAAAACATTGGAAGAGCCACCAGCTCATGCAATGTTTATCTTGGCGACAACCGAGCTTCAAAAAATTCCTGCCACGGTTTTATCCCGCTGCCAACACCATGAATTCAGGAGATTTCCTGTTCGCGAAATTGTTGGCAGGTTGACCGAAATCAGCAATGAAGAAAACTTCATATTTGAACCAGAAGCCCTGACGCTCATCGCACGCCAGTCAACCGGTGCCATGCGCGATGCTGTGACGATTTTGGATCAGATTTCATCCACCGGCGAGCCAATCACATTGAAAAATACGCAGACGATCCTGGGAACAGCTGCCAACCTTGCAGTCATTCAAATGATCGATGCTCTTTTAGATCGGCAACTGAAAGACGGGATGGATATCATTCATAAGGCTTTGGATGGCGGTACGGATGCTCGACAGTTCGCGCGGCAAACCGTTGAATATCTGCGACTGTTGATGATGTCGAAATTGGGATCGCTGGAAGATGAAGACGTCACGGAAGAGACGCGCGCTGCATTGAACCAGCAGGCTGCCCGACTGACGATCGATAGGATTTTGGAATGGATTCGAATTTTCAATCAGGCGGAAGTGAACAGCCGTTTAGCCTGGTATCCGGGGCTCAGTCTGGAATTGGCAATCACTGAAGCAGCAGCAGAAACCAGCCGTGCTACAGCAGTAGAACCGGAGATAGCTGTCAGAGTTGCTGAAAAGAAGATTGCCAAACCGGCAATGTCATCGATGGAAGAAATTGATGACGCAGATGATGACGACGATTTATTAGATAAGCAAATCCGCGGCAGATATCAGGTATATATACGAAAAGGACAAACTCCTGATCCTAGCGTAACCAAAGCTGAGATTGAAAAGGTTTGGGAGGAGGTCATACAGTTAATCAAACAACATGATGTGATTTTGGCCGCGTCATTGAAGCCGGCAAAATTGATGGGTGTCCGTAATGGTGTCCTGATTCTCGGTTTCCTACGGGAAACTTTGAAAAACCGAATGGAATCCAAACGAAAGAATATGGTTTGGACCAGTGCAGCAATCTCCAGCGTACTTGGTAAGCCGGTCGGGGTATCGTTGGTAATCATTAATGATCACAATCCTGTCAACATGGATGAAAAACCTGTCGTTGATGCGGCTGTTCAACTGGGCGGGAAACTGGTTGAGGATAAAGAAAAGAGAAAGAAATAAGAGGAAAGAACTATGGCAAAAGGATATGGCAGAGTAGGTGGCGGTGGACAAATGAAGGGAAATCAAAATGCAATGCGCCAGCAACTCAAAGACCTTCAAAAACAAATGGAAGAACAACAGCAGCGCATTGCAGCGACCGACGTAACTGCTACAGTGGGTGGTGGAGCGGTAAAAATCGTCATGTCTGGCGACCAGGTTTGCAAATCGGTAACCATCGATCCTGAATTTCTGAAAGACACCGATGCTGAAATGCTCCAGGATATCATGCTCTCCGGTATCAATATGGCATTGGAACAAAGCAAAAAGCTGCAGGATGACCATTTAGGCTCTATGGGATCAGCGCTATCATCATTTGGATTGGGTTTCTGATCCATTGGCGTCCATCCCTTCTCCAGTACAAAATCTTATAGACGCATTTTCGCGCCTACCGGGAATCGGCCCCCGCACCGCCTCCCGTCTCACTTTTTTTCTATTAAAAAATAATACCGAGATCGGCGAAAATCTGGCAACTGCGCTCACTAACCTCAAACAGCAAACCGGGATCTGCAAAGAGTGTTTCAATATTACGCTGGCAGATCAACCATTATGCTCAATCTGCGCAAATGATCAACGAGACAATTCAGTGCTGTGCGTGGTAGAGTCTCCAATGGACGTGATTGTGTTGGAGCAATCCGGTGGCTTCTTTGGAAAGTATCATGTGCTCCATGGGCTGCTTTCCCCAATTGAAGGGATCAATCCGGAAGATATCCGGCTCGCTCCTCTTTTTCAAAGGATTGCGGAGCATCCATATAAAGAGCTGATTATCGCTACCAACCCCTCTATGGAGGGGGATGCGACGGCAATGTACATTCAACGCAAGCTGGCAGATACGCCAATCCGTATTACCCGTTTGGCAAGAGGGCTTCCTTCCGGTGGCGAACTGGAATACGCCGACCAAAACACGCTACTGAGAGCACTTTCTGGCAGACAGGAAATGTAGCAATTCTGTTATGTTATAAATTGAAACTTGAATAAAAAAAGGGAATTGATCCCTTTTTTTATTCAAGTGTTTTTGGGTTTATTTCTATTGGGGTACGTAAACGTAAAGTGAGAATGGGCAGAAGCGTCCATTTTCAAAATCTTTCCCTCTCACAAGGTAGTAGGTCGAGAAATATTTATTCTGGTCATTGGTTTTTTCCTTGGGGGCTTCCATACGAATTTTCCAACGAATTGACTGCCCAGGCAGAACAATCTGTGCTGACGGATAATCTTTATCCAGATCATAGAGATATTTCCCTTCAATCTCCATTCGCCAGCCAGTATATTGCATCACATCAATATCAGTGTTCCATTCCTGCGTGCCGGTATTTGTAAACACAACCTCAAAATCAAAATCTTCACCTGGCGCAAATTGCTCATAAAAATAGGGGCGTTGCACACTGACGTTACAGTCGTATAGAAGTCTCGGAACCGCAGTTGGATAATTAATAACAACCGGTGGGTAGGTAGGCGCCGGGGTTGGCTGCCAGATAACCGGTGGGATAATATTCATCGGAGTAGCCGTAACCATCGGACTGATTGGAGGGTTGTAAATGGAGACTGCATTTGGACGCAGCGTAACGCCGCCAGTTGGGTTCTTCAGCACAATTCCACCACCGGTGACAATGTTTCGTATTTTAATAACTGTTGAACTGGTTGGGCTCGGTGTCATTGTCGCGCGCGTATCAGGCATGTAAGTTTTCCATAGCACCTGGTCTGCAGGACCAAACGCCAGGACCGATAATCCCAGAATCATTGCAAACGTAAGAAGAACGATTTTTGACACTACTTTGTTATTCTTCATTTTTCTCCCTTCAGTATTCACTAAGTTCACGATAGATTGATGACGTAAAACACATTGTCAAATTAGAATCATCATGAACTATCGTGAGAAAGTTCTGTTTTGTAGACGAATTCCATCAAAAAAAAGTTCGAATCATCCGCGCATCTTTTGTTTTTAATAGTAACAGGAATTATCCTTTGAGCTTAATAAGGATTTATTTTCTGTTTAAAAACATAAGTTAAAGCCTGATTTATATCGGGGAAAACCTCTGCCCCAATCGCTTTCAGACGATCACTTTTAGGCTCACTCGTCTGAATTCCAGCTTTAAATAAAGTGGCTGGAATCTCTGCCGAATTGAGATATTTCACTGCTTCGATTGATGAAACGATGCCCGAAACGGAATCTTCAAATACAAAGATTTCCAGCGGGCATTCCACCTGGAAGAGCGATTTCAGCTTTAAAATAGCCAAATCGGAAAGGCTTTGCTGGCTGATAACATGGTCTGCTTCATCAAAGGCATCCTCTTCATCCATCCCGACTGCGCGGAAAATGCCAGTCAATGCATGCAGCGCAGCAGGTTTCAGGGTTATGTTAAACGGAATATTCCGTCTGGCTTCAAAAACATTGATTGAGCCGGCACCAATCACCGGTATAACGCCTTGATCCCATCCTAAAATTTTTAACGCTGATTCTGCTTCCGGCATGGCGGAAAAAACCCGTTTTTCTTGCGTCTGATCTGGGACATTGGGTCGGGCGGTAATCACAGAGGCGTAAAATTCTTTATTAATTCCGGTTTTAATTCTCTCTCGCCATCGGGGTGACAGTAGCAGAACATCTTCGGTTTCCAAGGCTGACTTTGTGTAAACTTCCGGCGCAATTTCAAAAGTTGTTTCAAACTGGCTGGAGCCCAGCAGGAAAGTCTCCAGCCTCTGAAAGATTTGTGAGGTTTGCGGATTCAATGAGTCGTGGAGTATCTCCCCTAAAATGGCATCTTGGGATAGTGTTGGAAAAAAAGATGCACGGCCCCGATCCACACAGTCCTGATAGATCGCTTCAACTGGTCTCACCTGATTCCCAAAAACCTCCGCCATCAACCGAATCAACTTCATTAATTCAGCAGAAAAGCTTGACCCATTCTCAACTTCCGGCAGATTGTTGATGTTTTTCAAGGCGGGGTAAGGAAGTATCCGTGGATTTATGGTGGCATACCAGTCCAAAAAGGCAGCAATTGTAAGAGGAGCCATATCCCACTCTGCAGTGAATGGGCTATGAATAAAATCATGATATACCGTTTCATCCAGTGTCAGCCAACTCAACCCAAATTGATCGAAATAGGATGCAACAGTTTTAAAAAAAGCTTTTCGATACCCATGGGATTGAATTAAAACGCCATCGATATCGAAAAGAAAAATTGGCAAATGCAGCATTTGCTCTAAATTAAGCCGTTCAGTTTTCCAACAACTTCAAAGATTTCCAGAACTTTGTCCAGCTGTTCATCAGTATGGGTCGCCATGTAGCTGGTTCTGAGCATCTGGCTTCCAACAGGAGCTGCAGGGGCGATTACAGAATTGACAAAAACTCCGCGATCGAACAAATCACGCGCCATTTTAAATGTCATTTCATTGTCGCCGATGATCACCGGGATAATTGGTGAGACAGTATTGCCAATATTGAAACCAAGCTGCTTTAACCCGTTTCGCATTTTTTCAGCAATTACCATCAATCTCGCATTCCATTGCGGTTCGTCACGCATGATCCTAAGGGAGGCGAGCGCTGCAGCCGCACTGGCTGGCTGAACACTGGCGCTGAAAATCAGTGAGCGTGAAAAATGCTTCACGAAGTTAATAACTTCACTTTTACCGGAAATAAATCCGCCCAGAGAAGCGAAACTCTTACTGAAGGTAGACATAATCAGGTCAACCTCATCGGTCAGGCCAAATTGAGCACTGGTTCCGAACCCTTTTCCAGTCACTCCTATTCCATGGGCATCATCCACCATCAAACGGGCTTTATATTTCTTGACAATCGGTACAATTTGGTCTAACGGTGCCAGATCGCCACCCATACTGAACAGCCCATCTACCACAACCAACTTGCCTGCATCCTCAGGAATTGACGCCATTACCCGTTCAAGATGAGCCATATCATTATGGTTGAAGCGCTCCAGTTTGCCATAGGAAAGACGCACACCATCATAAATACTTGCGTGCGCTTCCTTGTCCAGAATTGCATAGTCTCCTTTGCCAACCAGACTGCTGATCGTCCCCAGGTTCACCTGCATACCGGTTGAAAAAACCAGGGCGGCTTCTTTGCCGACAAAATCGGCTAATTCGTGTTCCAAAGTCTCGTGTAATTCCAGCGATCCATTCAGAAACCGCGAACCGGTACAACTGGTACCATATTTTCGAATGGCATCAATCGCAGCCTCTCTTACCTTGGGATGGGCAGTCAAGCCTAGATAGTTATTAGATCCACACATAATGAGCTTCTTCCCTTTGTAAGAAGCAACGGTTCCTTCGTTTTCGGTTAGCGGTAAAAAGAAGGGGTAAAGCCCGCGGTCTGCGAGCGCTTCATCATCTTGAAATTCATAGCATTTCTGGAAAATATCCATAATATTTCATCCTTGTTCAACTATTTGTCATGTTATCGATAATTGGATTATAACGGATTTGAGTCAATCCTTCGGTCATTGTTTACACATTAGTTATTCTCTTGTCTATACACCAGCTGGTGAAACTCCTGCCGTAATTTTTCGTCGCTTTGGAAGATGCCACTATATGAGGTCGTGACCATCGACGCCTGTGTCTTGTTTACACCCCGCATCATTACACAGAGGTGTTGGGCTTCAACGATAATTGCCGTACCCTTAGGCTGTAACATCTGATCGATTGCTTCCCGTACTTCTGTCGTCAATCGTTCCTGCACCTGCAACCGACGGGCGTACATCTCCACGATTCTTGGAATCTTCGATAGCCCGATTATTTTTTGATCAGGGAAATAAGCGATATGCGCCAGCCCGTAAAAAGGCAGCATGTGGTGCTCGCACAGGCTGTAGAATTCAATATCTTTGACAAGCACAATTCCTGCTGCGGTCTCATGAAAGATGGCGCCATTCACAACCTCATCGAGGGTTTGTTTGTAGCCTGCACATAATTCCTCGTACATCTTTGCCACCCGTGCAGGGGTTTTGCTCAACCCTTCACGGTTTGGGTCTTCCCCCACCGCTGAGAGAATCTGCTCAACCGCCTGCTTGAGCATAGAGGCTTGTTTATTTTTGGAAAAAGTTTTTTCTGAAAGTGCTTTTTCTGTCGCCATGAATGAATTATCACCTCTTATTGAGGATTACGAATTATTTTCTTAAATCGATTCTATTCCGCTGGAACAGAACTTCGCAGTGCGATATTGAAACTTAAATTGATCGATAACTTTGCACGCTGCTTCGGCACTTTCCAGCGCGGGTTTTAATAATGGGATTGCTATTCCGCTCAACTTGGCGCCCAGGTATTCCGCTTTACAAACTTCAACGCCATTGCGAATACCACCGGAAGCGATCAAATTCATATCCGGATATGCCTGATGAATTCGCGCAAGACTGATTGCTGTCGGAATTCCCCATGAGTAAAACGGAGCAACCATTTTATGAGTGAATTCGGACCTATCCCTGGCTACCTCGACTTTGATCCAGGAAGTTCCGCCCGCACCGGCAATATCAAGCCATTCAATACCGATTTCCCGTAACTTACCAGCTGTTTCCACGGAAAAACCAAATCCAACTTCCTTTATAATGACGGGTACATCGCTTTGACTCCTGACTTCTTCTATCTTTCTTAATAGATCAGAGAAATTCAGGTCTCCGGCGTGCTGAAACACTTCCTGAATTGCATTCAAATGCAGGATCAGGGCATCCGCCTCAACCGAATCTACAATTTGTTTTATCTGGTCAATTTTCAGGCCATAATTCAATTGGACTGCTCCAATGTTGGCAAGAATTGGAATCGCTACCGCATGGTCACGCAGCTTTCGCAACTCCGAGAGTCGGTTTTGTTCTAGATAAATGCGCATGGACCCGATCGCAAATGGAATCTGCTCTTTTACCGCTGCTTCCACCAAATGACGATTGATCGTTTCTCCCGATTCAGTTCCCCCGGTCATGGACGAAATCATTAACGGCGCACTTATTTTCTTACCCAGGAAAGAAGTTGAAATATCAAACTTGTGAAAATCCTTCTCAGGCAGCGCTTCATGAATGAGCCGGTATTTTTCAAAACCGTTCATTGTTTCAGACTGCACCGATTCTTTCAGGCAGATCTGAATATGAGAATTTTTTCGTGAATGGATGCTCATAATTTGCCAGCTAAAATATCAGTTTACCATGATTATTATGGATTTCTATAAGGTCGATGCGTCATTTAAAAAATCCATACGAAACCATAAAAATAGCTTCATCAATGATCACGCGCTGCTGGAGATATTTTCCAGTTTCATCGTCTACGCCATATTCGGTGTCCTGTCCACAGCAACGGACCATTCACTTTGTTTCTTAGTGCCATCATGAATTCTCTTCACGTCGTTTTTTCAGTGCTGATTGGAAACATACTCTCCTGTATAATTGAATATCATAACAGGAAGGGAATTCACGAAATCCGGGACTTCGAAAACGAGAAGACATCTTTACCCTCTCATCTTGGAAAGTGACCGTAGAATTCCTCAATTTTCAGGTTCTGGGAAGACTTATTCCCGGCTTTGGTTCAAATTTAGTCAGTACCATGAGTGGAATTTATCAATTTTCATTCAGCTCCTTTATTCTCATCTCCGTAATTACGAATGGCATTGGTGAGTTCATTCTTGCTTACGGTAGACAGGCTATTTCACTACTGGGAAGGAAATAAAGCTCATGTCAATTCAATTACCTCAATTTATTGAACCGGATTTCAGCACCGACCATTTTCGGAATGCACCAGATGTAAGTTGGAAAGTAGTTGAAAAAAATTGCGTCGCACCGGATCAATACCATGCAACTTCAATTTTTCCTGAATATTACAAGCTCAATGGAAAATGGGTGCTTGCTGAAGAATCCCGGATGGACTGCTGCGTTGTGATTGGAGAGGAAGAGCGGTTAAAAGTAATTGAATTAAGGCATTTGAAAATTGGTGATCGGGTGATCGTTGGCAGGACTGAGAATGGTGATGATGGAATTTACCTACACGAAGTCCCCTTCATGGAAGACAAGAAAAAAGGAGAATCCTTTTCCTTTCGTTCTGGCCGCAGCAGGGAGACAGCATTCTCAAAGGATTATGATTCGCTGTATCAATTGCTGGAATATGAAAAAGAAAATGGAAAAATTGTCTGGGTGATGGGGCCAGCCTGTGCATTCGACGCTGATGCGCGGTCTGCGATGAGCAATCTCATCCAGCGTGGCTACGTGCATGGAATCTTGGCAGGAAACGCATTGGCAACCCATGATCTGGAAGCGTCCTATTTTGGGACAGCGCTGGGTCAACATATCTACACTCAGATCTCTCATCCCTTCGGCCATTATCACCATCTGGATTTGATTAATGAGGTGTGCAAAAGCGGCTCGATCGATCAGTTTATTCGCGATCATCAGATTGATAATGGCATCATCTACAGCTGTTGGAAAAAGAAAGTTCCCTACGTCCTCACCGGATCGATCAGAGATGATGGTCCTCTACCGGGGGTAATAGCCAATAATTACGAAGGTCAGTCCGCGATGCGTGAGATGATTAAAGATGCCACCACCGTTATTTGTATGGCGACGCAGCTTCACACGATAGCCGTAGGAAACATGACGCCCTGCTTTCGCGTGGTCAATGGCACTGTCAGGCCTCTTTTCATTTATTCGATCGATATTTCTGAATTTGCCTTGAACAAATTAAGTGATCGGGGTAGTTTGACAGCAAAAAGCATCGTTGCCAATGTCCAGGATTTTGTCGTCATGGTTGATAAAGGACTTCAGCGATTAACACAAGCGTAAGATAGAAGGATATTTCAAGATGAACATTCAAACAGTTGCAATCATTGGTCAGGGAGCCCTTGGGATCCTTTTTGGAAAACTGTTAACCGATGCCTTGGGAAAAGAAAACGTCAGTTTTATAGCCAATCCGACACGAATCCAACGGTATAAAATGAATGGCATTTACTGTAACGGCGAGAAGTGCGATTTCAGCTATCTGTCATCAGAAGAACCCCACAATCCGGTTAACCTGATGATTTTTGCGGTCAAGTTTCCTGCTTTAGAAGGCGCTATCCGGGAAGCCGCCCCTTTTGTCGGTTCGAAAACAATCCTGCTTTCCTTATTAAACGGGATTTCGAGCGAAGAAATTATCGGCAACACCCTCGGCGAGGATAAGGTTGTCTATTGTGTTGCACAGGGGATGGATGCAACACGTGAGGATAATAAGTTGATTTACAGCAATGCCGGTTATTTAATCATCGGAGAAAAAGACAACAGGATCAGCCCGAAAATCACTGCCCTCACTGAACTTTTTATAAAGACTGGAATCGAATATCGGATTGCCAGTGACGTTCAAAAAGTGATGTGGAATAAGTTTATGCTGAATGTTGGAATCAATCAGGTAACCACAGCCTATGAGACGAACTATGGTGGCGCGCAGGTGGATAGAGAACCCCGAACTACCATGCTTGCCGCCATGAGAGAAGTGCAACAAATCGCGTCCGCCAAAGGTATTGAACTGACCAATCAGGATATTGATGATTGGATGAAGGTGATTGAGCCGTTCAACCCTGAACTGATGCCATCGATGCGTCAGGATTCCCTTGCAGGGAGACCCACCGAGGTCGAACTGTTTTCCGGAACTGTCCTGAAGATGGCGGATCAATTGGGAATTGACGTTCCGGTAAATCGCTTCCTTTACCACAAGATCAAGGAAATCGAATCACGATATCATAAAGAAATATAACATTATGGTCATAAAAATTGACTGACAAACTTCCTTATTTTTGGGAAAAATAAAGACAATTGACAAAAAACACGGCTTTTTGATACCCAAAAGGGAAAATGTGTGTTTTAATCAGGAGGCATTCTAAGGTACCTTTGTTACGTTTGTTGCTGCGCGAGTCTTTTACAATGAAAAGGAAATTGGAAAAAGGTAATCAAGCATGACAATATCTAGTTTTTTTCAGTTTGTTGTCCTGGGGTTGTCCCTTGGAGCCATGTATGCCCTGATTTCGATCGGTTATACAATTATTTATGGAATCATTAAACTGATCAATCTGGCTCATGGGGACTTCTTCATGCTCGCTGGTTTCACAGCGATGTGGGCTGCAATTGCCTATGGTGTACCACTGGCACTTGCACTTATATTGGGGTTGTCCTTCACAATTGCGGTAGTGCTGATCGTCAACCGGTTTATTTATCGGCCGTTGAGAGCCTATAAAATGGCTGCTTTTACCAGCACCTTCGCAGTATCGATGGTCATTCAGGCCTCTGTTATCATCTTTATGACAGCTCGTGCGAAAGGCTTCCCTCATCCTGCGTTTCTCGATACACCGATCAAAATTGGCAATATCGTGATTCCGATGGTCACACCCTTCATTATCGTGATTGCATTGCTCTTGTTTGCGATTCTCACTTTCCTCGTGAACAATACCAAAATCGGTACAGCGATGCGTGCCGTCAGCCAGGATATGGAAATGGTTACGCTGATGGGTGTCGATGTAGAACGTGTCATCGCTTTTGCATTTGCCTTGAGCGTCGCATATGCCGGAGCCGGTGCTATCTTATGGGGTATGCGCTACCCTGCTTTTGACCCATTTATCGGAGTGGTAACCGGGCTGAAAGGGTTCATCGGCGCGGTAATCGGAGGTATTGGCAGCATTCCAGGAGCAATGGTTGGCGGATTTGTCCTTGGCTTCCTCGAAATTATGCTGATCGGATTTTTCCCGGAATACACCAACATTCGAGATATTTTCTCATATGTTCTGATGATTCTGTTCCTGCTGTTACGACCTGGTGGGATTTTCAATGTAAAAGTTCGAGAGGAAAAAGTTTAAGATGGAAAACAAGAATAAAGCTCGAAACAATTTCCTGACGATCGTAGCGGTCATAATTGTCATTGGAGCGTTGTACTTATTCCAAAACAGCTCAATTGACCGGTATTACATCCGAATCCTCCAATATTGGGGTATTTATGTTATCTTTGGAGCGTCATTCCAGCTTTTATATGGCTACACTGGTTTGTTATCCCTTGGACACGCCGGATTGATTGCAGTCGGGTCTTACACAGTTGCGATTCTCACCCTGGAACCTTCTGTGAAAGCAATATCCTACCTGTTACGCCCTCCGTCACCGTTGATCGCGAACGTGCAAATCCCGTTCTTCCCAGCCTTGATTCTGGCTGGCATATTCTCTGCATTTTTTGGCTTGCTGGTTGCAACCCCTGCGCTTCGTCTTGGTGGCGACTACCTCGCCATGGTTACCTTAGGATTTGCCGAAGTAATTCGTCTGCTGTTCGTCAACCTGCCCGCTCTGTTCAATGGATCAATGGGGTTGCGCTCCATTCCGCAGTCAGCTAATCTGGTGATTACCTGGTTGATTGCGATACTATGTGTCTTCGTGCTGAAACGATTGGAAACCAGTAATTACGGTCGGAACTTGTTGGCAATCAACGAAGATGAAATTGGTGCGGAAGCACTCGGCATCAGTGTCTTTAAATATAAAGTATCCTCTTTCGTCATCTCATCCTTCTTTGCCGGTATCGGTGGTGGCTTGATGGCAAGTATGCTCGGAACAATTGACCCGAACACTTTCAAATCGACGCTCACCAATGCGGCAATCACGATTGTGGTGCTGGGTGGTATGCGCAGCATGACTGGTGTCATCATTTCAAGCGGAATTTACACAATCATGTCTGAATACTTACGAGTCGTAGAAAGCCCAATTGTCCTGGGTAGTTTCAAGTTCCCAGGCATTCCAGGAGCCCGCGTTTTGATCTTTGGGTTCATGTTACTCTTCATTATCTTGTTTATGCGTAACGGTATATTGGGAGACAAAGAGTTTTCCTGGGATTGGTTATTTTCATTATTCAAAAGGCGAGATCGTAAACCCTCAATTGTAGAGACGAAAGGAGGAGAACAATGAGCCTCCTTGATGCAAAAGATTTGACAATGCGTTTTGGTGGTTTGGTTTCAGTAGCGAACTTTAATGCTGCGATTGAACCTGGCGAGATCGTCGGTCTAATCGGGCCAAACGGCGCTGGGAAAAGTACTGTCTTCAATATGGTCTGTGGCTTCTATAAGCCAACACAGGGCAGAGTATTCTTTGATGGCAAAGATATCACCGGCATGAAACCGAACAATATTGTTGAGATGGGTCTAACCCGTGTGTTCCAGAATGGTCGATTGTTCAAGAAAATGAACGTAATCGAGAACATGCTTGTTGGCAGACAACGACATTTCAAGGCAAGTCTGTTGGATTCTATTCTGAGAACCCCAACCTACCAGCAAAATGAGAAACTCGCTTATGAGAAATCGATTAATTTGCTGGAAAAACTGGACCTGATCAACTATATTCACGAAGAAGCGGGGAAGCTCCCGTTTGGAATCCAACGAAAACTTGAAGTGGCAAGAGCAATGTCCACCAAACCAAAGATGCTTTTATTGGATGAGCCTGCCACTGGCTTGAACGTTGAAGAATCAAACGATATGATCCACTTTATCACACAACTGCGCGATGAATTCAACATCACGATCCTGTTGATTGAACACTCAATGCGCGTGGTCATGTCAATATGCCCACGGATCATCGTAATTGACCATGGTGAAACAATTGCAGAAGGCAACCCGGATGAAATTCGGGAAAACCAAAAAGTATTTGAAGCCTATCTGGGAGTTGACGACAATGTTGAAAATTGAAGACCTGCATATTTATTACGGCGGCGTATATGCGCTTAAGGGATTAACGCTGGAAATCCCCGATAATACGATCGTGTCCTTACTGGGCGCAAATGGCGCTGGGAAATCGACTACACTGCGTTCAATCTGCGGGCTGGTAAAACCTCGTTCGGGTAGAATCCTGTTTGGCGAAAACGATATAGATCTGACTAAGATGGAAGCATCAGAAATTCAGAAACTGGGCATTGCCGTAATCCCTGAAGGGCGCCGTGTTTTTACCGGGTTGACCGTGAAGGAAAACCTGAAGATGGGGGCTTGGAATCGCAAGGACCCTGACGGTATTGCTGAAGATATTGAAGAAATCTACCGCTTATTCCCAGTCTTAAAAGCCAGGACCAATCAGAAAGCACTCACGCTCTCCGGTGGCGAACAACAGATGCTTTCCGTGAGCCGCGCTCTGATGTCCAGGCCTAAACTGCTCCTGATGGACGAGCCTTCTTTGGGTCTTGCCCCCCTTTTGGTGGCGCAATTGTTCAAGACCATTCGTGAAATCCATATCACGCGACATATGACCATCCTGCTTATAGAACAGAATATGCGGGCTGCCATTAAAATCGCAGATTATGGGTTTGTACTTGAGACTGGCAACCTGGTTTATGAAGGAACTGCAGCAGAATTGGCAAATAATCCAAAAGTACAGGAAGCCTATCTGGGGTAACTACGAATCATGTTTGATGCAACCGAAAGAGCTTCCATTCGCGCCAGGCGAATGGAAGCATATCGTCCTAATATGCCTCCCGCCTCTCTACTAAAAGAGGCGGGCATTCATACTGTCATTGACCTGGCCACCAATGAGAATCACTATGGCATCCCTGAATGCCTCTCTGAAGCCATCCTGGCAGAAGCCCGCGATAATCTTAACCATTATCCGGAAAGCAGCTGCCTGGATCTACGCCTGCTGCTGGCAGCAAAACACAACGTTGCTGCTGAGCAGATCCTGGTTGACAATGGGCTGGATGCCGTTATCGGGTTGGTTGGGAGGACATTTCTTGATGAAACTGATGAGATTGTCACGGCGTCAGCAACCTTCCCCGCTTACAAAAATATCGCAGACATCATTGGGGCAACTACTATTGAGATTCCGCTTACTTCCGATTATCAGTTGAATCTGGAAGCAATTTTAAACGCCTGCAACCGCAAGACTAAAGCAATCTTTCTCTGCAACCCAAACAACCCAACCGGTACCATCTTCAGCGCGTTGGAGTTCAGGCAATTAATGGAGAACCTGCCATCCCAGATTCTGACCGTGGTTGACGAAGCTTTCGCCGATTTTGTCGATGATCCTGACTTTCCCGATACAGTCTCACTGCTCCCACGATATCCTAACTTGGTCATATTAAAGAGCTTTTCAAAAGGATATCCCATGGCTGGGTTGCGCATTGGTTATGCGATTGCAGATACAGAAATCATCGATATGATGATGCGCATCCGTGAGCCTTTTCCAGTAAATCGTCTGGCGATCGCCGCTGCTATTGCTGCGCTCAATCATCCACAGGAGTTTACTCAGATCAGACAGGAAAATAAACGCATTCGCGAACAGACAATTGACCGCATTAAAGCAATGGGATTCGATACAACACAAAGTCAAACCAATTTTCTGTTTGTCGATCTGAAACAACCGGTAACACCTGTCCTGAAACAATTGCTGAGTAAGGGAATCGTTTTGAGGGACCTTTCCTCATTCGGATATCCCACCGCAGTTCGGATGTGTCTGGGGCCAAAAAAATGGATTGACGCCGCACTGTCCGAGTTGGCAAAAATTATCGAAACCCCGACTCCATAAATAAAAAAACTGAGTGCACAGATAAGAAATTCATAAGCCCATCATAAGATGGGCTTATTTCTATACTGATACTTATTCAATTGTATTTGTCTGAAAATGACTCGGTCTCTTTTACCAGGTCAGATATTCAGGAACGGTTGGTCCGTCGCCGTAAGGTTCGCTCCAGAT
>JAAZKE010000012.1 GCA_012799995.1 Chloroflexota bacterium | reverse complement strand
TTTTCCACTGTGATTGCTCCCCAGGGCACATTGCACCTCCATTTGTTCAATGTCCCTTTTATCCTAATCTTTTCTGTAAACAATCACTCTTTATATTCTGTAAACTATCTTACTTGTCTTAACAAATGCGCACGTTTTTTCGGTGCGCGTGTCGCCCGATGCGCGTCAGCCCGATCACTTCCACCCGAATACTATTTTCGTCCTGCGGACGAACGGGCGATGCCCGGTCTTTCAGACCGCATTATCACCCCTACATACCTCTGCCGAATTGTTGCCTGACAAATAAAAAGGCTGCTTTCTTTCATTAAAGCAGCCTTTCCCTGAAAACGAGCTTATTATGTAGCTCGATGCTTTTTGCCAAGATACGCGGCGCGGATGCTCTCATCCTGCAACAACTCCGCACCGGTTCCCTCATTGATAATGTTGCCGGTCTGCAGCACATAAGCGTAATTAGCAGTTGAAAGCGCCATGTTGGCGTTCTGCTCAATCAGCAGAATCGTGACCCCAAAGCCATTGATTTCGCGGATGATTGAGAAAATGCTCTGCACGATCAGCGGCGCCAGTCCCAGTGAAGGTTCATCCATCAGCAGCAATTTGGGGCGATTCATCAACGCCCGCCCAACTGACAGCATCTGTTGCTCTCCACCGGAAAGTGTCCCTCCCAGCTGCCAGTGGCGTTCTTCCAGTCGCGGAAAAAGCGAGAACACCCACTCAAGATCCTTTTTAATTTGCTGCTGGTCTTTACGCAAGTAGGCACCGATCTTGAGATTCTCGAGCACGGTCATGTCAGAGAAAATCCGGCGCCCTTCCGGCACCATCGCAATCCCCTGGTCAATTATCTTGTTGGTCGGCTGTCCGATGATGTTGTTTCCGAGGAAGTTGATTTCCCCAGAGACTGGTTTTACCAGTCCGGTGATCGTTCGCAGGGTTGTACTCTTGCCGGCACCGTTGGCGCCGATCAGCGTTACGATCTCGCCATCCGGGACTTCGAGCGAGATGCCGTTCAGCGCTTTGATCCCGCCATAGGAAACACGAAGGTCATTGATTTTCAACATCGAGTTCCACCCCCAGGTAAGCTTTAATCACTTCATCATTATTCTGAATCTCGTCTGGCGTTCCATGCGCGATGCGCTTGCCAAAGTCAAGTACATAAATCCGATCAGAGATATCCATCACCAGCGTCATATGATGCTCAATCAAGAATATCGTCAGATCAAATGTCTCCTTGGTCTTGACGATGAAATCAGCCAGTTCATCGGTTTCCTGCGGATTCATACCGGCTGCCGGTTCATCCAGCAGCAACAGGGTCGGTTTAGTCGCCAGTGCGCGCGCAATTTCGAGATGCCGCTGCTGACCATACGGCAGCGAGCTGGCGATTTCGTTGCGCACATCCAGCAGATCCTGCATGCGTAGCAGCTCTACGGTCTTTTCACGCATTGCGCGTTCTTCATGCTGATTCAGGTGCAGTGCGGAACTGAAGAAGTTGGCTTTCAGGTGCATATGCATAGCGGTCAACACGTTGTCGAATACGGTCAGGTTTTTGAAAAGGCGAATATTTTGGAAGGTGCGCGCGATCCCCAGCTTGGTGATTTGATCCGGTGTCCGAGAGACCACTTCCTTACGGAAGTCGCGATTGGTGCCGTTATAGAGCTTCTTCATTTTCCCCTGCGGTCGGTTGGAGACGATCAACTCCTCATTGAAATACACTGCGCCATTGGTTGGTTCGTAAACGCCGGTCACAAAGTTGAAGGCGGTCGTTTTCCCGGCGCCATTTGGCCCAATGAGGGCGACAATTTCGTGCTCATGAATGTCCATTGACAGGTCGTCAACAGCGACCACGCCGCCAAACTGCATCGTACAGTGATCCAATCGTAAGACTTCCTTAGTCATGGCTGCCGCCTTGCGAACTTATTTCGACTTTTTTACGCCTTTTTGTGAAAAAGCGGAAGATCATATCCCAGCTGAACTCACGGTCTCCCATGATCCCTCTCCGATAAAACAGCACCACCAGCATCAGCAGTAACGAGAAGACTACCATCCGGAAGCCGGTGCGGAACAATGGCACTTGCCAGCTGCCGATGAACAGCGGTTCATCAAAGAAGCGCAACCATTCGCGTCCTGCTGTAACCAGAAAGGATCCCAGGATCGAACCAGTCACACTGCCAAGGCCACCGAGCACTACGATTAGCAGAATGTCATAGGTGAGCGTGATGCGGAAGGTGCCCGAATCAATCGAACCCATATAACCTGCCAGCATCCCACCGGCAATGCCGGTGAAGAAGGAGCTGATCACGAAAGAAAGCTCTTTATGCTTGAACAGGTTGATCCCCATCGCTTCTGCAGCGGTTTCATCCTCACGAATAGCCTTGAACGCCCGTCCATAGGAAGAACGGATCAACAGCACCATCAGCAGAATGCAGATCGCTGAAATGATCACCGGAATAAAAATTGTGTCGAAGCGTGGAATTTTCTTCAGCCCGTAAGAGCCGTTTGTGATACGGTCAAATTGCGGGCTGGCGATAATCGCACGGATCACTTCCGAAAATCCAAGCGTCGCAATTGCCAGGTAATCGCTTTTGAGCTTTAAAATCAGCGCACCAATCAACGCAGCTGATACCGCTGCCACCAGACCGCCGATGATCATCGCCGGGATAAAGGGCATATGCCAACTCGCCAGCGTTTCGTTCATGCCGCTGATGTAGTAGATATTTTGCCGGGCTTCCAGCGGAATGGTCAGAATGCCGACTGTGTAGGCGCCCAGCGCCATAAAACCAGCCTGCCCAAGCGAAAACAGACCGGTGAAGCCGGTGAGCATGTTCATGGCAACTGCTACCACAGCGTAGATTGCGCTGCGTTCCAGAATTGAAAGCGCATGACCGTTCTTGCGTTTATCCTGTTCATAATAAAAGAGCAGAAAGAGAAAAGCTGCGGTTACCAGCGCTGTCAGGATGATTTTTAAAAGTTTTTTCTTATCCATCAGACTTTCTCCGCAATTTTCTCGCCGAACAGGCCGGTCGGTTTGAACAGCAACATCGCCACCAGCAGCAGGAAGGTAAAAGCATCGCTGAAGGTGGAGAAGCCCAGCGCCACCATGAAGGTTTCGCCGACTCCCAGGATGAATCCACCCACCATTGCGCCGGGGATACTGCCAATTCCGCCCAAAACCGCTGCTACAAAGCATTTCAAGCCCGGCAGCGAGCCGCTGAAGGGATTCACAGACATACGGTCAGTGAAATAGAGTATCGAGCCAATCGCTGCCAGAAAGGAACCGATCACAAAGGTGAAGATGATCACATTGTTGATCTGGATTCCCATCAATTGTGAGGTCTCGAAATCTTTTGCCACCGCCCGGATCGCCATGCCAATCTTGGTCTGGTTGATCATCTGCATCAGCAAAAACACCAGTACGATTGTGATTACCGGTGTCAGAAAAGTAACCAGTGAAGACGAGAGATCTCCTATCTGAAATACTTTTTTAAGGTAGGGGAGCTCAGGATAACCGCGCGGCAGTGCCGTGAACAGGTACGTGGCAAGATTTTGCAGCAGGTAAGAAACACCGATTGCCGAGATCATGATCGAAGTGCGCGGCGCAGAGCGAAGCGGCTTATATGCCAGCTCCTCAATTACCACGCCCAGAACAATCGTGCCAATAATGACAATCGGCACCGACAGGTACCAGGGAAACGATGCCATGGCAAAAATCATAAAATAACCGGCCATCATGAACAGCTCACCATGTGCAAAATTGATGAGCCGCAGAATGCCATAAACCATCGTGTATCCGATGGCGATCAACGCATAAGCACCACCGAGAGAGACCCCGGTGAGCGTATGCTGAAGGATGGTAACCAAACTCATAAAGAGCTTCCCTCCCTAAGGATGGTGAATGAATGCGGCAAGGTCATTTTCTTGTGGGATTGACCATAGTTGATATTAAGCCGGGAGATGTAGAAAGACCACCTCCCGGCTTTCGTTCGAAATCAGGTTGCGGATTGCTGTAGCAAGCTCCGCCTGAAGCAACGTCCTGCGATATTACTCAATGGTAACGTTCTGCAAGAATTTAAATTCGCCGTTCTCAATGACCTTGATCACAGCCATGTTCTTTACTGCATCGCCATTTTCGTCAAAGAAAATGTGACCGGTCACACCGTCAAATTCGGTGTTGACCAATGCATCGCGGATGGCGACCGGGTCAACTGAATCAGCCAGCTTCATTGCATTGTAGATGGCGAGGTAAGCGTCATAACTCAAGGCAGAAACTGCCGGGATAATATCGGGTTGATTGTTCTCGACCAGATATTTCTTGAAGCCTTCAACAAATTTGGCAGATTCTTCGGTAGAAGGATCTGCTTCATCGTAGAACGTGGAGAGCACAACGCCTTCAGCGTCTTTGCCGGCATTCTCGATGATGGTGACGTTTTCCCAGGTGTCGCCAGCCATAATTTTGGCGGTGATGCCCATCTCGCGTGCCTGTTTGATGATCAACGGGGCGGTGGTGATGGATGACGGGGCGAAGATCACGTCTGGGTTGGTGGCTTTGATGTTGCCGAGGATCGCTTTGAAGTCAGTCTGGTTGGTCTGGAACTGTTCCTGAGAAACGACAGCTTTTTCACCAGCCAGTTTCACGAATGCGTCAACGAAGAATTTGCCTAAACCAGAGGAATAGTCATCTCCCAACTGGGTGATTACAGCAGCGGTCTTGGCACCGTTCTGGAAAGCATAGTTTGCCATCACAGTTCCCTGGAAAGGATCCAGGAACGCGACACGGAAATAATAATCATTTCCAAGGGTGACCTGCGGGTTGGTGCAGGAGGCACCCATCGCCGGGATCTGCGCTTCTTCGAAGATCGCACCGGCTGCAATGGAGACGCCTGAGCCGTAGGAGCCGATCACAGCGTTTACGTTTTTGCTGACCAGGTTCTGGGCAGCGGTGACGGCCTCGGTTTTATCGCTCTTGTTGTCAACTTCGTATAGTTGGATTGTATAGGTTTTCCCGCCAACTTCAATCGTAGGATAGACGGTATTTGCATAACGGGTGCCCAGCACTTCCTGGAAACCACCGCCGCCATTCTCACCGGTTTGTGGTTGGAATACACCGATCGTGACAACATCCTGAGCAGCGACCGTGCTGAATGCTGCGAAGAGAACAACCAGCATAAGCACAAAAACCAAAATTGAACTTTTTCTCATTGATTCCTCCCTGAATTCATTTCGGATTGCCGGATCAAGCCGAACAATGTATCGTTTTATCCAAAATGGTTATAGGAATTATAGCATGCGAGGAATTGAAAGGCAATAAATCAGGAGTGTTAACGGCTGAACATAATCTATTCCTGGATGGATACATTTTCCTGTGATTTTGCACTTGTCTAAATTGCAACATTTAAACTTTTCCTGACGTTCTTGATACAGGTTGAAATGCAATGGTTTCACGATAGAATATAAATAGATGATTGTTTTTTGAAAGAGGATAAAATGACAGTCAGAAAATCAGTAGCTGTTTGGGAAGGTAATTTGAAAGGCGGCAAAGGCAACCTGCGTTTTGGCAGCGGCGTTTATGAAGGGCCTTATAGCTTTGCAAGTCGCTTTGAAGAAGCGCCCGGCACAAATCCGGAGGAATTGATTGCGGCAGCTCATGCAGGTTGTTTCACCATGTTCCTGTCAGCGTTATTGTCAGACAAAGGCTTCCCGCCGAAGAAGGTTGAAACCGTTGCCAATGTGACGCTTTCAGTTGGACCTGAGATTACCAAACTCGCGTTGGATACGAAAGCTGACGTTCCTGGAATCAACGAGGAGCTGTTCCTGGAACTGGCAGAGAATGCCAAGAAAAACTGTCCCATTTCCAAAGCGCTTTCAGCTGTACCAATGGAAATGATGGCAAAATTGCTTTAAATATGGGAAGGAGCATTGAATGAAATTTAATAACACAGTGAAAACCCTTGCAGTATTATTGCTGCTGGTAATAGTGAGCCTGGCTGGGTTACAGACTGTAGCAGCAGAAAGCGGTACGCGGCTGCTGGCACAGGACGCCGGCGTTGATCTGCCTGGTTATGAATCTACCGAAGATGTTACCAACTCAATCGGCTTCACAGCTGACATCTATCTTTGCGATGAAGATGGCTGGGCGGTTGGCGAACCCCGTTCGGTATTTGCAGCAGATGAGGAATTTTGTCTGATGGGTGTATTTAATTCAGGGTCATCTGATCAGGTGCGTTCTGTTGTGGCGGAGTGGGAAGATGGCTTTGGTCATATCCAGACCTCTCTCGGTCGTGACATGACCAAAGGTCTTAAGATGCACTGGAGCTTCTCCTACGACAACCCGACGAATATAAGCCCCAACGTAGGGAAGATCACGGTGAAGGATTACGATACCTGTGAAGTGCTGGGCATCTATCCGATCGAAATCAATGACCAGGATGCGCTGAAACCGGTATTCATCGGCAGCACATATCGCTGTCATGATGACCTCTCTCCCAATCTTGATGAACCCACAGTCACCTTTATGGCTGATGAAAAAGTTTGTATCTCCGGCGAGCTGATCAACCTTGGCTCTGGTGAGACGCGTGATGTTCAGTTTGTCTGGGAAGATGGACTTGATTATATAACCACAGTTGACTATGACGATGTCAAACCCGGCGATGAGATGAATGTTTACTACTATTATGAAACACCCGATCAGGTTGCATCCAATTCCGGCTGGATCACGGTCAAAGATAAATCCACTGACGAATGGTATGCCAACATGCGGCTCAACTTTATCAATGTCGATGAGTTTCCTGACGGACAACCAGAACCGCTTGGATTTTCCGGAGCACTTTATCGCTGCGATGGAGACAATTATGCTACAGGCAACCCAACTGAGAACTTCAAGCTGGATGAGAATTTCTGTTTGACCGGCAACGTTATTGGCGCAAACGAAAACTGGAGTTCAAACCTGGTGTTTGACTGGGAAGATGGACAGGATAACAGTACGCTGCTGATCGGCAAAGATTATATCCCGGGTACAGTGGTCAACTGGTATTACTACTACTATAATCCGGCTATGCAACAGAAGAACAAGGGTGAAGTGATTGTGAAAGATTACGATACCTGCCAGATTCTGAATCGCTACCCGGTTAATATGGGGTTTGAGACCAAATTTGACGCGGGGACCGGCTTGTAACTTATTCCTTTTTTCGTTTCGTTTATAATAATAATCTGACACCATTCAGATTATTATTTTTTAAAGTTCCAAAGGAGCCTGTCATGACTGTAAAAATCTTCTTAACAGGTGCAACTGGGGCGATGGGCATCCCGATTTTGGAGCAGCTCCTTCAAAATGATCAATTCCATATCAGGATTCTGGTCAATCCTACCCCGCTGGATTTGAAAATTGCTGCCCGTTATCAGGACAATCCGCGGGTGGAAGCCTATAACGGTGACCTCAGAGTTTATGAAGATGTGAAACGAGGTGTGGACGGCGCCGATATTGTGCTCCATGTCGGCGGAATCGTATCTCCGATGGCAGATTACCATCCCAAATTGACGATGTCGGTGAATTATGGTTCAACCCTGCACATGTTGCGCGCTATTCAGGCTCAGCCTGATCCGCAGCGTGTCAAGTTCGTGTTTATCAGTTCGGTCGTTGCCTTTGGTGACCGGTTGCCGCCGATTCACTGGGGGCGGACGGGTGATCCGGTCAAGCCGTCCATTAACGATTACTATGCCCTTTCCAAAGTGGCATCCGAACGGGCGATCATCGAATCGGGGCTGACGAATTGGGTGATACTGCGCCAGACTGGCTTGTTGTCAGTGAAAACCGCGCGCGTAATGGATGGCATTATCTTTCACAACTGTCTGAATAACCCACTTGAATATGTCTCGGATCGTGATTCCGCGGTTTTGATCCGTCGCATTTGCGAGAATGCTCCCGATCACTTTTGGGGTCGGGTCTATAACATCGGCGGCGGACCATCCTGTCGGATGAGCTTTTATGAGCTCTTCAAGGCGATGCTCAGCCGGTTGGGGATCGATGACCTGTCACAGGTGCTTGAAACAAAATGGTTTGCGCTGCGCAATTTCCATGGCGTCTATTTTCTGGACAGTGATGAGCTGGAGCAGATGTTTCATTTTCGCAGTGACTCGATGGATTACTTCTTTGATATTTATATTAAGGAATTGGGACCGCTTGGGAAGGCTGCCAAGCTCATGAATAGATTCACGCTTACGAAAATGCTGCTGACAAAGATTCTATACAATCGTTTTAAAAAGCTGGTCTATTCAGAACACGGAACCATGCGCTACATTGAAGATAAGAATGAGGAATGTATTAATGTGCTTTTCACCTCCAGGGAGAAGTGGGATGCCATCCCCGATTGGGAAGATTTTCCGCTTTTCACGGACTGGCAAAACGTGATTCAGATTGACCATGGATACGATGAGACCAAACCTGAGTCAGCCTTAACGTTGGAGGATATGAAAAGTGCGGCGGAATTTCGCGGTGGTCGATGCCTGTCTAACACGATGGCAGTGGGGGATATGACAACCAAACTCAACTGGCAATGCGCCTTTGGCCACACCTTCGCAGCCAGCCCAAAACTGATTCTGCATGCCGGATACTGGTGCCCGATCTGCGAAAACCACAGCTGGAATTATCAGGCGATTGCCAAAGTTAATCCTTTCTTTGCCCAGGTATGGCGACCTTTGCATGACGAGGATGAGCTGCCGCACGAGTATTCCATAAAAGTTACGCCGGAAGATATCCAGGCGGAGTTTGGATCTCACGCATAAAAATCAATATACGATAGAGAGCGCCTGAACCAGGCGCTCTCTTCGTCTTGTTGAATCAGATATCCTCGACCGAGGAGATTCAGCCGAAATCAGATTTTGATCTCGATATCAACACCCGCAGGCAGGTTTAAGCGCATCAGCATATCGATGGTTTTTGAATCCGGATCGAGCACATCGATCATGCGGTTATGGGTGCGGATTTCAAAATGTTCCTGAGAATCCTTGTCAATGAAGGGTGAGCGACGGACCGTGAATTTCTCAATTTTCGTCGGGAGCGGAACTGGGCCAACGACGTGTGCTCCGCTACGTTCTGCTGTATCGACGATTCGTTTGGCGGATTGATCGATTACACGATGGTCAAAAGCTTTCAAGCGAATACGAATTTTTTGTTTTGCCATGGTCTTTCTGTTATCCCTTTACTTCCGTAATAACGCCGGCGCCGACGGTCAGGCCGCCTTCACGGATAGCGAACTTGGAACCCTGTTCGAGAGCTACAGGGATGATCAGTTCGACATCCATTTCGATGTTGTCGCCAGGCATAACCATTTCAACGCCTTCCGGCAGATGGATGGTTCCGGTCACATCCATGGTGCGGATGTAGAACTGGGGGCGGTATCCCGGGAAGAATGGTTTGTGACGGCCGCCTTCTTCGCGCTTCAGGACATAAACATTGGCCTTGAATTTGGTGTGCGGCTTGATGCTGCCCGGTTTGGAGATAACCATACCGCGTTCGACGTCGGTGCGTTCAATACCGCGCAGCAGGAGACCAAGGTTGTCACCAGCCATACCCTGATCGACGATTTTGTGGAACATTTCCACGCCGGTGCAGACGCTGGCCATGCTCTTCTCGCGCAGCCCAACGATTTCAACAGGATCGCCAACTTTGATTTGGCCGCGTTCGACTCTGCCGGTAACCACGGTGCCACGACCCTTGATAGAGAACACGTCTTCAACCGGCATCATGAACGGTTTTTCGGTTTCACGCTGTGGCTGAGGGATGTAGCTGTCGACAGCTTCCATCAGCTCTTTGATGGGGGCGTATTCAGGTGCATTCGGGTCAGTGCTGGTGGATTCCAGCGCTTTCAGAGCAGAACCGCGGATGATCGGGGTGTCGTCCCCGGGGAATCCGTAACCATTCAGGAGGTCGCGCAGTTCCATCTCAACCAGTTCGAGCAGTTCAGGGTCGTCCATCTGATCAATTTTGTTGAGGAAGATCAGAATGCTGGGGACTTCCACCTGGCGAGCGAGAAGGACGTGCTCTTTGGTCTGGGGCATGGGTCCATC
>JAAZKE010000096.1 GCA_012799995.1 Chloroflexota bacterium | reverse complement strand
TACTAATTCCGTTTTGCTCTTTTTGCTCATCATAGGCTTTCCCTGCACTTTCTAATGTCTCGCATGGTGACTTCCTATTATGAGGCAACGTATTCTCAATAGTGACTTTTAATTTGAGGGAATGCGATATAAATAGAATTTACTTTTTATCTCTTATAATTAGCCTGATTAGCGAAAAAACAAACTCTCAACAAGAAAGGTGTATCATGCCAGACTTGAAATTTAAACGTGTTCTGATCAAATTGAGCGGTGAATCGCTCGCGCCTCATGGTGAAGTTGGAATTGACCCGCAGGAAGCGAACAGAATCGCTGCCCAGGTGAAAGAAGTTTTCGAGTTGGGCGCGGATGTCGCAATCGTGATTGGCGGCGGAAACCTGTGGCGCGGCAAAATCGGCATCGAAGTCGGGATGGATCAGGCAACTGCTGACTATATGGGTATGCTGGCAACGATAATGAACTCACTGGTTCTGATGGATGCACTCGAACATATCGGCGTAACTACCCGTGTTCAGACTGCCATTGAGATGCGTTCAGTCGCTGAACCTTACATCCGCCGCAGGGCAATTCGCCATATGGAAAAGAAACGTGTCGTCATTTTTGGCGGCGGTACAGGGAACCCTTATTTTACAACTGATACCGCTGCAGCTCTGCGCGCAGTTGAAATCAACGCTGATCTGCTGATCAAGGCAACCAAAGTGGATGGCATCTACGACAGTGATCCGCATAAAAATCCTGATGCCAGGCGTTTTGACAAGATCAGCTATCTGGAAGTACTCTCGAAACAATTGCAGGTTATGGACGCAACCGCTATTTCCCTGTGTATGGAAAACAATGTACCGCTAATGGTGTTGAATCTGTGGGAAAAAGATTCTCTGCGCAATGCGCTGCTTGGTCAAGCGGTGGGAACGCTGGTTGTTCCCTGACGCGTTTCATCCCAATCTGGAACATAATTTTCCGTATTGGGAGTTTAAAATTCAGGCAATCATATGGCAATTATTGAACTGAATGCCTTAAAAAAATATTACGGCAAACAACGCGGAATAGAAAATGTCTCTTTTAAAGTAGAACAGGGAGAGATATTTGGCTTTGTAGGTCCCAATGGCGCCGGGAAATCAACCACCATCAAGCTGTTGTTGAATCTGATCTACCCTACTTCCGGAACCGCGACCATTCTCGGGATGGACATCGTCGCTCAGAACCGCGCGATCAAAGAGAAGACCGCTTTTGTTCCCAGCGATGTCCGCCTTTACAATGACATGTCTTCACGTGAAATCTTCCACCATACCATGCACTTTTACAGGCTTCCCAATGACGGGCGGGTTGAAAAGCTTTCCCGGATGTTTGATCTTGATTTGAAGAAAAAGTTCAATCAACTCTCACTGGGAAATCGAAAAAAAGTCGCGGTCATTTCAGCGCTGTTGCAGGATGCGGAAGTCATCATACTCGATGAGCCGACCAACGGGTTGGATCCATTGATTCAGGTTCTTCTTTTTGAGGAGCTGAAACGCAGAACTGAAAATGGTGCAACTGTGCTGCTCTCCAGCCACAATCTGAATGAAATTGAGGAATATTGTTCCCGGGTTGCCTTTATCAAGGGCGGAGAAATCACTCAGGTTACCGACTTAAGACTTGATACCGTGCCGGAGAAAATTGTTATTTTACGCGGAGCGAAGAACCTCACTGGCTTCAGCCACCTGCCGGTTACCGTGATCAACGATAATCCTGATAAATTCACATTCCTCTTTAAAGGCGATGCGGAAGTATTGGCAGCGGCAATTTCAGAAGCTCACCCGCAGGATTTTACCGTTCAAAACCGTTCGCTGGAAGAACAGTTTTTACAAATGTATCAAACGGAAAGTTCCCATGGAAATGATTAATCTCGAGTGGCGCAAAATTCGCAAAGGTGTTTATGGCTGGATCGCAACCTATGCACTTTCCATTCTGATGTTCATCGCTTTTTTCCCCAGCATGCAAACCGATTCGATGCAAAGCCTGGCATTCGCCAAGATGGAATCGATGTCAACCGTGGTATTATCAATTTTCGGGCTCGACACCATCCCTGATTTCACCAGGATCAACAATTATTATGGATATGTTGCGCAGTTCATGAATATGGCAGCCTGCATCTTTTCCGCAACGCTGGGATTGAATATGCTGATTCGCGAAGAGACTGAAGGAACAATTGAATATCTCTATGCGAAACCTATTACACGCAAAGAACTATTTTGGCAGAAAAGTCTAACGAATTTTTTCGGTTTCTTTCTGTTCGTTCTGATCAGTTCGCTCGTGATCTTTAGCGGGTTTGTGTTTTTTGCAAAAGAAACAGCCTCTGCCGCGCTGGGCTTGACGGTCTTTTTTGCCAAAGGCACCTTTTTCGCAGGGTTGGTCTTTATGTCCATCGGTATTCTGCTGTCAACCATAATTTCCTCAAGCAGGATTTCCTCTACTGTGGCGTTCGCCCTGGTATTTGGAACCTATTCGCTGGGGATCATGAGCAGTTTGATTAATAAGTTGAACTTTCTGAAATATCTTTCACCTCTGGATTGGGTAAAATACAGTTTCACTGGCGGTCCGACATTCACAACGCTGACATGGGGAATTGGCATTGCAGTGATCGTGATAAGCCTGATTATCGGGATGTTGATCTATCAAAACAAGGATTTTCAATCCTGAGATAACCCTCTGTTATCCAAAGAGATTCATGACCCGACAGGCTGCCGGGTCTTTTTATCACAAGGAACAGCCTATGATTCTTTCAGAATGTATGGGTTTGGTATAAAAAGAGTATGAGGAATGTTTTCTCCATTCTATTAAGGTTCAGCGGGTTATGGCTGTTTAACGCGCTGTCTTTGCAACTCTGTGCCATGGTGGTGAGCGGATTCGAAATCCATCCGTTGGAATCAGCGCCAATGGCAGTGAATATCATGTCGGTTGCTTTGATCTTTACGCTGGTGAACCTGCTGATCCGCCCTCTGATCATGATGCTCTCCATACCACTCAATACGCTTTCCTTCGGGTTGTTTTCATTGGTCGTCAACGCAGGTATGTTTTACGTTGTAGAGGAGTTCTCAACGATCCTTGAGATCAGGGATTTCGGTGCGGCATTCTTTGCAAGCTTTCTGTTCGCTATAATCAATTCCTTCATCACCATGCTGATCCCCATCGATGAGGATCTGCTCTATTACGACATCCTCGGCAACCGCATGCGACGCTCCAGCGTTGATGACAACTTCATAGAGAAAGGAATTATTCTGCTGGAAATCGATGGGCTGTCTTATTCACGAATTGTCAATGCGATCCATCGTCAGATCATGCCTTATTTGAAGGAGCTGACAGATTCCGGAAAATTCCGCATCTCTCATTTTGATTGTGGCATTCCTTCGCAAACCTCATCCAGCCAGGCTGGCATCATGTACGGAGACAACTTCAACATCTGCGCCTTTCGTTGGTACGATAAGGAAAACAATCGCGTCATAACCTCCAGCAATTTCAGTGATATGAACCGGGTGGAATCCGGAATTCTCAAGAAAAATACAATCGGATTGCTGGATAACGGCATCAGCGTCAATAACCTGATGTCCGGTAATGCCGCAGTTTCATTTTTCACCGTCAGTTCGATTCTTCCAAAAAGTGATGAAGAAGCCCGTCGACGGAATTTGGCTCTGTACTCTTACGCCCTGAAACCGTACATGCTGACCAAATCGTTGATCTTCACTGTTCTGGACGTGTTTGAGGAAGGGCTGCAATATCTCTGGGCGATTCTGAGTAATAAAACGCCGCGCTTGAATCGGATGCACCGCCTGTATCCGCTGATTCGGGCTATCACCAACGTATTATTGCGTGACATCTCGACTGCGCTCACAATCAATGAAATCCATCGGAATGGCGTCGCTTCCTACACTACTTTTTACGGCTATGACGAGATTGCCCACCATTCCGGTCCGGACAGCTATGAAGCTTACCGGGCATTGCGGAAAATCGATCGTTCGATCAAACAGATTCACCACAGCGCGGAGCGGGTCAGCGGCAGGAAATATGAGATGTATGTTCTCTCTGACCACGGTCAGGCCTTCGGAGCCACCTTTCGCCAGCGTTACCAAATCAGTTTGAGCGAGTTTATTCGCAGCTTAGCAGTCAAGTGTGCTGCCAATGAGTGTCAACTGGAAGTCGTCAGTGTCGAGAACTCCGCCGATAACAACGCCAGCGTACGGGCAGCCATTACTGGGATGATCGAAAGTGATCAAAAGATAAAACCCAGCAGGCGCAGCCAGGCAATTGAGAAAATCGATCATATTCTTGAAGCAACTGATAGCAACAAGATGGAATCCGATCAGAAGCAAACGGATTCCAACATCTGGGTGATGGCCAGTGGCAATCTGGCAAATGTTTATTTCCCGTTTACCAGGAAGAAAGCTTCATTGGAAGAGATCGAAACCGAATATCCCAATCTCTTCACCAATCTGATTGAGCACCCCGGTATTGGCTTGATCATTGTGCACTCCGAAGATATTCCGCGCGCAGTTGGCAAACGCGGAATCCGCAACCTGGTCACAGGTGAGATCACCGGGCATGACCCGCTTATCCAATACGGAGATCCCGAAGTCCGCGCGGAACAATTACGTTACCTGGCTGATTTTCCCGAAGGCGGCGATCTGATCATCTTTTCCAGCGTTTTTCCAGATGGGACAGTGGCAGCGTTTGAAGAGCTGATAGGTTCTCATGGCGGAATGGGCGGCAATCAAACCGATGCGTTTATTTTTCATCAGTCCGATATTTCGATCCCCGACAACATTACCAACTCCAACCAGGTGTTCGCTTTCTTCAATGAGCGCCGGAACACACCCGTACCTTTGGCTCAAGTTAATGAACACGCTGAAAAGAAAGAGGAGTGGGGCTGGTCTGCTTTGCTGAATGGAATCAAAAATACCAGGAAATGGACGGTTTACCTCAGGGATATCCTGCTCTACCAGACAGACGTTTACCGCAAAGTAGCCGATGATCCTGAATTGAATGGCCCAGCTGTTTTGATCACACTGGGCTCATTCTTGACATTTCTATCTGTCTTCTCCGTATTACAGGGCTTTCCGGACGGAACTGTGACTGGCGCCTTTTTCTGGTTTGCCCTCACTGCGCTGCGCGTGATTGTTTCCTACCTCACCATGTTGATTCTGAGAGATCCATTCCCCTATTTTCAGCTGGTGCGGGTAATGCTGTTTAACAGCATTTTTGATGTCTTGTGGCTGGGAATGTTAATCCCGGGTGCAAGCGGGATCTGGCTGTTCCTCAGTCTTGCCAACCGTTTCATCACCTCGATTTTAGCCTTGATTGGATATGCCAATGCGAATCGAAAAAAGAGCCTTCTGATCCTGCTTCTGTTCACGCTATCGACCATTGGAACGGTCATTGGCATGAGCCTGATCTTCACCAGTCTCGGTTACATATTGAATTATGATCCTTTGATACAATTCATGCAGATTATTGACCAGAGGAACCAGTAAAAATGAACCGCTCACAAACTTCCCCACCAGAACTGCCAAAACGCGAAGCCCTTCAGGCAAGCAGTGCTGTTGAATTGCTTTCGCTGGCTCAAAAACTGCAAAAGAACGAAGCGAAATGGGATAAAGCGGCTCTTTCTCATAAAAAGATCGCGTTGATTGGAAGCTGCAACCTGCATTTTCTCGCAGAAGCGCTGCGTCCATTCCTTTTGGCTGATGGATTTATGCCTGAGTTTTATGAGGGTGGCGTCCGCAGTTACCCGGAATCGCTGATCAATCCGCATAGTGACCTGGTAAAGTTTCAACCGGACATCGTGATCTCTGTCAACACCTGGCGCGACATTCACAGTTTTCCAGCGCTGCTCGCTTCAGCGGATGAGGTGACTGCACTTGCTCAGGCTTATCTTGATGAGCAATATGGATTTTGGAATCAATTTCACCGCAGCTGTCCGGCAATGGTGTTGCAGTCCAACCTGGTGCTGCCTCCGCGTCATTTGCTCGGTCAGCTTGAGGCAAACATCCCTTATGGCAGAGATGCGATGCTGCGTCGAATCAACGCACTTGGCGTCCTTTCGCGCCCGTCATTTCTTTTCTACACGGATTTTGATTCAATTGCAGCCGATTATGGCAAGCAACGCTGGTTCGATGAATCCGCCTGGTTCCTGAACAAACAGCCTTTTGCGATGGACGCACTGCCTGTTGCAGCCGCAGCGCTCAGCAGTCAAATCGCTGCAGCTTTTGGCGTTTCCCGCAAATGTCTGGTAGTTGATCTGGATAATACCCTTTGGGGTGGTATCATCGGGGATGATGGCATAGACGGCATCAATCTCGACCCGAATAATGCATTAGGGGAAGCCTTTCTCGATTTTCAACATACCTTGAAGGCGTTTCGTGAACGCGGTATCCTGCTGGCGGTTTGCAGTAAAAATGAGGAAAACATTGCGCGCTCTGCCTTCCAGCACCATCCCAATATGGTGCTCCAGCTGGAGGATTTTGCAGTCTTCATTGCCAACTGGCAGCCAAAATTTGAAAACCTGCTCACAATCGCACACCAATTGAATATCAACCCGGATGCATTGGTCTTTTTTGATGACAATCCAGCCGAGCGCGAAGCGGTGCGCATGGCGCTGCCGATGGTGAGCGTCGTTGAGGTACCTGAAGATCCCGCACTATACAGCCGCACGCTGTTCCAGGGGGACTTTTTTGAACCAGCCCAACTCTCAAAGGAAGACCTGCAACGAACCGAGAGTCTGCGCGCGGACAGCCAGCGAACGCAACTACAGCAGACAACCTTGGATTATGATGACTATCTGGAAGCGCTTGAAATGAAGGCGAGCTTTGCAGCGGTGAGCGAAGCTGAAATTCCCCGTTTCACCCAGCTGATCAACAAAACCAATCAGTTTAATTTCAGAACAATGCGCTATAACGAAAGCACGATCATTGATTGGGCTACAGCCACCGATGTGCGCCTGTATCGCGTCACCATGGAGGATCGCTTCAGCCGCTATGGCTTAATCGCAGCGTTGATTGTCCGGCTGAATTCTGAGGAGAAAAGCGCATTTCTTGACTCGTGGGTGATGAGTTGCCGTGTTTTTCAGCGCGAATTGGAAGCAGAGACGCTGAACAAGCTGGTATCAGCACTGCAGGGAGAAGGTATCGAAACGCTGAAGGCGGAATACATTCCGACCCCGAAAAATGGATTGATCGCAGAGCTGCTGCCGATGTTGGGTTTTGCAATCACGGACGAGTCTGATTCAGGGACTGCCTATGAACTGGATTTGTCCAGCTTCTCACCGATTCCGACAAAAATACAAAGTAACAACCAAGGATAAGAACAAAAATGACCGATCTGGAACGGCTTCAAACCATTATGCGCGAAGTCTTTGATGAAGAAACCCTGATCATCGATGAAACCGCGTCAGCGGATACTATTGCCAGCTGGGATTCCTTCGCCAATATTCAGCTGTTGGCTGCAGTAGAAGAGGAATTTGGTATAAAGTTCCTCACCGCAGAAGCGATGGAAGTGAAAACGGCGGCTGATATTTTGAGCCTGATCCAGAAGAAAAGAAGAGAGTAGCCTAAGCTGTAGTATTTTCAGCTGATTCCTGTTTAATCTCCTCAGGGAACCCCAAAACTCCACGATATACCTGCAAATAACGATCCGCAACCTGAGCCAGCGTATATTCCTTCACCGCCCGTTGACGCACAGCCACACGCATCGCATCCCTTTCCGCAGCAGGCATTATCAGGGCTTTGCGCATTCCCTTGGCAAGCGCCTCAACGTCATCACGCGGCACAATTATGCCATTTTCACCCAACATCTCAGCCGCATCGCCGCAATCAGTACTCAGACATAGTAAGCCGGTACTCATCGCCTCGCCCAATGCCAGTGGAAATGCCTCACTCAATGAGGAGAGCACAAACACATCCAGCGCATTCAAAACAGTTGGAACGTCATCGCGTTCCCCCAGCAAATAAATGCGGTCGGTCATTTGAAGGCGCGACAGCCAGATGTTGAGTTCGCGGTTGCTGGTATTCAGTCCTTTTCCCGCCAGCAACAACCGCACGTCCCATTCAGGACGCAGCTCAGAAAACTTCTTCCAGGCATTCAATAGCCCCAAATGGTTTTTTTGCGGGTCAAAGCGGGAGATATTTCCATACAAAACTACACGATCGTCAATTCGCAACTTTTCGCGGAAATACGTTCGTCGTCCTGAATCCGGCTTGAAGATTTCGGTGTTAAAGCCATTTGGTATATAGACAAATCGCTTGGCGCAATACCCTTGCCGAACATGCTCTGCCGTAGCAGCATTGGAAACGCTGATAATTCGTTTAGGCACAAATCGAGACAAAATGGAAAGCAACCGAACAACAATCCGCGTTGAGCGCTTCACTTCCGGACTGAGGGCGTTATTGTGCAGTCCCCAGACAATCTTTCGCCTCGTAAGCAGTGCCGCCAGACTGCCGTACAGGTCAGCATGGTAAAGCCAGGATTGGATCAGGTCCGGTTTGGTTTTAGCGATGATTTTCAATAATTGACAAAACGAGACGCGATCTGCCTTACCGGGCTTCATACCCAGACAGGTCACGTCGTACCCCTGTAAACGGATCACTTCTGCCAGCGGGCCCTCATTTTTGAGACAAACTACACTTTGCCTGACCCCTTTTTCAGCCAGGTAGGGTAACAGCTGGGTCAACATGCGTTCAGCCCCGCCAATATCGAGATCGGTAATGATATGCAAAACGCTGAAACCGCTCATACTTCCGGTTCTTTGGGCGTGGCATTTTTTTCCATCCTGGCCACATTTTTACTCAGCTTGTCAAAACTCTTTATCAACCCTTTCAACTGTTTATCCTCAAAGCCATCAAACACATTGTTCAGGAATCGTTTATCTGTGTTGCGGTGCGAAGAACAGTAACGAATGCCCTTTTCCGTTAGAGCAACGCGCAGTATGCGCGCATCTTTTTCATCCCTGGTAAGAGAAAGATAACCCTGGTTGGAAAGCAATAACGCCATCTTCTTGGCATTCTGACGTGAGCTGCCAATTAACTCAGATAACTCAGTGATCTTGATTGTACCGGCTTCATATTGGCTAATTATTTCCAACATTTTTCCCTGCTTCATCGTGATTTCTGAATCAAGCATATTTCCAAGACTCTGAATTTTATTGGAGAGATTGAAAAGCCTGGTTAGCAAAATCTCTTTACGGGAAAAGTTTTTCATTCGCAACTCCTGAATATCCTGTAACCGGTTACTTTTTTAAATTATATATGATTCATCTATTGGAATTCAAGAATAATCTTTACGGGGAAAAAGCTGAATAACGATTATGTATTTGATTCAAACACGCAACAAGCTTTGCGTACTTCTTTCTCATTATAAACTGGTCAGTCATGCGTATAGTAGCACGTCTAATCTGCCTTAAATATCCTTTGTGTTAAAATCACTTCTATGGCTTCTGAACCAATCCTGCTCGCCTCATCATCCGCCCGAAGACGCGAACTTTTCTCCTGGATTATCGACAATTTTACCGTTTTTTCAGCCGACATTGACGAGAGCCCACTCCCACATGAAGCGCCGATCGCATACTGCAAGCGCATGGCACGCGAAAAAGCGATCGCTTCGCTCAATCAGCCTGGACAAGCGGGGGCAGTATTGCTGGCTGCGGATACGACGGTGATCCTCAATGACACTATTCTGGGTAAACCGGAGAATCCATCGCACGCTGCGGAAATGTTGCGCAGTTTGAGCGGGAGGACACATACCGTCTGTACGGCAGTTACAGTTGCCATCCCTGAGAAAAACGAGATCACGTTACTGAGCACCCACAGTGAGACCGCAGTCCACATGAATTCGCTTAGCGAGCCCCTGATCCAAGCTTATGTTGCCAGCGGTGATCCTCTGGGAGAAGCCGGAGCTTACGCGATTCAAAATCAGGAATTCCCTCTGGTAGGTTCTATTCAAGGCTGCTATGCCAATGTAGTAGGGCTGCCACTATGTCACTGCGGAGAGCTGTTGCGCCGAGCAGGGGTTATATTACCCGTGCATAGTTCGATCGGTTGTCGTGCGCATATCCGTTACAATTGTGAGATTGACACAAAGCTTTTAATTCAAACAGCAGCCTTCAATAAGGCTGGATTCAAGAGAAACAGAAGCATATGAAGAAAGTTACCCATCTTGTTTTATTGATTTGCCTGATCACCACCGGATGCGGCATTTTCCCGAAACCGGCGCCAACCACACCACCGATGACTGACACGCCGATTCCGACGGAAACGCCTCTGCCAAGCCCGGTGATTCAAATCACCTCAGTGCCAGACGCGCGCGAGACAGCCACTCAGTTCCTCGATTTTTGGAAAGCCAAGGACTACATTGCGATGTATAACCTGCTGGATCAGGTATCGCGCGATACGATCACATTCGAAGAATTTTCCACGCGTTATAAAGATTTTGAAATCAACCTGACACTTAATGAAGTCAATTGCGGGATAACCACTGCATTGACCAATCCGACCAATGCGCAGGTGGGTTATGAAGCCCGTTACACCACCACGCTGGTAGGCGAATTTTCTCGCGAAATGATTATGAATCTTTCTTTTGATGGGAATACCTGGAAAGTGCAATGGGACGATGGCATGATTATGCCGGAGCTGCGCGGAGGAAATCAGCTGAAAATAGACATTGAAGTTCCATCACGCGGTCCGATCTACGATATCGAAGGCGTTCCGCTGGCAGCCGAGACCGAAGCCTATGCGATTGGGGTTGTGCCTGCCAACGTAGCCTCCAATCAGTGGGGACGGGTGATCAACGAACTTTCGCGGGTAACCGGGAAAACAACCTTCGTGATTACCCAATTAATGGAAGAAGCCAATCCTTACGATTATGTGATCATTGGCGAGGTTCCCGCGCCGATTATTGAAGAACGGATAGACGTGATTTCGAGCTATACCGGCGTTTACCTGAATCCATACAGCGCCAGCCGTTTTTACTACGAAGGCGGATCAGCTCCCCACCTGGTTGGCTACGTCCAGCCCATCGGTGAAGCCGAAGCGGATGAAATGCGGATGCAGGGATACCGGATTGATGAACGCGTTGGGCGTTTGGGAATTGAAAAGTGGGCGCAGGAGATGCTCGCAGGCAAACGTGGAGTGTCCCTTTATATTGTCGATCCGGAAGGGAATCCGGTTACAAGGCTTTATAAGAGTGAGATGGCTCCTTCTGACACCGTTTACACCACCTTCCGCGAAGACTTCCAATATGACCTGCAACGATCGATCGCCGGCTTCAATGCCGCAATCGTTGTTTTGGAACGCGATACCGGCCGCGTCGTTGGGCTGGCATCTTCGCCAACTTTTGACCCTAACCTGCTGGATTACAACAATTACAACAGTTTGTACAGCTACGACAACCTTTACTCTGAAAGTCGGCCAATGTACAACCGTGCGACGCAGGGGCAATACCCGCTCGGTTCAGTCTTTAAAATCATTGCGATGGCAGCTGCACTCGAATCGGGGATTTATGCCAGCACGGATCAATACATGTGCGGCTATGAATTCACCGAGCTGCAGGGCGTCACCTTAACGGACTGGACACTGGATCATGAAGTTGCCGCTTCCGGTATGCTCACGCTCTCGGAAGGGTTGATGCGTTCCTGTAACCCCTGGTTTTATAAAATCGGACTGGAACTGTTCCGCCAGATGGGAGCTGAATACCTGCCCAGCATGGCGCGCGGATTCGGTCTGGGATCGCTTACGCAAATTGGAGAAATTGAAGAAGAACCCGGCAAAGTCGACACCCCGCCTGATGAATACTCCTCAGTACAGTTAGGCATTGGTCAATCCACGTTGTTGGTTACGCCGCTACAGGTGGCGCGCTTTGTGGCTGCAGTCGGCAATGGAGGCACGTTGTACCGTCCTCAGGTAGTGGAACAGGTGCTCGATGTCGAAGGCAATGTGTTGCTGGCGTTTAAACCGGAAGCTCAGGGTACCTTGCCGGTTTCAGCTGAAAATCTGGAGATCATTCGAGCCGCAATGCTGGAAGTCACCAGCAATCCACGCGGAACAGCCTACGGTACTTTCCGCTCTATTAACTATCCGGTTTATGGGAAGACCGGGTCAGCACAAACCGGACCAAGCACCAAACCACATGCCTGGTTTGCAGGCTTTACTGACCGGAAACTGGAAGGGAAACCGGATATTGCGATCGCCGTTATGGTTGAGAATATCGGAGAAGGGTCGCAGTTCGCTGCGCCGATTTTCAAGCGTGTTCTGGAGCTGTATTTTGAAGGCAAAGCAATTACGCCGTACCACTGGGAAGCTGGCGTTTATATAACCAAGACCGCCACTCCGACAGCTACGGTAACACCCACGCCGGTGCCTACCAAAGCCCCCTGGCAAATTACGCCGGAACAGCCATAAGCAGCGCGTGATGCAACCTGCTATGAATCCAACCGGGCGCGTTCTCAGGTATCAGTCATCCTTTTATACCGTTGATAACGGTAAGGAATTGATCACCTGCACAGCTCGTGGAAAACTGAAGAAAAGCCAAAAAACTGAATATAAAACCGATATAATCACAATTGGGGATCTGGTTACCTATTCTCTGATTGAGGAAGGAATTGGCGTCATCGAATCTGTTTTACCGCGGAAGAGTGAGCTAATTCGCATGATCACCGGCATTAAAATGGAGTATCGGCAGGTATTGATCGCCAATCCGGATCAGATCCTGTTGGTGTTTGCAGCAGCCCAGCCGGAACCCCGATTGGGCATGTTGGATCGCTTCCTGGTTATTTGTGAACGTCAGAAAGTTCCGCCGGTGATTGTTATCAACAAGGTTGATCTCGTACCCGAACAGGAAATCAACCAGAAAATGATCCCCTACGAAAAAATCGGTTACCGCGTGATGTTTACCTCAGCTGAGACCGGCTATGGAATTGAAGAGCTGCGGACGGTGCTGCAGGGGAAGATCAGCGGATTGATCGGGCCATCCGGTGTTGGCAAATCCAGTCTGATCAACCGTATTGACCCCAACCTCGACCTGAAAGTGAATGAAGTCAGCGGTTTCACCAGCAAAGGCAAACACACTACCGTTGTGCGGCAGATGTTCCCGCTCGAAGGTGGTGGATATATCGCTGACATGCCGGGAATAAAGACATTGGCATTATGGGATATCGAACCGGAGGAACTCGATGGATATTTTCCTGAAATCAGCCCTCTGGTTTCCCAATGTTTGTATCGCGATTGCAGCCATCACCCCACTGAAGTCGGGTGCGCAGTGCATCAGGCGGTTGAACAGGGGGATGTTTCCAAAGATCGCTACGAATCCTACCTGCGAATTCGCTACGGTGAAATAGAAAAAGAAGATTTATATCCAGGGATAATTGATGATGATGAAAAGAATGCAATGGAAGCGGATTGAGTTAATCCTCAAAAACCCCTTCACCGTTTCATACGGATCCTCAACCACGAGAACCGCTTTCTGGTTGCGGTTGGCAGGGGACGAGGGATGGGGGGAAGGCACAATCCCGTTTTACTACGGGATCAATTATCAGGAGATGACTGATTTCTGGGATCAATGTGCAACGCGCCGCGAACCATTTCCAGATACGATTGATGAGATTCAGCGTTGGATCGGAACGGCTGCACCTTCTCCGGCAATCGCTGCTGTGGACATCGCCTTCCACGACCGGATTGGCAGGCAGCAGGGAGTGCCGCTCTACAAACTCTACAACCTCCCTGCACCAGAACCCATGATAACTTCTTATACATTGAGTATCGATACCCCTGAAGCGATGGTAGCGATGGCGGAACAGGTAAGCGCCTATCCATACATCAAAATTAAACTTGGCGCACCCGGTCAGGAAGCACTGGACGAAGAACGGCTGCGAGCCATCCGGGAAGTCCGCCCGGACGCAAAAATCCGTCTGGATGCCAACGCCGGATGGTGTGCTGAAGATGCGGTCTCACTGATCCGCAGGCTGGAAAAGTTTGATCTTGAGCTGATCGAGCAACCTACCGCAAAAGATGACATAGAAGGGATGGGCGAAGTGCAGCGCGCTACTGATATTCCAATCGTCGCTGACGAGTCAGTTCGAACGTTGGAAGACATTGACCGTCTTCATCAGGCAGGTGTGCGCGGCATCAATGTCAAATTGATGAAATGTGGTGGTATCGCACCGGCAATCACTATGATCGAACGCGCACGATCTTATGGAATGCAGGTGATGCTCGGTTGCATGGTTGAAACTTCCGTTGGAGTGGGGGCGATGTCCCAGCTGATGGGGATTGCGGACTGGGTTGATCTTGATACACCGCTGCTGATCGCCAATGATCCATTCGACGGACTAACGTACACAGAAAACGCAACTGTGATCGCACCAAAAGGGCCCGGATTGGGGCTTCATTTTAAAAACAACGAACAGGAGATCGGTAAAACCAATGAGTAAACAATTTCAGGCAGAGATAGACGCAATTAAGAAACAGAATTTTCGGGTTAAGAACCTGGACTTATTTGAGATTGAAGCAACCGAAAAGGATTCCAATACGATTCAATTAAGCGGAAGCGTATTGCAGCAAAGCAACCTGGATCTGCTGTTACAGAAGCTTGAAAGGCAGTTTCCCGATAAGCATATTGAGTCAACCGGGGTAGAAATTCTGAGAAAAGAAACCAATCGTATCCTGCACGTGAATAAAAATCTGACCAGTATGCACCATGAAAAATCGTTTCAGTCGGAACTGACAACGCAACTTTTATGGGGCGACCAGGTTGAAATCCTCTTTGAGGAGGAAAGTTGGGCTTATGCACGCAATTGCGGAGATGGCTACCTGAGTTACACGTATCTACCCTATTTGAGTGAAGGATCGCTCGAAAAAGCGACACACATGGTCGATCAAAATATTGTACCTGTCTTCGATTCCCCTGATCAACGCAAGCGGTTGTCGGTTTTGTTGGGGGGAACATGTATCCCGATTTTGGAAATCAAAGGGGATATGGGAAGAACCAACGCTAATGAATCCGGTTGGGTGTCCCTGGCGGATTTGATTCCACTGGACGCGCTGCCACAAACGGTTGAAGCTCAACGCGAAAGAATCTGCCAGAAAGCGCTGTCATTGATTGGAACGCCTTACCTGTGGGGCGGAACTTCACCGCTGGGAATCGACTGTTCGGGATTGGCGCAGTGGAGCTATCGTATGGCTGGGCTGCAACTGCTGCGTGACGCCAATATGCAGCTGATTCCTGACTTATGCGTGGATCAGCCTTACCAACCGGGGGATGTGGTGCTCTATGGCGAAAAAGAAGCTGATGGCAGGGTGGCGATCACGCACGCTTCGATCAGCCTGGGAGATTCCATTGTGGTACACTCCTCACGCTCGCGCAATGGCGTATATATAGACGACATCAGGGAAGCGGATTACCTGAGGGATCATCTGGCTGCCTCGGTACGTTATCTGGGGTCGTCGTATTTCAAATAGCGGGATTATGCTATTCAGTAATTTTGATAGTAAATGAGGCGCTGATAATCAGCGCCTCATTTTTACTCAATATCATCTTTTTTGGAAACCAGGAACGTTTTTCCCAAAATACCAAACGCCTTATATACCTTTTGATAATCACTGAAATCGTTCGTCAGCATGAACAGCCAGCAATCATCGCTATATCCCCAGTCGTTCATCACATTTCGTAAGCCACCGGTTTTATGATAGAAAATCACGCCATCGCCGCGAATGTCCCGCAAAAACAGGTCACTCGCCTGACACATTTTCAACCGCTCTGCAACAAAATTGCGTTCATCTTCCGTCAGCTGTTGGATCAGCTGGTAACAGTGGATCATGTCTGCCCCAGTCGTCCAATTGTCAATCCCTTTCTCCGGTTGCGGTCGTGTCATCATTTTTCGGCCCAGATGGGTGCCTTGAAGATCGAAAATATCCCGAAAAGTGGTGTTGATAAAGTCAAAGCCAAGCCGGCTGATGACTGCATTGGTGCAGGTATTATCCGAAGTGGCAATCATCATCATCAAAACATCCGCATAAGGCAGCTGTCGTGCGCGCATCAGATAGGAGAAACCGGATCCTTCTACCTTTGTCTCATCATCCAGGTTACAAAGTTCGTCAGAGCTCACCAATCCACGTCGCTCTGCTTCCAGCCATGCCAGCAGGATTGGTACCTTGATCACTGATGCGGTTTGAAACCTGCTGTCAGCTGTCCTGTTGGTAACCATCAACGGTTGTTGCCCGAATTTTTCAACATAAAAGAACCAGGAACCACCGAATGCCTCACAAAGTTGTTTTATCTGATCAATTTCCATCACATTTCCGCTCCTTGAATAAACAGCTATAATTTTAGTGTGAAATTTTAGAAATAAGCAGGGAAAACTTATGATTTATCATATTCTTGTCAATTATGAGTGGGAGCAGGCCAAAGATTCCGGCTCTTACCAGCCGATCAGCCTGGATTGGGAAGGTTTCATTCACTTTTCAACCTTTGATCAGGTGATAAGCACAGCCAACCGTTTTTATCGCGGGCAAACCGATCTTCTGTTGCTGGAAGTGGACGAGACAAAGTTGAGCGGGAAACTGAAATATGAAGCGTCTGACGACAATACCAGTGAACTGTTTCCACATTATTATGGAGAGCTCCCAGTCGGAGCTGTACTTCATATCTGGGATTTCCCGCCAAACCGAGACGGGCGTTTTTCCCTGCCACGGGAGTTAGTAGCTCTGAGACTGCCCGAGATTGTCAATCTGCTCATTGACAGTGCGATTGAAGCTGTCTCCCCTGTCCCTATGATTCATAACAGCTTTAACCTGACAGGGGATATGCTGACGATTGACGACGTTCCGTTCAATCTTTCCGATTACGAAAAGATACAGTTGCTGGCGCTCGGCAAAGCAGCTCAAGGCATGGCAGCCGGCGTTTCAAAATACCTTGGGGAGCGGATTAACAATGGGTTGGTGATCACAAAACATCGTGACGACACGCTCCAATTGCCCGATCAATTCGAAGTGGCGCTTGGCGATCATCCTGTACCGGGAGAGCGCAGCCTGGAATGCGGAAGAAAAGCGCTTGAATTCGTGTCGAGCGCAGGCGAAAAGAACTTGATTCTGTTCCTGATCTCCGGCGGCGGTTCGTCATTAATGACACTGCCGGAAGAGGGGATCAGCTTTGCGGATTATCGTACCGCTTCACGACTATTGCTGGAAAGCGGCGCCACCATCCATGAATTCAACACCATTCGTAAGCATATTGACCAAGTCAAAGGCGGGAAACTGGCAAAAAAGGCTTTCCCGGCAAAAATCGTAACCTGTATTCTTTCCGATGTGATTGGTAATGACCCGGACGTGATCGCGTCGGGGCCAACAGTTGCCGATACAACTACATTCAGCCAATGCCTTGAAATCTTGGATAAATATCATTTGGCAAATGCGATGCCATCCTCAATCACTGCCTTCCTCAAAAATGGCGCGGAAATCGAAACCAGTGCGGAGAAATCTGATGATGAGATCGCTCATGCCAACCCTGTCATCCTTCTGGGTGACAACCGGAAAGCAGCGGAAGCATCGTTGCAAAAAGCTGAATCGTTGGGATTTGCCGCATCCATCATTACCAATTCGCTGGCTGGAGAAGCTTCTGTTGTCGGGAAACAACTTGCGAGCGAATTAATGCAACCAGTTACCTATAATCCCGAAGTTTTGATCTACGGCGGAGAAACAACCGTTTCGATTCAAGGCCATGTCGGTTTAGGCGGCAGGAATCTTGAAACTGCCCTGGCTGGGGTAAAACCGCTCGCAGGCAAGAAAAATCTGGCACTGATCACTTTCGCCACTGATGGTGAGGACGGACCGACTGACGCAGCCGGGGCAATCGTAACAGCTGAAACCGCAACAAAAGCGGACGAGCAGGGTCTTGATCCCGCAATTTATCTGCAAAATCACGATTCATATCATTTCTTTGAAAAGATCCATGGTCTGATTAAAACCGGACCGTCCGGTACAAACGTGAACGATTTATTATTCATCCTTAAGTATTGAAAAGGACATGAACATGAAAAAACAGGAAACGTATCAGCAAAGTCGCTGGAGTCTTGACGAACTATACAGCGATGGAAAATCAAAGAAGTTCATGAGCGATCTGAAGAAACTGGAATCGTTGAAAGATGAGTTTGTCGCCAGCCGCTCAAAATTATCCCCAAAAATGAAGATGGCTGATTTCCATCAAATGATCAGCATGCTTCAGGAGATGACCGAAATTGGCTCACGTTTGAGCGGATTCTCGTTCCTGCGCTTTGCGGAAAACACCATGAATGCGGACGCCATGGCTTTGGTAGGACAAATTCAGGCAAAACTCGCTCTTATCACCAATGAAACGCTGTTTTTCTCTTTGTGGTGGAAATCGCTCAGCGATATAGAAGCAGCTCCATTTTATAAAGCAACTCCTGATTATCAGTATTTTTTACAGGAAATCCGAAATACGAAACCATTTACCTTAACGGAAGATGCGGAGCAGATTATCAATCTCAAGAACATTTCCGGATCGGAAGCGCTGACTACCCTTTATGATGCGATCACCAATCGCTATCAGTTCTTCCTGATGGTGGATGGCAAAAAACAGACGCTCACACGCGGTGAATTGATGAAGCATGTCAAATCTGAAAAACCTGCTATGCGGAAGAAAGCTTATCAGGAGTTGTATCGGGTCTACGGAAATGACAGCGCTATTCTCGGCCAGATTTACCAGACAATCGCACGTGACTGGCATCTTGAAAATATCAACCTGAGAAAATATCCAACGCCTATCTCTGTCCGAAACCGAATCAACGATATCCCGGATGAGGTGGTAGATCTGCTGCTGGATACCAGTGTAAAGAACAGGGAAGTATTCCAGCGCTATTTCAAAGTCAAAAAAGACCTTTTGGGGCTGAAAACCTTTAATCGCTATGACATTTACGCACCACTGAAAGAGAGCGAAAAGAAATACAGTTTCAGCCAGGCTTATGAGATGGTTTATAACGCATTCAATGAATTTGACCCGGAATTCGCCAAGATGGCTCGTCAGGTTTTTGCTGAAAACCACGTTGACAGTGAAATACGCCCCGGAAAGCAGGGCGGTGCGTTCTGCTCAACGCTGGGACCGAAGCACACTCCCTGGGTGCTGCTCAATTACAATGGGAACATCGGTGACGTTTCTACCATGGCGCACGAGCTTGGCCATGCCATTCACTCGCTGTCTGCCAACCAACATCACATTTTCCATCAGGGCTCCTGCCTGCCATTGGCAGAAACCGCGTCTACTTTTGGTGAGATGCTGCTGACAGACTCGATTCTCAGGGAGAATCCGGGAGAAGATCTGAAATTGCAGATCCTGATGGAGCAAATGGACGACAATTACGCCACCATTCAGCGTCAGGCTTACTTTGCTCTGTTTGAAAAACAAGCCCATGAGATGATTCCACAGGGTGTCGGTATGGACGATCTGAATCAGGCGTATCTTGAGAACCTGCAGGATCAATTTGGCGATGCGGTTCATGTCAACGAGGAATTCCGGCTGGAATGGATTTGCATCCCGCACATTTTCCATACGCCATTCTATGTATACGCCTACGCCTTCGGACAGTTACTGGTGCTGAGCCTCTACAAACGCTATAAAAATGAAGGGAAATCTTTCATCCCGCAATATAAGAAGATTCTTGCTGCCGGCGGATCCAAAGCGCCGGAAACGGTTTTGTCTGATGCAGGGATCAATTTCCGTGATGCAGCGTTCTGGCAGGGCGGCTTTGACATTCTGAATGAAAATCTGAGCGAAATTGAAAGAATTTGTAAAAAATAACGGAGCGCACTAAAATAAGTTTATGAGGATAACGAAAGAACGCCTTCTCACACTGACACAAACATACATTAACAAACTGATTCGCAGCGACCATTCTGTGGTGTGCGTATATCTGGTGGGATCAATGTTGGAGGAGGATCCGTTTATCAATGGTACGACTGACGTTGATCTAGTGATTGTCCACAATTTACCGGTGAGTGCACCACGGGAAATTGTGACGATTACACCGGAAGCGACGCTGGACATTCATCATATTGAGCAGAACACATATTCGCCGCCACGGAAGATCCGTAAGGATCCGTGGGTCGGATCGTCCCTTTGTTTTGACCCGATCGTACTGTATGGCACCGGTCACTGGTTTGAATTTGCGCAGGCTTCAGTCGAAGCCGGCTTTTTCCAACCGGAAGCGGTGATCTATCGGTCGCATTTGTTTTCAAAAGCTGCGCGTGAGAAATTCAACTCGCTTTCGAAAACATTGCAATATGGAGGGAATTATCCCGCTACATATCTGAAAACTGTTGAAAATGCTGCCAATGCAGTTGCCACTTTGGTAGGAAAACCGCTTACGGATCGAACGATGTTAAAGCAGTTCAAAACGATTGCGGATGATCTGGATGAGCCGGAACTGATGGCAGATTTGCATGCCTTACTGCTCGGAAACAGGGATATTTCACCTTATTACGAGTATTTCTTCAATGCCTGGAAATACTATGTGGAATTTTTCGGAAATAATCCAGTCAACAGCTCGATGATAAAGTTGAATGCCAGTCGACTGCTATATTACATAAGACCGGTGGAATGGTATTGGAACGAACACCTGACTTCTTCGATCTGGCTGATGGCGAAAACCTGGAGTTCAATTGCGAATTTTATACAGCTCGATGATAACGAGTATTACAACAGTTTTCTGAACATGCTCGAAATCAGCCCTCACTTTTATTATCAACGGCACAATCAACTGGAGGCACTTCTGGAAAAAGTAGAAGATGTCCAAGAAAAATGGGTAAGAGAGAAAGGAATCATCGAACCTTGATGATGAGAATTCCACATGGATTTGTGGAATTCTTTTTTTATCCACAAATATTTGGTTTATATGGCTTAGGAAGTTTTGATATCAACAAAAGAGAAAGCATTTCAACAATTTTTCTTTTCCATTTCAACACAATATTTCGTTAAGGTCAGCAGCTTTTTGGCATAATTTTCCAAGTTATTATTCTTTTCCACACTTTCCACAAAGCTATTAAGAAAACTATAGTATTCATTAAAGAAAAGAACCCTTTGATAACAAAGGGTTCCTATTTAACAAGTAGAGATTTATTCTACTTTTGAAGCGGCGCCTACTGGACAAACTTCCGAGCAATTACCGCAATCAGTGCATTTTCCTTCGTCGATAACATATGCTGCATCGCCTTCAGAAATCGCTTTGGACGGACATTCGGGTTCACAAGCACCGCATGAAATACAAACATCAGGATCAATTCTATGTGCCATACTTTATCTCCTATGATTAAACTTTCTTAAAGAATATCATAAAATCAGTCAAGAATCAAATAATAATATACTATATTTATCGAATTATTCAACAATAATCTTAGCTGACAAAATTTTTCCTGCTGGAGTATCAAAACGAGGGTCTCTTTCAGGTATTTTGTAAACTACCTCCATACCATCGACGACCTGCCCGAAAACAGTATGTTTCCCGTCAAGCCAGGGTGTGGGAACGTGAGTAATAAAGAATTGCGAACCATTGGTATTCGGTCCAGAGTTTGCCATCGAAAGAATGCCGGGTTTATCATGCTTCAGATCTTTGTGAAACTCGTCCTTGAATTTATACCCTGGACCTCCCATGCCGGTTCCGGTGGGATCGCCTCCCTGCACCATGAAGTCAGCGATGACACGATGGAAGATGGTTTCATCGTAAAAACCTTCATTTATCAGAAAAACGAAATTGTTAACTGTGATTGGCGCCTGTTCGGCAAAAAGATTGATAGTGATATCGCCCAAGTCAGTGGAGAGAACTGCTTTATATTTCTTTTTCAAATCAATCGTAAATTCCGGTTTGCTGTTCCAGTTTTTTCTGTTTGGCATGACAACTCCTATATTATTATTTTTTTGTTCATTATAGTGCCTTTCTATAGCGAATGTTTCACGTGAAACATTTCTGTTATACTAGCTGGGGAACGATCAAAATGACGCTGATACTCGCTGATCAACTTAAAAAATCCTTCGGTTCTTTCGATATTTTACGCTCGGTTTCTTTATCGATTCCACCTAAAGCTCGCATAGGGTTGGTTGGACCAAACGGGTGCGGTAAAACCACCTTGCTGAGGATTTTGATTGGGGAACAGAGTGCGGATGAGGGAACTGTGCGGCGATCGAAAGGATTGCGCATTGGCTACCTGCCGCAAAAAATCGTGCTCTCTTTTGATCAAAGCGCCTACGGTATTTGTCATGATGTCTTTTCTGATTTAATTGAGTTGCAGGAAAAGATGAAGTTGCTGGCAAAAGGACTTGAGAAAAATCCCTATGATGTTGCCCTGCTGGATGAATTTGGCAGAATACAGAATGCCTTTGAGCTGCGCGAAGGGTATCTCTATGAACAAAAAATTCGGCGCGTGCTGAATGGACTCGGATTTAGCGAGACAGAAGCTGAAAAACCGTGGAGGCAACTTTCCGGTGGTCAGAAAACCCGCGCTTACCTTGCCAAAATTCTGTTGGAAAATCCGGATTTGCTGGTACTGGATGAGCCCACCAATCATCTTGATATCGAAGCGATCGAATGGCTGGAAGGTTTTATAAAGGAATTCGACGGTTCAGTTCTGATGGTTTCGCATGACCGTTATTTTCTGGATCAGACCGTTCAGATGATTTGGGAGATGGATCCCGGTTTTGAAATTTATCATGGCAATTATTCTGCCTATCTGGTTCAACGGGAAGAACGCTATGAACGCATGACGAAGGAGTTTGAGGCACAGCAGCAGTTCATCGCCAAAGAAAAAGAATACATTCGGCGTAACATAGAAGGACAGAATACCCGTCAGGCACAGGGAAGGCGCACACGACTGGAACGTATGCTGGAAGAATCACGGCTGACAGCTCCAAAAAGTCGTCAGGAAATTAAATTACGCCTTGAAACGGCAAAAAGATCTGGGGATATTGTGCTGCGAACCAGTGACCTTAAGGTTGGGTATCATGACGACCGGAAGGTGCTGATCAATGTGCCCGATCTGACCCTGTTGCGGGGAGAATGTGCAGCTGTTATTGGCCCTAACGGAGCTGGTAAAAGTACATTTATCAAAACAATTCTGGCGGAGCTCACTCCCTTAGGAGGACAGGTAAATCTTGGAGCGAATCTGGAAGTTGGCTATTTTGCACAGGCACACGAGAAGCTGGATCGTAATAAAACAGCATTCGAAACTATCAGTGACCAGTTTCCTGCGATGCTCCCGGCGGAAATCCGCTCTTATTTAGCCCGTTTTTTGTTTCTAGGCGACGATGTCTATAAAAAAGTCAGTATGCTCTCGGGAGGAGAGCGCGGAAGACTGGCTCTGGCGCTGCTCTCCCTGTTGAAGGCCAACCTCTTATTGCTGGATGAACCGATGAATCATCTGGACGTGGAAGCTCAGGAAATTCTGCAAGCTGTGCTGAAAGAGTTTACAGGTACAATCATCCTTGTTTCGCATGACCGTTATCTGGTGGACGGGATTGCCTCGCAAATTTGGGAAATTGAGCCTGCAACTGTGTCTCTGACCGCGTATAATGGCACCTATACAGAGTATCGTGTCTGGAAACAAACCAGACAGGAAGCTGTTGAAGAAAAAAATAAAGCTTCTTCGGCGATGGCTCCAGTTCCAACTCCTGCGGGAAAATCGGAATCTCCGAAACTGTCCAACAATGCCCGCATGCGATTGCTGAAGGAAAAAGAAGCTTTGGAGAGTAAAATTAACTCGTTCGAGCAGCAGTTGCAGGAGATTTCATTGTCTTTGCAAAATCCCGCCCAGACTTTTGAGGAAATTGCTGCGCTCGGCAGGCAGTACAGCCAACTTGAACAGGAATTGAATCAGGCGTTGGAAGCCTGGGCTCAGTTTGAAATATGAGGTAAAAGTATGTACTTATCGATCGTATCTCCCGTTTATAACGAACATGATAATATTCCGTTGCTCTATCAGGAAGTTTCAGCTGTTATGAAGGACTTTTCTGAGTGGGAGTTTATTCTGGTGGATGATGGGTCTTCGGATAACAGCATGGAAGAATTGATGAAAATCGCAGAAAAAGACCCAAAACACGTCAAAGTGATTGCCCTGCGACGGAATTTTGGTCAAACTGCGGCGATTGCTGCCGGGGTGGATCATGCTTCCGGAGAGGTGATTGTGCTGATTGATGCCGATTTGCAGAATGACCCTGCTGACATTCCGATGATGTTAGAGAAAATCGATGAGGGATATGATCTGGTGAGCGGCTGGCGTAAAAAACGCCAGGATACGCTCTCGCGACGGTTGCCTTCAACCATTGCCAACAAAATTATCTCGCGGGTCACAGGCGTTGACCTGCACGATTATGGCTGTACGCTCAAAGCCTATCGCCGCGAAGTGATTACCGGCATCCGACTGTATGGCGAGATGCACCGCTTTATTCCGGCGCTGGCGAATACCGTTGGTGCCCGCATCTGTGAAGTGGATGTAAATCACCACCCGCGCCGTTTTGGAAAGCCAAAATATGGGCTGGAGCGCACTGCCAAGGTGATCCTTGATCTTTTTACGGTGAAATTCCTGTCCAGTTACGCCAATAAACCGATTTACATGTTCGGCGGATCCGGATTAATGCTTTCCACTGTTGGCTTCCTGATTCTGTTATTCCTGGCTATACGGCGGATTTTCTGGAAAATTTCGGTTGTCGCCTCTCCCTGGTTCAATGTCGGGATCATGATTTTCATCCTCGGATTTGTGCTGATCATGATGGGCTTGCTGGCAGAGCTGCTCACGCGCGCTTATTATGAGTCGCAGAACAAGAAAACCTACACCATTCGTTCGCTCACTAATTTTGATGAAGAGCCAGCCAGCTGAGCATGAATATTCTGACTGTCATTCATGAGTTCCCTCCCATAGGCGGAGGCGGCGGGCAAATTGCACGTGATTTGGCGATTGCGCTTGCCAAGCGCGGTCATCAGCTGAGGGTCGTCAGCGCTGCCTTCGAGGATTTGCCGGAACGTGAAATGCAGGATGGCATTGAGATTGTACGGCTCAAATCATATCGCACCCAAGCCTATCGGGCGGGATTTCCAACCATGGCAGCTTTTATCCTGGCAGCCAATCGCTATTGCTTGCGGATGCGGGATTTCACCCCGGATATTGTCCATGCCCATTTTGCTGTTCCCGGAGGCCCGGCGGTTTTCCCTTATGCTCAATGGCGGAAAATACCCTATGTATTGACCGTTCACCTCGGAGATATTCCCGGTGCCTCTCCCGAAAAAACCGGGAAATGGTTTCGCTTTGTCTACCCCTTTACTCATTCCATCTGGGAAAAAGCAAGCAGGGTGGTGGCTGTCAGCGAGTTCTCGCGTTCGCTGGCGCTCAAGTCCTACCAGGTTCCGATTGACGTTATCCCGAATGGCATTGATTATGACGCGATCCACAATCGTACCCTTGAACCTCATTCTCCGCTGAAGATCGCTTTTGCCGGTCGCTTTGTGCCGCAGAAGAATCTGCCGGTTTTGGTGGAAGCACTGGCCGAAGTTAAGGAGCTGGACTGGCGATGCCAGTTGCTTGGAGATGGGCAGGATCGTCCGCAGATTGAAGCTTTGATTCATCAGAAGGAGTTGCAGAACAAGATTTCTATTACAGGTTGGGTAAAACCGCAGCAGGTCGTGGAAGCCTTTCATCAGAGCGATCTGTTGTTCCTCCCTTCGTTGACGGAGGGGCTGCCGATTGTCGGTATTCAGGCGATGGCATCCGGATTGGCGCTGCTGTTGAGCGATGCCGGCGGCAATCGCGAAATCGTCGTGGAAAACAAAAATGGATATGCGCGCTCGCCCCACGATGTTCAGGGATACGCAGCGTTGCTTCGTGAGCTGATAAACGATCCTGAGCTGGTGATGACGCTGCGCCGAAACAGCCTTGAAATGGCAAAGCAATATGATATTGCGCTGATTGCTGCGCAGTACGAAGCGGTTTTTAACGAAGTCCTGAATTCCAGAAAGAAATCTTAATAACATTCGTCAGTTGCCGGGCACACCGGTTCAGCCAGCGGACAGGCAGCAGGATGTTCCGGTTGTCGATAATAGGCTGATTTTTCAACGTTGGATGGCTCCACGAAGACAGCCAGCGCGTCAATCAATCCTTTTTCTTTATTCAGACAACCCAACACTATTACATCACTGGCATTTGGCATCGATTCAGGAATCTGATCGGTTGGCAGCACCACATCTGCAAAACCGTCAGGCTGCATTAAGCGAAATATCCAACGTGAATAGGGCTGCGGAACAAAGGCTGCATCGTTGCCTGATTCGCCCTGATTGAAGTAATAAAAACGCGAATACAGCGCCTTGCCGGAATAGATCTGCACCTTTCCCTCCTCGACGGCGGTAGACAGGTCAGAGACGATATCTTCCGACTCTGAAAAGATGGAGAGCTGCTGGAGAAGCTGTCCTTCGGATTTTTCTACGATGGTTGGGGGCGTAACCTTCTCAATGACGATCATGGAAAAATATACTCCGGCGAAAGCCAGCGTAATCAATGGCAGCCAGACAGCCCGAATGGGCTTGGTGATTTCGACGGTAGATTCAGTAGAACCCTTCGCAATCAGCTGATCTGTGGTTTCGCCTTTGAGGAATGCTCCCAGCCCAATCGCATAGAGATAAATCACACTCCAGTTCATCGGAACCAGGTAACGTCCGCCTGAGGTTCGTGCAATCCCAAGCGCAGCTGCGTACACGATTGTCAGATATAGGACCGTCATTCCCTGCCAGCGGAACTTTTTCCATAAGAAAGCCAAGCTGGCGCTGAGAACCACTCCGTTCAGCAGCAGCATCAGCATTTGCGGGAATGTCAACTTCCCATTCCAGTGTGCCCGCCACAGGGAATCTTCTGACTGATAGATGGTTCTCAGGGATTCCCAGCTGACCTGATGCGGCAGTACAAATAACAGCGCACTCAGGTTGTGAAGTGCATGATTAGAAATCGTGTCAAAGAGCGGAGAGATTTTCAGCGCAGGTTGCCTGCCAATGGTTTCTGTTTTGGCAACATCTTCTTTATTTACCGGAAATTGTGTGGTGGGAACGACTTCTCTACTCGGAGTTTCCGCAGGCTCTGTGATTGGTTGAATCGGTTCTGGTACCGCGATTAGACTCAGTCGCTGATCGACAACCACCGCCTGGAAGGAATCAAAAATCTCGGGTGCGATTTTCCCGGTGATCTGGTATGACCGAATCAGCCAGGGGGAGAGTGCCAGCAAAAATGCTCCTACAAACAGCAGTGAAGTACCTGCCCAGCGTTTCAGATTTTTCCGGAGAACAATCAAACTCAGTGGAAGCACAGCTGGCAACATCGCTACGAAGTTAAAGCGCGTGAATACCAACAATGCCAGAATTCCTCCGGCTGTGACAGCGTAAACGCGCGAATTGGCGTTGTTTTTGAGCCACTTGAAAACTGACCAGGCGAACGACAGAAACAGAATTTCTGCCAGAAATTCGCTCATTTCGAGTTTTGAATGCACGGTCAATACCGTGTCACTGTTCAGGGCGTTGATTTCATGAGCAATCTGCAGCCCGGCTGCGATCAGACCAGCCAAAACCGTTATTTCTCCCGATACGAACAGGAACAGCAGCGCTGGTAAGACCCCGAACATTGCGCTTTGAATCGTCAGGGTTGCGTTCATCTGGTTTCCGCTTAACAAGGTGAACAGGTAGATCACGTAACTTACAACCGGTTTTAAAACTATTCTGCCAAAGTTAAAACTCAGACCCGCCAACGCGCTCTGTGCAGCCAGGTCATTCCCCATCGCATCGGAGTAAGGGTAAAACTGGTTATCCGGCGGGTAGGGGCCCGGGGCGAAGAAATGACGTCGCATTGGCACAGCCTGCCATAAGGCAGCTGCGAGCGCCCAAATGAAAAAGAACCAAAACCAGCGGTTGTGTAACATGCGCAGACAGGTCTGGTTGATCACCCCGATCAGAATCAAGACCAGCAGCAGAACTAATGCAATTTGCTGAGGCAGTAACGGTATAGCATTGTCGTACCAGACTTCAGTGGCAGAGGAAACTCCCCATCCAGACAATGCGATAAAAGCGACCGATGCTAGGAAAAGTGCGCAGAAAACCAGGAACGGTTTGTCAGATAGCCCTGAGACTGAGCCAACAGACCAGTCCGAGAGCAGAATCCTCACCAACGCCAGACCGGATGCACAGCTCCAACTTAAAAGCAGGAAAAAGGGTCGCAACCTTTCGACAATCGCAGCAGCGGAACCGAACTGCTCAAGTGGCATCAGCAGAAAGGGCAAACTCAGGATACACCCTATCCAAAGCAATTCGCTCAAGCGGGTATTGTTACCCCCTTGAATAAACGCGATGAAACGCGGCAATCCTTTCTTTCTGAGGCTCAGTAAAAACAAGATGAAAGAACCAATTCCGGCAAGCATCAATCCTGCCAGCATTGCCATGCGGCTTGGTGAAAACCCAAGCCCAGATGACTGGCTGACACCGCTCGGAATCTTCCACAGCATTGTCAGCGCAAACGCGGCAACGAGCGACAGCAGCAAAAAATAAACTGTAACGATCAGTCGTTTTTGTTGTGAGATAAGATTTTGATTTTCCAAGGGATGTTACTTTCAAGCAGGATGATGGCAAGAATTCCGAGGATCACAATCAGCAAAAACATGATATTGGCGGTCAGAGGATCCTGCGAGATGGCAAAAAAGGCCAGAATCTCCAACCCAATCGCTGTCAGCTGCATCAGCTGAACCGACTGGACGGAAGACAGTCCCAGATGGGTCAGCCGATGATAGGTATGATCCAGTCCGGCGCTGTAGATATGCTGTTTTTTTCGAAGTCGGGAAATGATTACCAGCACAGAGTCGAAAATCGGAACGGCGAGCAGCAGCACCGGCATGAACCAGGTGCTCAATTGGAGGCGTTCAGGTGGGTCATAAAGGATCGCAATTGCTCCCAACAGAAAACCGATCATCTGCGCACCGGAATCACCCATAAAGATAAATCCCGGTGAGGAATTGAAAAAGTTGATCACCACTCCAGCCCCAAGCATCGCCGCGCACAGCAGCGCCAGCGAAATTTGATGCGAATCGATCGAAGCCAGCAGGAAAAAGATCAACGCGATGTTGGAAAGACCGATCATCAATCCATCCATGCTGTCGACCAGGTTGTAGGCGTTGGTGATGAACACCAGCCATATCAAGGTGGTTAGGAGATTTAATATATAAATTATTGTTGGTGAAAGCGATAGCAACAGGCCAAGCGTATCAAACACACGAACACGAACTCCCAACACGAAAAGTAAAATTGCGCCTGCGAACTGACCAACGAGTTTCATTTGAACAGAAAGCGGGTGAAAATCATCCCACAGACCAAAAAGAAATATCAGCAATGCCGCAATCAACAGTGATTGCAGCTGATTCCCCAAATGATCCAGTATCGTCAGAGAGGTGATTATGAGCGTAATCGCATAGGTGAGTCCCCCACTGATGGGAATAATGCGGGTATGAAGTTTGTGCGGTGCACTGTTCGGGACATCGACCAATCTCACTTTAATGGCGAATCTGGTCAACAGTGGGACCAGCAACAGGCTTACAAAGAAGCTGATTGCGATCGTCTCAAAGATCTTGCCTGCTGTACCAGATTCCAGGGTCATCGCAGAGAAAGCCCTTTCTGGTAAACGGCTTCAATCTGGTTGTTCACTTTTTCGTTGGCGAACAGCTCAACTGCCCGTTTCCTGCCAGCTTGCCCCATTTTTTTCCGCAAGACAGGGTCAAGCAACAGTTTTTCGAGGGCAGCAGCCAGTTCAGCTGCATTTTTCACCGGCACCAGGTAGCCATTTACCCCATTAGCCACGACTTCGCGGCAGCCAGCGGTATCGGTGGTAACGATAGGACGACTGCAGGAAGCGGCCTCAATCAGGACTTTGGGCAATCCTTCACGGTAGGATGGCAGACAGACGATGTCCGAAAGCGAAAGCGTCGTCAGGATATCTTCCTGCCAGCCCCACCATTCGACGTTGCCCTCCTTTTGCCATTGGGTCAACTGTTCAAAAGAAATGCTGGAAGGATTTCCTTCATCTTTTTTGCCAACCAGAGCGAAACGCGCATTGATGCCTTTGGAACGGATCATGGTAGCGGCTTCCACAAATTCGCCCACCCCTTTATCCCAAAGCAAACGCGAAGGCAGAATCACCAGAGGAACGGATTCCGGTGGCGGGATCGGTTTAAACTTTTTGGTATCGATGCCGGTGCCGAGGATTATATTGACCTGGTCAGGCGTGACGAATTTCCTTTCCAAAAACAGGGCAGCGTCATCGGAGTTTTCAAAGATCACCTGGGTGCCTTTGAGTGCTTTTCGATAGAGCGGGTTCACGATTTTACGCAGGCTACGGGCAATCAGACCCTCGCTGACATAGATGAAGCCCAGTCCTGTGATTGAATTGACAATCGGAATGATTCCGATCCTTTTTGCAGCCAGTGAACCATAAATGACGCATTTAATCGTGAACTGATGCACCAGATCCGGTTTTTCCTGATCATAGATCTTTTCAAAATGGCGGAGTGTTGCCAGCTCCTGCAGCGGGTTAATTCCTTTGCGTGAGAACTCCAGCGGGATATAGCGGAACCCGAGCTCTTTAAAACGTTCGCTGTATTTTCCTTTGGGGGCAACCAAAACGACGTCCCACCCCTGGGATTTTAAATGACAGGCTAAATCGATCCGAAAGTTATAGAGATACCAATCCGTATTGGCGACCAACAGCACTTTCATCGTGATCTCTTCCCCTCAATAAAACGATTCCAGATGCTGTCCAGGGACAGGTTTTCGGTTATAGTTTTTTCATTTACAGTTGAGATCATTTTGAGGTTTCCTGGTATCCAATCAGAAGAGAGACAATTGAACGCCATTGTCCTGCGATGATGTTGGGGATTGTGAAGCATCTGCATCTGTATCTGCTTCCTCTGAAACGGCTTTTTCCGCAGCAGCAAGCGCCTCTTGAAGGTATTGGGGAATTTTTGCGAAATCCCGCAATACGATGTCACGGAGATTCGGTTGATGCAGTGCCGCAGCCGGGTGGAACATCGGTACGATATACCTGTCGTTGATCCAGGTAGCCTGGCCATGAATGGAACTGATGCGTTGCAGCGGAAAGAAACGCCCCATCGAATACCGACCCAGGGTGACGATGATCAGCGGGTCAATCAGCTGAATCTGTTCTTCCAGGTATTGATTGCAGGCCATCAGCTCTTCCGGCAGTGGATCACGGTTTGCTGGCGGACGACACTTGACCACGTTGGTGATGAAGACATCGCTGCGTTTTAATTTGGCGGCGCCCAGCAGCTCGTTTAGAAAATTGCCCGCCTGTCCTACAAAAGGACGTCCGGTTTCATTTTCATTCATGCCCGGCCCTTCGCCAATCAGCATGATCCTGGTCTCGATATTGCCTTCACCGGGGACTGACTTTTTTCGCGACAGATGCAATTGACAGGCGCTGCAGGCAGAAACTCTCTCGGCGAGTGATTTCATCCGTGTCAGTTTGTCTTCCATTGCATCCCCCATTTGTCCATAAAATTTTGGTACCCATTTTGGTCCAGATTCATCAGGAGCGCGTCCTCCCGGTTATTCTGATAATAGCCTTTTCGTACGCTCACCTGCTCAAACCCCAACTTTTTATATAACCCTATTGCGGCGCGGTTTCCCGATCGTACTTCCAGAAAGGAACAGCGCGCTCCCTCATACCACCCTTGAGCAAGACCGTTGCTCAGCAACCCAAATCCGACTCCTTGCCTTCTGAACTCAGGTAAAACTGCGAAATTGGGGACGTGCATCTCATCCAGGATAAGCCACAACATCACAAACCCAATCACCAGCCCGCCCGACTCATATGCCACCCATGCCCGTTCCGCGTTGTTTTCGCGCAATTCAAAGCGATAGGAGTTCTCCGGCCAAATCAGCTCGGAGGAAGCACGTTCAATTTCCATCACGCGCTGAATATCTTCTTCCTGCATCCTCCTGATCTGAAATGACAGCGCCTCCATAGCGCGTTAGACCGCCAGCGATCCTTTCGTATGCAGATAGATCGGGGCTAACTCGGAAGGAGGGTTAATTCTTCCTTTCACCAGCCCCTGCCAGGCGATTTCCGCCAGAAAACCGGTCCGTCGCAGGCACATCGCTGGCGTTGCCATCCGGATATCGCGATTGTTACGGCGTAAAAAGGTGCGGAATTCGGCAGTCAGTTCTCCGCTTACCAGCGTTGGATTCTGGATAGATTGCGCAAACTCCTCAAGGCTGAAGACGTTCAGCTCTCCCTGGCTCACCCATTTTTTCTTTTCATAACGATAATACTGCGTGGCAATCCGATTCCGTCCTGCCTGTAGCACAGCACACAGAGGTAATGTCGAACGCGGCTGCGCAGCTGCCAGAATATCCAATGTCGGCACACCGATAATCGGCACATTCAGGCCCAAAGCCATTCCCTTTACGAAGGAAAGTCCTACCCGTAAACTGGTGAATGATCCCGGCCCCAGCGCGATACCAAATCCTTTGATATGCTCAAAATTGAGATCAACTGATTCACAAAGGCGCAACACCGCCGGAGCCAGCGTCATGGTGTGATGGTTGCCAGCGGTCCAGGCGGTTTCCCCAATCACTGAGCTGCCATCATATATGGCGAGCCCGATTGTAGCTGTTGAAGTATCTATCGCGAGCAACATAGTTTCTTTATCATACTCCGAAAGCATTTTGACGAAAAGCCCGGGTAAGTTCTCGATATCGCTCGCCTTCAGGCGTAAAAAAGAGCCTGCGCTGTTCATCAGCTATCCAATAGAGGTCAATTCCCAGTCGTTCTTTGGGCAGCACGCGGTCAATTCTCTCTGCCCATTCGATCAAAAGCGCCCCTTCCTGCAGCATTCTGTCCAGGTCCAGTTCCTCAGCTTCCGGATTACTGCCGATGCGGTACGCGTCCATGTGAAACAACAGCGAACGATCCATGCGTTGATATTCGTTGATCAAAACAAAAGTCGGGCTGGTGGCAGGGTCAATGCTGCCCCATCCCTGTGCAATTCCCTGGATGAAGGTGGTTTTACCGCTGCCCAGTTCGCCATTCAGGCAAATGAGATCGCCCACTTTCAAATATCTGCCCAGGCGCATCCCAAAACGACGGGTTTGATCAGCGCTGCGGCTGAATACTTCCAATGCGTTTTCGTTCAGGATTGGCATGGGTTTTCTCCGGTCGTGGACTCAGTGTGAATCGGCTGCCCTTTCATTTTACGCGCCAGCTCACGCCGACTTAAAAGCACCCGATGCTTGCATTTCAGGCATTCCAGCCCAATTTCCGCACCCAGCCGCACTACTTTCCACTGCACAGAACCGCAGGGATGAGGTTTTTTCAGCGTGATCAGATCATCAAGTTGGTATTGTTTGTCCACGCCCTTATTATAAGAGATTCAGGCATGTCTGACCAGAACGCCAACAGGTTCTTCGACAAGGCAAGGGGCTGTTCTTTCTCGAATGATATAATTTTTCCATGCTCATGAATTCGTTTAACCTGCCGGCTCTGCTCTCAAGGCTGGTCATTTTAATGATTGCTTTTACCGTTCATGAGTTATCTCATGCCTTGCTGGCAGATCACTATGGCGATCCACTGCCTCGTCAGGAAGGGCGAATCACCTTGAACCCGTTAAAGCATCTTGATCCCTTTGGCTCTTTAATGCTGCTGCTGACCGGGTTTGGCTGGGCTAAGCCGGTAAACATCTCGCCCGGGATCATTCAAAGAAAAAATAAATCCGGTTTGATGTGGATAGCCTTTGCGGGGCCTGCTTCCAATCTGGCGCTGGCGGGGATTGGGGCGTTGATTTACAAATGGGTTATCAAGGCTGGCGCAGGCACCATGCTGGGAGGCGTTTGGGGGTATTTATCCTACTTCTTCCTGCATTTCGTGATTATCAATATCAGCCTTTTCGTGTTTAATCTGATTCCGCTGGCACCGCTGGATGGCGAAAAAGTAGTCGAACATTTTATTCCATACAGCGCGCGCCCAACCTGGGATCGGATCCAGGCGCACGGTATGCAAATTCTGATGGTTTTGTTTATGCTGTTACCATATATGCGCATTCATTTCTTTACCAATGGCTTATTTCAAATCGTTCGCATAATTTTCAATTTGATGATGGGGAGATCACTATGACTGTTCAGGTTTCAATAATCGGGTTGGGAGAAATTGGCACTTCGCTGGGGCTGGCATTGCGCTATCAAAAGGCTGATTTGAAACGTATCGGCTCTGATCTACATAAATATGCCGAGGAGAACGCCCTGGCGAAAGATGCTGTCGATCAGGTGATCCATCCGATCATCACGGCAACTGCCGGTGCTGATATTGTCCTGCTGGCGATCCCTGCCAATCAGATCGAAGAGACATTACGCCTGATCGGGCCAGAGCTGAAACCGCACGCTGCTGTATTGGATTTCAGCCCGAACCGGGTAAAAGGCGCTCAGCTGGCAGCGCAGTATCTTAAGGAGCCCAGCCATTATCTGGGCGTATACCCTGCAATCAACGCATCCTATCTGGATGAAGTTGGCGATGAACACCACACTGCTCATGAAGACCTGTTCAAATCCGGCAGCTTTATCATCGCTCCAGATGCGACTACCGATCCATCGGTTGTAAAACTGGCTTCTGACCTGGCTTCGCTGGTGGGCGCATACAACTTTTTCACCGATCCATCTGAATTGGACGGGATGGTCGCTTTGATCGATACGCTACCAAAGCTGCTCTCTTCAACACTGCTTGGTGCAGCGTTGGCTCAGACAGGTTGGAAAGAGGCGCGCAAAATGGCTGGTAAACAGTTTGCGGCCATGACGCGGCTGGACAGTCAACCGCGAACGCCGGAGCAACTGGCGGACGAAATCCTGGGGAATCGTGACAATACGCTGCGTTTGATGAATGACTACGTTTTTCAGTTGAAATCGATGCGCGATCTGATTCAGAGTGGCGACCGACAGGGGCTGGTGGGCGTTTTCAAGGAAGGTTGGGCTGGGAGGGAAAGCTGGATCTCAGACTACACAGCTGGAAAATGGCGACAGGAAACCCAATCCACTTTCAAGGCTCCGACTTTCGGTGATTATCTGGGACAGATGTTCCTGGGTGGACTGGCAGGGAAGAAAAAGGACTAACATGTCTGAAGCAAACACAGCGCCGGACGAGAAAAGGTACTTTTGTTATATGCTGGCGTGTGTTAATGGTGCATTTTACACCGGCTGGACAACTGATCCGGAACGCCGTTTCAAGCAACATTGTTCCGGCAAGGGGTCGTCTTATACCAAAATGAACCCCCCGCTGAAAATTGCCTATATCGAACAAAAAGAAAACCGACATGACGCGATGATTCGTGAACTTGAGCTTAAAAAACTCCCACACCGAAAGAAAAAAGACCTGGCATTGCTTTGGGAGGAGAACAGACGGATGGAGGACCCCCAATGAGCAAAGCAGAATTTCGCTCCGGATACGTAGGTGTTGTCGGAAGACCGAATGTTGGTAAATCCACGCTCATCAACCAGATTTTAGGGCAGAAGATTGCCGCGGTATCGCCTCGCCCGCAAACCACCCAACGGAACCAGCTCGGCATTTTGACAACGGAGCAGTATCAACTGATTCTGGTTGATACTCCCGGAATCCATCAGCCAGTCACAAAGATAGGCGACTTCATGAATGAATCCGCGCTGGGTACCTTCAGCGATGTGGATGTGATCCTCTGGATTGTCGATATTTCTGTAAAACCGTTTGCGGAAGATATCAATATTGCCCAGAAGATCAAAGCATTAAACCTGCAGGAGAACACGCTGATTGCGTTAAATAAAGCCGATCTGGTGGTTCAAGAAGACCTGGAGAAAGCTGCCGAGAATTATCTTGAATTGCTTCCAGAAGCTGAAAGTTTAGTCATCTCCGCTCAGATTGCTGCAGGGGTTGACCGGCTGCTTGAGCGCTTAATTGAGCGGATCCCGGTCGGACCGCAATATTTCCCCGAAGACCAGATTACTGACCTGTATGAGCGCCAGATTGCCTGTGACCTGATTCGTGAATCATTGTTGATGAATTTGAGTGAGGAGATTCCACATGCTATCGCCGTACGGCTGGATGAATACAAAGATCGTTCGGAGAAGAATGCCTACATCCATGCAACGCTGTTGTTGGATCGCGAATCGCATAAACCGATTGTGATTGGCAAAAAAGGGGCGATGATTCGGAAGATCGGCGAATATGCACGAATGGAAATTGAGAAACTAACCGATAGGAACATCTATCTGGAATTAAATGTAAAAGTCGAGAAAAACTGGCGCAATAACCCAAAAGTGCTGCGCGCGCTTGGCTATTTCATTCGAAAAGATTAGCTGTTCAGGGATTTATATCCCTGGAATCCTTCTCCCATTACCTCATGCGCCTGACCGACGACCATAAAGGCAGCCGGATCAGCTTCGTTGACCAGCCGCTTCAGCCGAATTACCTCACTGCGAATCACCACGCAATATAAAACCGTTTTTTTCCTGCCGGAATAGGCACCCGTGGCCTGGATTTTCGTCACGCCGCGTTCAAGTTGGGTTATGACCCCTTCAATGATGGCTTCAGGATGATCGGTGATGATAATCGCCTGTCGAAACACTCCTGACCCTTCCGAAATCATTTCAGCAGCGATGCCGCTGATGTAGATTGCGATGAGCCCATAGAGTGCCAAATCCCAGCCGAAGGTCAACCCGCCCAAAATCACTGAGACGGAATCAGTTAACAGGTAGGATTGGGATATCGGCATTCCCAGCCGTTGATTGAGGATCCGCCCGATAATGTCACTGCCGCCGCTGGTACCGCTGCCGCGATATACCATGCCGAAGCCAATTCCCAACAGCACTGATCCGTAAAGGGTATTCAGAATCAGGTCATCGGTAATAGGTGTCTGTTTGGTCAGACTGGAAAACAGGTCGGTAAGCAGAGAAAAACAAACCACCGCAGTTACAGTTCTGAAGGCAAAGCGTCTTCCTCCCAGATACCGCCAACCGATTAGAAACAACGGCAGATTGCCCAGAAAGGTCATCATACCGATGGGCCAGCCCGACAGCGCATTGATTACCTGTGCAATACCGGATACCCCACCGCTGATCAGGTGCGCTGGAATGAGGAAATACACCATGCCGAGAGCTTGAATCAGGCAGCCGACAACGATCCAAAGATAGTCAAACACTGTTGTCATGCTGAAAACACTTGTAAATGCTTTTCCGTGAGTTGGTTTCATGCCTGAATTAAATCACAAACCATTAAGTTTTGCATTCACAGTTTGAACGATTCCGCAGATTTATGAAATTGATAGTAAACTTAAATGAGTCTCCTGGAGAAATTTATCCGGGTGATTTCTTTAAATATTGACGATACAGAGGAATGACAGGATAAATGAAAATTCTAATTGCCTGTGACATGGAAGGGATTACCGGGGTAACCCGCTGGGAACATGTCAGCCCGACACACGCTGAATATGGGCGTTATCGAAGCCTGATGACAGCAGATGTGAACGCTGCTATTGAGGGTGCGTTGGCTGGCGGTGCTGATGAAATTGAGGTTGCGGACGGCCACTCGAGTGGTCATAATCTTCTGATTGAGGAGCTCAATTCAAATTGTCGTCTGAATGCCGGAAATTCATCACCCTGGAGCATGATGAATGGCATTGACAGCAGTTTCGACGGGGTAATATTCGTCGGTTACCATGCCATGGCTGGAACGGCAGATGCCATTCTGGCGCACACCTGGGATGAGGAAGTGCTGGCCTGGTGTGTCAACGGGGAACCGTTTGGAGAATTTGCCTTGAATGCCTCGATTGCCGGCTATTGCGGCGTCCCGGCTGTGATGGTGACCGGCGATCAGGCGATAGCTGCCGAAGCGCAAACCTTCATCCCCGGGATTGAAACTGTGATCGTGAAAGAAGCCAGCGGCTATTTTTCAGCCAGCTGTCTGCCTCCCGAAAAAACCAGAGAATTGATCTACGCCGGAGCGAAAAAAGCGGTTGAAAATATAAAAAATGGGAAAGCGCCAAAACCTTTCAAGATTAACGGTAAAGTATCTGTTGCACTCACTTTCAATATGCCCCATTATGCAGAGTCCGCTTCACGGCTGCCGGGATCGGTGCGAACTGATGGGAAAACCGTCCAAATCGAAGCGAAGAATGTGATTGAAGCCTTCTATTACGGGCGTTTGTTCACCAAACTTGCCTTCTGACAGGGTTGATTAAACAATCGTGTGAATTCGCATTATGAAATTTATTTCTGAGAAAATCCCATCCACTCAAACCAATAACCAGTACTACAAAGCGATGACGATCACGCTGTCCGGAAACGTGTTGCTGGCGGTGATGAAGTGGATCGCCGCCAACTATTCGGCATCGAGCGCGTTGCGGGCGGATGCTTATAACTCGCTCGGTGACGTCATGTATTCGCTGTTGCTGGTGGTAGGGATGTACGTTTCCATGCAACCGCCGGATATATCTCACCCACAGGGTCATAAGCGCTTTGAGCCGTTGATTGGATTAATGATCAGCCTTTCGATTGCCATTGCCGGCTACCGTGCTTTATCGGGTTCGATTGAGAAGATCCGCTTTGGCGCTGAACCGCTGACAGAAATCTTCCCGATCGTTGTGCTGGCGGTTTCAGCATCGATCAAAGGCGTGATGTTCCTTTTAATTCGCAGAATTGCGGACAAAATTAACAGTCCAACGCTCAGAACGACAGCTTTGGACAACATCACTGACACCATCTCCTCCTTTACGGCAATTCTTGGTGTTTTAGGCGCACGTTACTTGACGCCGCTTGCTGACCCGATTGCCGGTATCCTGGTTTCGATCTGGATTTTCCGGGCTGCCTATATGGCGCTGAGAGAAAACATGGAATTCATCACCGGCGCCGGGGCTCCGGAAGATCGCCGGGAAGAATTTGCCAAAGTGATTAAGTCTGTTCCGGGCGTTTTGAACGTTCATCAGCTGTTTACGGAATATGTCGGAACAAAATATCTGCTGGACGTGCATATCAACGTTGACGGAAAAACTACCCTGCATGACGTCCATCACATTGAAACGGTGATTGAGAAACGTCTGATGGAGCTTGACGATGTTGGCCGTGTCTATGTGCACGTTGAGCCGCCGGGGTATGATTAAAAAACGAGGGAAAGTGAAATGAGAGCGGTAATTCAACGGGTTTCTCATGCCTCCGTCAGTGTGGAAGGCAAAGAAATAGCTAAAATCGGGCAGGGTATGCTTATTCTTCTGGGGGTTGTTCAAGACGACACCGAAGAGAACCTGGCAGCGATGGTGAAAAAAGCCTCTGCGTTGCGCATTTTTCGTGATGCTGAGGACAAAATGAATTTGTCTGTCAAAGATATCAATGGCGAGGCGCTGGTCGTTTCGCAATTTACGCTGTGCGCAGATACCAGAAAAGGGAACCGGCCTTCTTTTATCAGAGCCGCTGCGCCCGAAAGTGCCTCACCGATGGTGGACGAATTTGTCCGCCGCTTCAATGAAGCGGGAATTCCCACGCAACAGGGACAATTCGGCGGCGACATGAAAGTATCATTGCTCAACGATGGCCCGGTGACGATCATTTTGGACTTGTAGGGCATGGCTTTCAGCGAAAAAATTCAGGGAATTCTCAATACCCTTCCCCTGAAACCCGGCTGTTACCTGATGAAAGACGCGGATGACAAGATCATCTACATCGGCAAGGCAATCAATCTGCGTAACCGGGTACGTTCTTACTTTCATGCCACAGCGCAGCATACTGTCCGTATCCAGCGAATGGTCTCGTTGATTGACCATATTGACTGGATTGTGGTGGAATCGGAATTGGAAGCGCTGATTCTTGAGATGAACCTGATCAAGAAGAACCGGCCGCAATACAACATCCAGCTCAAGGATGACAAACGCTATCCCTATATCAAGATCGAATATCAGTTGCCGTATCCGCGCATCAGCGTCACCCGTCAGATGGTGCACGACGGTTCGCATTACTTTGGCCCATACACAAGCGTATGGGCGGTTCATCAAACGCTGGACTTGTTGCGCCGGATCTTTCCATACCTCACCTGTGACCGGGAAATTACCGGTACTGATACGCGTGCCTGCCTGTATTACGATATCAAACTGTGTTCTGCCCCCTGCATCGGTGCGATCTCTCAAAAAGAATATTACGAGATGATGGTGGATATCGGCAATTTCCTGGATGGTAAATCCGATACGATCGTTTCGAGATTGCAGGAACAGATGGCTGCGGCTTCGGACGAGCTGAGGTTCGAAAGGGCTGCAACTTTGCGGGACCAGATTCATGCTATCAGCCGGGTGGTCGAAAAACAGAAAATTGTCAGCGACAGCCGGGTGGATTCGGATGTGATCGCGCTGGCGAGGTCGGATAACGAGGCCTGTGTTCAGCTTTTCTTCATTCGAAATGGCAAGCTGATTGGTCAGGAATACTTTATGATGAAGGGAACCGAGGACGAAAAAGATCAGGCAGTGCTTTCGGAATTTCTGAAACAATACTACAGCGATGCTGCCACTATCCCTGACCAGATGTTGCTGCCGATGGAAGTGGAAGAGAAGAAAATTATCCAACAATGGCTGCGGCAAAAGCGCGGGGTGAGAAGATTGTGCTCAAAGTGCCGAAGAGCGGTAAAGATAAAGATCTGGTCAAGATGGCTGCCGAGAATGCTTTTGATACTCTGCGCGCCCTCAAAACCCAGTGGGAGAACGACACCAACAAGCAAAGCACGGCGCTTGCTGAGATTCAGAGTGCCTTTTTGCTGGATAAAACTCCCAACAAGATTGAGTGCTACGACATTTCGAATACGCAGGGGACGCTTTCTGTCGGTTCGATGGTTGTTTTTGAACAGGGGGTTCCTGCCAAAGGGAAATATCGCCGCTTCAACATCAAGACTGTTGAAGGTCCCAACGATTTTGACAGTATGACTGAAGTGTTGACCCGGCGGCTGAAACGCTGGCAATCGGCACAGGAGCTAGAACGCAAAGCCGGGCAGAAAATTGACGAATCCTTTGCGCTGCTGCCTGATTTAATTATCATGGATGGCGGCAAAGGGCAACTGAGCCGCGCTGTCAGCGTGCTGAAGGAATTTGATCTCTTTGGCAGAGTGGCGGTTGTCGGACTGGCAAAGCGTGTGGAGGAAGTTTTTCTGCCGGAAAAATCTGATTCCATCCTGTTGCCGCGTCATTCCGAAGGGCTGTATCTGATCCAGCGTATCCGTGATGAGGCGCATCGCTTCGCAATTACTGCCCATCGTGCCCGTCGCTCCAGGGAAGGGATGGCATCGCAACTGGAAAAAATACCCGGCATTGGCGCTGTCAAGCGGAAAGCATTGCTCAAACATTTCGGCAATATTGAGGCAATTGCTAAAGCGGAGAAAGCTGAATTGCTGCTGGTGGATGGAATCAACGAATCGCTGGCGGATACCATTCGCGATTATTTCGGCTAATGCAGCTTCATTCGGTATAATCTGATTAAGAGTCGTATTGAATGGCATTATCGCTTCAATTCAAATCAACAGAAACGTTCAACAATTGAATAAGGAGAGAAATTCGATGGGAAAATCACCAGTTACAGTTAGAAATGAAAAATTGGCGAATACGGTAGTCGCAGCTCTGAAAAAGCGGTTTTTTGGCGCGCATTACTGTGAGACGAAAGAAGAAGCAGTTGAACTGGCACTTTCATTGATTCCAGAAGGCTCGGTAGTCGGATGGGGCGGGTCCGTTACCGTCGAACAAACCGGCTTGAAAGACAGAATAATCGAAAAAGGGTTCAAAGTTATCGACCGTGACAGGGCGAAAAGCCCTGAAGAGCGCATGGAAATGCAGCGACAGGTGCTGCTTGCGGACACATTCCTGATGGGTGCAAATGCGATTTCAGAAGATGGGCAGCTGTTTAACATTGACTCCACCGGCAATCGGGTTGCTGCGCTTGCCTTTGGGCCAAAACAGGTGATCGTGATGGCTGGGATCAACAAGATAGTGCGCTCGGTAAAAGAAGCCGAATTGCGCGCACAGACCATCGCCGGGCCAATTAACGCCTCCCGCCTGGAACCGAAGACGCCTTGTCTGATAACCGGGGTATGCAGCGAGTGCCAAGCGCAGTCAACGTTATGTGTCCAGTTCTTGCGCACCCGTATTTGCAAACCGGAGGGCAGAATTCAGGTGATCCTGATTGGCGAGGAACTTGGTTTCTAAGATTGTACAAAGCTGGAACTGAAAAGACGCCAACAATAAAAAAATGCGTCACCCGTATCAGAAATTATTTCAGCTGCGAAAACGGATGATCGCGTTGCCGGAGGGAATCTTCTTTCCTGTGTTTTATAAGGGAATATTTGATTTAGTTCATGCTTCTTTTGTGCCAGCACAAAAATCCCTCGCAGGAAGTAAAAATTTGTTAGTATAATGGGTTTTAATTCGAACACAAACGATTTTTTGACCGTATAAACATTCTTCTGAATTTCCGATCATGTCATCGATCGCGAAATGGCATAAGTAAGGAGAAAATGAAAATTTCTGCTTTTCCCAAGTGCTTTATTGACGATTTGTCGGTAACACGGACAATGACCATCTTTGACTGGATTGAACTTTCCAAACCGCTCGGTGCGGAAGGACTGGAGATGTATGAAGGCTTTTTCACGAGCCTGGAGGATGGTTACATCGATTCTATCGGTGAAGCGATCCATAACGCCGGTTATGCCATGCCAATGTTATGTGCTTCTCCCAACTTCACCAGTCCGGATGCGGACGAACGGAAAAGATCTTTTGACCATGAAGTGGACATGATCCGGGTGACGCGCCGGTTGGGTGGCCCAAAAGCAGCCTGTCGTGTCCTCAGCGGTCAGCGCTATCCCAACGTCAGCCGTGAGCAGGGGGTGGAATGGGTAGTTGAAAACTTTCAACAGCTGCTGCCGATTGCCCGTGAGTATGACGTGGTGTTGGCGATGGAAAATCATTACAAAGATGGCTACTGGAAGTATCCTGAATTTGCACAGAAGATGGATGTTTTTCTGGAAATCGTAGATGCTATTGATGACTATGAGTACTTTGGCGTTCAATATGACCCTTCCAATGCAATCATTGCCGGTGATGATCCGATAGAACTGCTGGAGAAAGTACTGCCGCGCGTTAAAACCATGCATGCCAGTGACCGTTTCCTGCTTCCCGGTGCGACGCTTGAGGAATTGCGGCAGACGGATGGAACCGTCGGCTATTTTGACAAGCTCCAACATGGAATCACCGGGCAGGGACTTAACGATTATGACAAAATTTTCAGCCTCTTGTCGCAATCCGGGTATCAGGGCTGGGTAAGCATCGAAGACGGGATCCATGGCATGGACGAGATGCATCAGTCGATTGAATTCCTTAAAAAAATGCGTGAGCGCTATTTCAAGTCTTAACGGCGGGAAAAATTGAAAATGAGAGCGATTGTTAAATATGATTATCAGGACCGATCAGTCGAGATTAAAGACATCGACAAACCCGCCATTGGACCGGATCAGGTGCTGATAAAAGTTGCTGCGGTCGGTGTGTGCGGCAGTGATATCCACATGTGGCGTAACCATCAAAGCTGGAAAATAAAGATTCCGGTGGTGCTGGGACATGAATTCTGCGGTGTTGTGGCAGAAGTTGGTGATGACGTCAAAAGCTTCGCGGTTGGTGAGCGGGTGGCTGTTGAGACCGCCGCGTACGTTTGCGGTGAATGTATTTTTTGCCGCACCGGCAATTACAATTTGTGCCCTGAACGACTCGGGTATGGCAACCTGATTGATGGCTCAATGACCGAATATGTTGTTGCCCGTCCTCAGATCCTGCACCGCTTACCGGATTCCATTCCCTTTGAACACGCTGCTCTGATTGAGCCGATCTGTGTGGCAAACCGCACGATTCTTGAAGTTTCCAACGTGAAACCAGGGGATATTGTTGTAATTCAAGGTGCAGGCGCGATTGGGATTTTTTCGATGCTGATGGCAAAAATCAGTGGCGCGGGCACGATCATCGTGACCGGGACTGATATCGACAGCAAGCGGCTGGCGATTGCCAGAGATCTGGGCGCTCATTACACAGTGAATATCCAGCAGGAAGATCCAGTTGCGTTGATCAAAACGCTTGGCGATGGCTATGGTGCCCATCTGGTGGTGGATTGTACCGGCGTCAGTGCAGCGCTCAAACAGTCGATTGAGCTGGTTCGTCCGCTTGGGCAGATCACCAAAGTAGGTTGGGGACCGCAGCCGATGAACTTTTCGCTCGATCCGCTGGTTCAGAAGGCAGCCCGGATTCAAACTTCGTTCAGCCACACTTATGCAACCTGGGAACGCTCCATCGCGATGTTGGCTGCGGGGTTGATTCCGCTGGACTTTATGCAGGGATGCGTTTATGAAATGGAATCGTGGGAAACTGCGTTTTCAGAGATGGAATCAGGGAATAACATCAAATCTGTGATTAAAATGGGTGTATAACATGGAACCGATTATTCAAATATCTTTAGATCTGACGAATATTGACGAAGCACTCGAAATGGCGCATGCTGCCGTGGAAATGGGCGTGGACTGGCTGGAAGCTGGTACACCATTAATTCTGGCAGAAGGATTACATGGCGTGCGTGCGTTGAGACGGGAGTTCCCTGATGTGCCGATTGTGGCGGATTTGAAAACAATGGACGGTGCCGGGCTCGAAGCGGAGATGATGTTCAAAGCTGGGGCGAGTTTTGTGGTGGTGATGGGACAGGCTCATGATGCCTCCATTATTGAACAGGTGAAGATGGCAGCCCGTTATAACGGTAAGGTGATGTGCGATGTGATGCTGTGTGAGGACAAACCAGGGCGTGCCAAACAGGCTGAAGAGATGGGCGTGGACTATATCATTGTCCATACCGGTTTTGATGAAAGGAATATGATCGCCGGCTTGAGTCCTTTGAACGACCTTCAGCCAGTGCTGGATCGGGTGAAAATTCCGGTGCAGGCTGTTGGTGGCTTATCGATTGACCAGGCCATTAAATCGCTTGAGATGGGCGCTGAAATCGTGGTTTTTGGCGCGCCGTTGGTAATCAGCGGTACCGAATTCAAGCCGGCAGACCCGGATTTCAGACGGGTTTTCGGTGAGATTGTTGACCGTGTAAAACGAACGAAAATTGGAAAAGCCTGATATATGAAAGCATTTGTTTATGAAAATCCAATGACCATGCCGCTTCGGGAAGTTCCGCTTCCCGAAGTCGGGGAGTGTGACGTGCGTATCGCTGTCAAGGCAGTTGGGATTTGCGGCTCTGACGTGCATGGTTTCCGTGGTACCACCGGCAGGCGTAAACCGCCAATCATTATGGGACATGAGTTCAGCGGGGTCGTTGATGCCGTTGGCGAAAAGGTTACACGCTGGAAAAAAGGAGATCGCGTGCTGGCGAATCCGCTGATGACTTGTGGCATTTGCGAAAACTGCCGCAAAGGATTTCCTAACGTCTGTTCAAACCGCCATGGACTGGGAGTGGATTTGGATGGGGCTTATGCTGAATATGTGAAAGTGCGCGAGGATATGGTTTTCGCACTGCCGGATTCGCTTACTTTCGAGGAAGGTGCGATGGTGGAACCGCTGGGTGTTGCAATGCACGCCGTTAACCGCACGCCACTGCTTTTGTGCGAATCGCTGGTAATCATCGGCGCCGGTACGATCGGACTGTTGACCCTGCTGTCAGTCCGTCTGAAAGGGGCTGGGAAGATCATCATGATTGACACTGATGATGACCGGCTTGCGTTCGCCAAAAAGCTGGGAGCTGATGAAATCGTCAATTCCAAAACAACCGATCCGCTTGAATTTGTGAAGTCTGCAACCAACGGACGTGGCGCCGATGGCGTGATTGAAGCAGTTGGTATCAGCCCGACGGCGGCACTCTCCCTGCAGATTGCAGCAAATGGCGCGCATGTTACCTGGATCGGAAACTCCCAACCGATGGTTGAGATCAATATGCAGCAGATCGTCACGCGTGAGCTGACGGTGAGCGGTTCTTACGGCTTCATCTCGGAATTCGAAACTGCAATTGAAGCGATCCGCAGTGGCAGAATCAAACCGATGGTGTTGGTGGAGCAGGTAGCGAAACTGGATGATGTGGGACGGTTAATTGAAGATCTATCAGCTGGGAAAATTAATCCGGTTAAAGTCATGATAAAGCTGGATTAGTTCGCGTTTCTTATTGTATCTTATTGTTGAAAGCGGGTTCCTGAGCAGTCAGTTGTTCAGATCCGCAATTTGAAAGGAGAAAAAAATGAAAAGACTGAATTTGTTGTTGGTGCTGATCCTGATCCTGTCAAGCGTTCTTTCTGTGTCTGCGCAGGACAAACCGTTTGACGGTCAAACAATTCGCGTTGTGCTGGCAAACCATGCCTGGACGGACGCTGTGGCGCCAAAAATCCCGGAATTTGAAGCCCTGACTGGGATCAAAGTTGAATGGGAATCCTATGGTGAGGAACAACTCAACCAGAAGCTCACCACTGAGTTCATTGCCGGAAACGCAGGCGTGGATGTGTTCATGACCCGCCCGCTGCAGGAAGGCGCGAACATGGAGATGAATGGCTGGTACTATGACCTGGCGGAAAAGACCGCTGCGGATGTTGAATACGATTTTGAGGACTTCACTGAATCATCCCGCAGTGCGACTACATTCAACGGTACCATTACAGCGATCCCGCTGGTAACTGAGCAGGAAATCCTATATTATCGCAAGGACATCCTGGAAGAAAATGGTATTGAAGTTCCCACTACGTTGGATGAACTGTATGCCGCTGCTGAGAAGCTGAACGATCCGGCTAATGAATTCTATGGCTTTGTCGCCCGTGGTCAGCGCAGCCCGCTGGTCACCCAGCTCTCTTCTTTCATTTACAGCTACGGAGGCGACTGGTTCGATCGCGATACCTATACTGCTACACTCAATACACCTGAGACCCTCGCCGGCATTGAGATGTATTCCAATTTGCTGAAGAATTTTGGTCCTCCAGGAGTGCTGAACATGCACTGGGCACAGTGTATTGGTATCTTCAACGAGAAAAAAGTTGCCTTCTACACCGACGCTTCCTCGCTCTATCCGAACCTGCTTGATCCGACCAAATCGGACGTCGCAGAAGTGACCGGTTGCGCCGTATTCCCGGCTGGGCCTGCCGGCGCGGTGATGTATGACATTACTGCCTGGGGGTTGTCGATTTATGCTGAATCTCAGAATAAAGATGCGGCCTGGGAGTTCATCCGCTGGGCTACCGGTAAGGAGAATTCACTCTTCATTCAGGGCGAAAAAGCACAGCAACTTGCTCGAACTTCCGTATGGAATGATCCTGAAGGGATCAAGTCCTTCCCAGCGGACTGGGCAGCAGCCGTTGCCGGTTCGATTGGTGCAAAGAGCTACGACCGCCCGCTGATCACTGCAGTGACGGAAGCCCGTGACCTTATTGGCGGTATCGTTGTAACCGCGATCGAAGGTGGCGATTACTTGAAAGCGGCTGATGAAGCCAATGTCAAGTTCCAGGAAATGCTGAATAACGAAAAACCGTAAATTACGGTAGGGATTCAATTCAAATTCTGTTCCGCAAGCTTTATCTGCTTGCGGAACAGTCTCAAAGCATATTCGGTTTTTAAAAAGACGGAGGGGGAATGATTTCTCGTTGGATCGATCGTCATGAAAAACATATCTTTCCGCTTCCTGCGGTTATTTTCATCATATTGATGATGGTTTTTCCGCTCGGATATACAGTTTGGAATTCACTCACAAACTGGACGCTAACGTCCAAGGCGCCGACGGAATTTATCGGCATGACAAACTACATTGAACTGTTCACTAAAGACGAGCGTTTTATCCAGTCCGTGTGGCGCACCTTTTATTTTACAGGTGGCAGCCTGATCATTCAGGTGACGCTGGGTGTAGCTTCCGGTATTCTGATTGATGCAAAAAAATATCCCGGCAAACGCATTGTCAATTCAATTTTGTTGTTACCGATGATGGCGACACCGGTTGCGATTGCGATGGTATGGCTGTTGATTTTGGAACCGACGACCGGCGTGATGAATTACCTGCTGAAACAGGTGGGGCTGCCAATTTCGAAATGGCTGTCAAGCACTTCGACCGTAATCCCCAGCCTGATTCTGATTGACAGCTGGGAATGGACGCCGCTGATCACACTGATCACGCTTGCCGGGCTGGCGACGTTGCCCACTGACCCCTATGAATCGGCAATCGTCGATGGCGCCAACACCTTCCAGACAATCTGGCATATTACCTTGCCGATGCTGCGTCCGACCATTGCGATTGGCGCGCTGCTTCGCTTTATTGACTGCTTCAAGATTTTTGACATTATCTATTCCACAACTGGTGGCGGCCCAGGGTATTCTTCAGAAACATTGAATATCTATACCTATCAGAATTCCTTTTATTACTTCAAATTTGGCTATGCCTCTTCGATGCTGGTAATTTTCTTTGCGATCGTACTGGGGACAGTCTTGTTTGTCACTTATACCAGAAAACGATTGGAGGTTTGAGCGATGGCAGCGAAAAAAACATCCATGTATAGAACCCAACGTAGAATATTCAGCGTTCTGTATTTTGTCGCGATTTTTATTCTGCTGGTGATTTTCCTCAGCCCCTTTCTCTGGATGGTGTACTGTTCATTTAAAACACCGATCGAGCTTTCCAAATTGCCCGTCAACTGGTTGAAAGGGTTGACGATGGATAATTATCAGAAGGTCTTTGTCCAGCAAAACTTCTTCAAGTTCATTAAGAACAGTGTGATTGTTGCTGCCGGGTCTACCTTTTTTGGACTTCTGATTGGCCTGCCGGCATCCTACTCCATCGCCCGTCATGGGCAGAAAAAGCTCTCGATGCTGATTTTGACCTCCAGGATTGTGCCTGGAATCACATTTTTACTGCCACTCTACATCATGTTCCGCGAATTGAAGATGGTGGACACCTACACCTCGCTGATTTTGGCTCACATGCTCACCGGGCTGCCGTTCATTGTATGGTTGATGACCCCGTTTTTTGAGAGTCTGCCAAAAGAGCTGGGTGAAGCTGCGGTTGTGGACGGTGCCAGTTCGCTTAGGACCTTTGTTTCCATCGTGCTGCCGCTTTCCGTTCCGGGGATTGTAACTGCAACCATCCTTTCGTTTACCTTTTCCTGGAACAATTTCATGTTCTCGATTGTGCTTGCAACCAACCGGACCAGGACGGTTCCGGTAGCAATTTACAACTTCATTTCGTATGCCTCCATTGACTGGGGAGGGCTGATGGCAGCTGCAACTGTTATCACGTTGCCGATTCTGGTTTTAGCGGTAATTACACAGCGTTATGTCATCCGCGGAATGACAGCCGGAGCAGTAAAGGGTTAAACTGGTCTCAAATATTCTCAATTTCATCACGGTGCCCGATTTGACAATCAGGGCGCCGTGTGTTTTAATTACGAATAATTAATAGCCCCTGTGGCGCTCTTATCCAGAGAGGTGGAGGGACCGGCCCTATGAGACCTCGGCAACCTGATTCGTCAAGGTGCCAAATCCGGCAGAGAAACAATAATCTGGAAGATAGGAGGGCACGATTGAAATCGCACCCCCTAATCATGACAGGGGGTTTTTTTATGGAGGAAATTATCTATGTCTACCTTTATGAGTTCGCCCAAATTCCTGTTCACCTCAGAATCGGTAACGGAAGGGCATCCCGACAAACTCTGTGATCAGATCAGCGATGCAATTCTTGATGCCTGCTATGAGCAGGACCCCTATTCGCGGGTTGCCTGTGAAGCAGCGTCCAAAACCGGTTTCGTGATGATTTTCGGCGAAATCACTACCGAGGCTTTTGTAAATTTTGATGATGTGGTCCGTGAAGTCGTCAGAGACGTTGGCTATGACTGCAGCGACAAGTGCTTCGATGGTAATACCTGTGGCGTGCTTTCATCCATATCCACCCAATCACCGGATATTGCTTTGGGTGTGGACAAATCGCAGGAAGCAAAACATGGTGATTCAGCTGGCACCGGGATTGAGGATGTTGGCGCGGGCGATCAGGGGATGATGTTTGGCTATGCCTGCAACGAAACCGATGTGTTGATGCCGCTGCCGATCCACTTGGCTCATCGCCTGGCGGAAAAACTGACTGAAGTGCGCAAGAGCGGGTTGTTGCCCTGGGTTTATCCTGATGGAAAGAGCCAGGTGACAGTTGAATATTCCTATGGGAAACCGAAACGCATTGACACGGTGGTCATCAGCACGCAGCATTCGACCTCTATGCGCAACCGCCATGATGAAATTGAAGCTGCCATCCGAAAAATGGTGATCGATCCGGTGTTGCCGAAAGAACTGATTGACGCGGACTTGAAAGTTTTTGTAAACCCAACTGGTGAATTCACCGTCGGTGGCCCGCTGGGAGATTCCGGCTTGACTGGTCGTAAGATCATTGTGGACTCCTACGGTGGGATGGGACGGCATGGCGGCGGTTGCTTCAGCGGCAAAGACTGTACCAAGGTTGATCGCTCAGCCAGCTATGCAGCGCGCTATGTGGCAAAAAATATTGTGGCAGCCGGGTTGGCTGACCGCTGTGAAATCCAGATTTCCTACGCGATTGGGGTTGCCAAACCGATCAGCATTAACGTGGAAACCTTTGGCACCGGCAAACTGAATGATCTGGAACTGGCAGCGCTGGTCGATAAGACCTTTGACCTGCGCCCAGGTGCGATCATTAAAAATCTGAATCTGCGCCGCCCGATTTATCGCAAAACCTCTAACTATGGTCATTTTGGCCGTGAAGATGCTGACTTTACCTGGGAAAAAACCGATAAAGTCGAAGAGCTGAAAAAGGCGCTGAAATAATTCCCTTTTCGTGAATGGAAGAGCGTGATCTGATGACCGGGTCACGCTTTTTTGTTCCCAACTGGTTGCGTCCGAACTGCCCGTCTGTGATATGCTATTTAACATGGATAACAAATTGATTCAACAGGCGAAGGAACTGCTCACTTTGAGCCAGAAGATCGTTTTCTTTGGTGGCGCAGGCGTTTCCACTGCATCGAATATTCCCGATTTTCGTTCGGCAGATGGGTTGTATAACCGTGAAATGGACACAATCATTCCTCCGGAGACGATTTTGAGCCATCACTATTTTGTCAGCCATCCGGCTGACTATTATCGGTTCCAGCGCAAATATTTGACCTTCCCAGACGCCAAACCGAATCCGGCGCATCATGCGCTGGTGGAACTGGAAAGACAGGGACGGCTACTGGCGATCATCACCCAAAACATCGATGGGCTGCATCAGCAGGCTGGCTCAACCCGGGTGCTTGAATTGCATGGTAATCTCAATCGCTACTATTGTATGAGATGTGGCAGACCCGCCCAATATCAGGAAGTCATCCAGGCTGAAGAAGTTCCGCGCTGCCAGAAATGCGGAGGACTGATCCGCCCGGATGTGGTGCTCTATGAGGAGATGCTTGACGAAGACGTATTAAAAGAAGCGATCAGGGCAATTTCCAGTGCAGACGCGATGATAGTTGGTGGCACTTCATTGGTGGTTTATCCGGCTGCCGGATTATTACGTTATTACAGCGGAGATCGCCTGATCATCCTCAACCGTGACCCAACGCCATTCGATGACGAGGCGGCGGTGGTGCTCCATGGCAATATTGACGTATTGCTGCCAGCCATCCTTCCTTCCGCTTAAATTTTAAATCGATTCGAGAAACCCCTTTCCAATCGATATACGGGAGGACCTTTTTAAATTCCTGTTCTATCCAAAAGGATGCAAACGCATTCAGTCGGAATTGGCTGACGAAAAATTCAGGAATGCCAGCGCGCTGGCATATAGCTCAGCCTCGAAGATCTGTTGATTCTCGTCCAGTTTCTTGAAACTTGCCAGTAATTCAGGATGATTCTGCTCCATCCAGATGCCATATTCCTGCCACTCCTGACGTAGCCGTTCTGCGATGGGCGCTGAAGGTGAGACTCCGGCAGCCTGAAATACGGATGCCTTAATGATGAGCTTTTTTAAATCATGGAACAGGGCAAAAGCATTTTCATGCGTATGAAGTACAGCGGTAAATCGGGCTGCATCGTCCGGGCTCAAGGCATATCCATCCCAGTGTCTTGTTTCTGTACCGGAAAGGCTGGTGATCAGCGCAGAGATGTGCCCCCAAGGAGGTTGGATGCCTGCCTTGAACAGCTGCCGGGCTGCATCCAGTGCGCCGATAATGGAGTACAGGTTCTCAATTTTGGCATACACTGACCGTTCTTGACTATTGAGGAGCGCATCTATTTCTAATGACTCTTTCTTTTCCAGGATGTCACGGATTTCAGCGAGGGAGAAGCCCATATTTTTATAAAAAAGAATCTGTTCCAGTCTCAGGAGCTGTTCTCCCGTATAATAGCGCATGCCATTCGCCTGGCGGCCACCGGCGGGAAGCAGTCCGATTCGGTCATAGTATTGCAGAGTGCGCAGCGAGACGCCGGCGCTGCGAGCGGCAGTACCGGTTTGCATGCGGCAGGATTCATCTTTTTTCGACATCAGTAGTAAATTTCAATATCTCCTGATCGATCTCCTCCGCTGCTTCCATCGGCAGGGAGTGGGTAGCCTCTTGCCATACCTTTATTGTAAGATCTTTGACATGGTCGCGGGCAGTTTTTTCAGCTGCATAAGCGTCATGAAGAGGGCTTTTTGCAGCCATTGCAACGTATACCGGCATCAGCCAGCTCTCCATTTGGATAGTGGTGATCTGGTCTGGCAGAGGCAATTTGGAGACATAACCGCTGGTGGCAGCTGCGATCATCATGCCCACGGGGTCGTCTGGATTTATTTCAGCGCCTCCACCGAGTTCCCGCAACATGGCTTCTTTCATCCTTTTGGGGAGGAATGGGATCATGGAGGGTATGGCTTTAATGTAAAAAGAAGGATGGATGCCCTGAAACGTGAAGACCGGTTCCAAAAGGATCAGCGAGGCAACTTGATCCGGATAGCGGGAAGCAAAGTTGGCTGCGCTCCACCCACCAAAGGAATGCCCGACGAGGTGCACCTTTTCAAAGGGCAATGCATCCAGGGTTTGTTTTAACCATTCTGCCTGCTCCTGTGAATTGCTGATTTTTTTCGTTTGTTCGCTCAGTCCACTGTCTCCTAATGCGTCCAATGCTAAAACGGTACGCTGAGAGATCAATCCAGGTAAATTTTCTGACCACATCGGCACACCTGAAGCCCGCCCTGGTAACAACAGCAATGGATATTTATGTTCAGGATCATCACCAGGCCAGATATACACGCGCACCGTGCCAAAACTCGTTGGAATATCCAGCCTCTGCGCCGGATTTGGCAATGCCTTCATGGCCTTTTTATATTCACTTTCGTAGTTTTCACGGATTTCGGAGGAGCGCCAGGAGCCTACATCACCTCCCTTTTCCGTGAGCTGCAAAAGGATGACCGCCAGAAGCAGCAGGGCTGACAGCGTTGCGAATACGATCCCAATCACCTTTAAGATGGCTTTCAATATTTTCCAGAGCTTTTTCATTTTTGGTTCCCCTTTTTATTCAGCATAAACGATGACGTTGCGTCATTGTCAAGCAATACCGGAACCAATCATCGCCCTGATGAGCTGTGGTTTTTGAATGTGAGATTGGTTGGTAAAAATTCTATTGGTGGACGTGGTCAAACTCCATGCGCACGGCTCGGCGGAATCCCTCATCATTAATCACATCCAGCCCCGTCAATGCGAGCGCTTTCCCCATGCGGATCGTCTCTGCCTGCGCTGACGGGGAGATGGCGGCCTCGCGAAATTCTGGTGTGTGAAGGGGAATCTCTTTCCCTTCGGTGATCCCGATCAGCATATGAATTGCGGGACATTGTCCTGAAACATTTCCCATGTCAATTGATCCGAAAGAGGCGGGGGCTTCATCGAATGAGCCCGCTCCCAGTCCCTCGACTGCATATTTCTCGGTACGCTCCGCCAATGGGCGATTGTTGGTCATGCAGTCATAACGTGCGCCGAAATCGAACAGTTCAGCGGTTGCGCCTGTCATCAAGGCAGCGCCATTGACGATGTTCTTGAAACGTTCAAATAGAATCTCCAGCTCTCTGTCCAGTCCTGCCCGCAGGTAAAACCTGGCTACTGTGCGTTCGGGAATGATGTTTGGCGCTGTTCCTCCGTCTGTGATGATGCCATGAACCCGCCAATCCGGCTTCATCTGCTGGCGAAAGGCACTGATCCCTGCAAATGTCAGATTCATCGCATCCAATGCATTAATCCCTTCCCAGGGGGAGCCGGAAGCATGTGATGGCTTTCCTTTAAAAGCGAGTTGGAAGCGCATCACTGCCAGCGCATTGGTAAAGCGATAATTGTGGTTGTAGGCATGAATCATCATCGCCGCGTCATAATCTTTGAACAGCTGTTGGTCGACCATCGCAACTTTGGCTCCCTGGGTTTCTTCCGCTGGCGTGCCAATCACATATACGGTTCCGCCCACGCGATCAATTACACTCGCTAGTCCAATGCCGGCTGCCAGTGAGGTGGCTGCGATCACATTGTGGCCGCAGGCATGACCGATTTCCGGCAAAGCATCGTATTCGCACAGATAGGCTATTTTGGGGTTTGCTCCGCTGCCTTTTTGAGCGATAAAGGCAGTTTCGATCCCGGCGAAGTTTGGCGTTACAGTGAATCCAGCGTCCGCGAGCGTTTTTTGCAGCAGCGCAGTCGCTTTGAATTCACGGTTTCCAAGCTCGGGGTTGCTGTGGATTTCATGTAAAACGTTCAGAATGATTTCGGTATTCTGATCGATCGTATCAATAATTTCCTGTTGTTCGCGGTTCCATGTCTGCATACAAACTCTCCTTTAGTTCAATGTTCGATGATAGTTCTCTTGATTCGATAAAGTATTATGGAAAACTTTTCAGGAAAGTTCCCCATAGAAAGCGATCAGAAGCGCGGCGCAATCTTGATGAGGTTAATGATCAATTGGGCAAGAAAAATTCCAATCGAAGTAATCCAGGCAGCTGTCACCAGCTGTTTCTTTTTGTAAAAGGCTGCTGACTGCCAGTCCTGCAGCGTGATTGGCAAGCTGAAGATAGCTGCCATTAAGGGAAGCAATGCCGGCAGGACGTATTGGGTTGATTTTACTGCCACAAAGAAAATCAGGTACCCGGTGATCGTTACAAACCACAAAAAAGTAATCAGGTGGGTTAACCGATGATTACCGATAACAAAACCGACGACCATCGAAAAAATCAAGAAGAAGAAACAGAACATCTCTACATAATGATCTTCAAATGCCGGGTACCAGGCATCCCAACCGGGACGGTAATCGTTTCGCGGATCATAATCACCCGCGTATCCTTCGGCCATCTCTCCCGATTTCTCGTTGAGGATTGCAAGCATGTTCTGCCGTGCATCAGAGCGAAACAGGTAAGGACTGCTGAAAGCGATCGTCAATGTCATGACCAGGATAAAAAGTAGCCCCTTTCGAATGGAGTTTCCCAGCGATAATTGCTTTTTGAACAGCGGAATCAACAGATAAACCGCAATCGCCGGGGCAAAGAAGAAGCCATACAGTCGAATCGCGATGGAAAGTCCGCAGAAAAAAGCTGACAGGTAATAGTTGCGCCCAAAGCGGAAGCGATCACGCCGCAGAAAGTAGATCGTCAATACTACAAACAGCAGATTGAGCCCGTCCGGGTGCCAGAATCCCTGGTTATTCTGCATGGTGCCGGGCGCGGTGATTAAAAACAGAAAAACTGCGCTGCTGATAAGAATCCCACGGAATTGGGTGAACAGGTAAACCAGAATGATCGCTGCCAGAATCACCGGCACGACTGACACCATAATGCGCAAAAGAGGCAGATTGATGTGTACAGCATCTGGGAAATCAGCACCGAGCAGCCATTGTACCGGCTGCAATACCATTATCGACCAGGCGTAAAATGGGTATCCGTAATGGTAATCCTCGTAGATGAACCGGTGATAGAGCGTGGCAGAAAAGGTTTCGCCCGGCGCCATTACGTCCATCAGGATCGGGTAGATCACATACTCATCCCCGCCGTAACGCTGGAACGCATTCCAGTCAGCTGTTCCGTTTATGTTCGAAGGCATCAATACCACAATTGTGAGTATTCCGAGGATGCACAACAGCCAAAAAACATGTTTTTGATCCTTTGAAAGATCGGACAGTCGCGGGAACAGGCGATATCGGGCGCGCCATTCTGGCAATCTGTTTCGCAAGGTTGAAGAATAGGATCGTGTGAGTGCAATCAGACTTGTCAGCAGAATGATCCCTGCCCAGCCAATCGCCGGTCGGAAGTTTGCCAGGATGAACAGCCATGAGAAAACAAAACACCACAGCGCAAACAGCAACAGCGCTGCAATGGTAAGCCAGGCGAAAAGCAGCCGGTCCCCTTGAGCGAGAAAGGTGTTAAGTTGGGTCAATTTGTTGAGCGTTTTGTCTGCTTTGCGGGATACAACTACTAAAGCAATAGCGAAGAGAATCAGTAACAGAATCAGGAAAATACCCAAGGCCAATCGTTCGGCAGAGTAACCCAGCCAAACACTGTTCCGAGGTTCAGAGGGATTTCTGAACGTTAAAAACACTGCAGCTGCTCCGATGAAAAAGAACAGCGTCAGTGCTGATTTGATGGTCTTCAGTGAGATGGATTCAGATTCAGGCATCAGAGCAAACTTACAAACTGGTCCCGCTTCCTCCCAACGTAACTTCTACAGTCATCTGCCGGTTGTTGCGGATCAACGAAATGACAACGGTATCGCCCGGCGAGAACTTGAACAGACAGTTATAAAAAGCATTGTTCGCGTCAATTTCGTAATCACCGATTTTAGAAAGGATGTCATGCTTACGGATACCACCGTTATATGCCGGAGAACCAGACTCGACCCCCAACACATATACCCCATAATCGACTGGGAAGTTGTAGCGCGATGCCATCGCTGGGTTGATATCCACCCATCGGATCCCAAGGTAGGGGCGGCTGAAAGTGCCATTCTCAATAATCTGTTCGGCTATCAGGCGGGCAGTATCAGAGGGGATGGCGAAACCCAGCCCTTCGGCGTAGGTCTGGGACATGCTGGAGCCGCGAACGATCATCACATTGATCCCGATCACTTCGCCAGCCAGGTTTACCAGCGGTCCACCGGAGTTTCCCTGATTAATGGCCGCATCCGTCTGAATCAGATTTTCCATGTTAAAGCCGCTGTCGCTTTCCAGGAACCGGCCTGTCGCGCTGATCACACCCACTGTTACCGTGTTTTTAAAGCTGCCCAGTGGAGATCCGATTGCGATTGCGGTTTCGCCGGATTTTAACAAAGACGAATCTCCCAATTTGGCGACTGCTGGCATGATACCATCGGCTTTGATCACTGCCAGGTCAGTAAAAACATCGGAACTGATTAATCTGGCTGGAACCTGTTCACCATTGGAAAATTCAACCGTTAAGCTGGTGGAATCTTCTACCACATGGTTGTTGGTCAGGATGTACCCCTGATCGCTGATGATCACTCCGCTGCCAACGCTGGTTGAATTCCGGGTGGTTGGGAACCAATAGTACGAAGTAGTCACTGGAACCTCGGCGGTGATGGTGACTACTGCCGGGCCGACTTCTTCCACGACCCTTGTAATCGTTGACTCGATATTGACATGGGAAATGTCCAGCTCGGAAGAAACAGCCGGTTCCGAACCTTGTTGTTTTTCCAGCGCTGTTACTGTCGCCTTTAAAGAGGTCACTTCCTGGCTTATGGCGGCATTCCCATCTGAAGTGGGCGTGCGATCGTATTGGTTAAATAAAAATGCGCCAAGAAACCCTCCTAAAATTGCCAGAATCAGGATTGTCAGTGTTCGTGGCGAATTGCTGGTTTTCTTCGGCGGTGCAGGGGGTTGATAACCATATCCCATCATAGGCTGTTTAATGGCTCCTTTGTGAATGGCTCTATTTTCTTTTTACTTGTCGCGCAAGCAACGAGAGAAAGAGATGAACGCTGAGTGCGAACCACACCCAGGAGTATTGCCCCGGGCCTTTGGCACCGGTGAATGGAGAGATTTTATTGATCCGCAGCAGCCGTACTTCCTGATCTTGAGTGCCGTTGCGAATAGAAGCGCCAAGGATACCGAAGAAATCTTTCGGCAGCGAGCTGCGCAGGAGTTCAATTGTCTCACCGCTTGGCAACAGCTCAGCATTGGCGTTGAACCAGCCATCTTTCATCCAGATCTGTACAACCTGGTTGGCAGCCAGCAATTCCGCCGTATGGAATACTTCTTCGCCCGAGACCAGCCCGTAAATTGTATTGTCCTGCTCGGTGTAGCTGAGCGGCATTTTATAGCCGGTTTTCGGAAAATCAATCACCATATGAGACCCTGTCATTTTTGGTGAGACATTCAGGATATTGCCCAGCCCGGTTTTCCAAAGAGCGACCAATACCAACCGGTGAGCGTTTTTCCCCAAAGCTTCACAGTTGGTGATCCCGGAGTTTTTTACCATGTCAACGAAATTCGAGAGAGGGGATGTTTTCATGATAGTCCTTTCTATGTCTTGAGACGGGCGTAGATGGTGGCTGTCCCGTCATTGCCTTTCATCTCTTTGGTTTCGATCTCGTCTGGATAAGCCTGAATCATCAGAGAAAGCTGCTTGTATCCAAAGGTACGGGAATCGAAACCAGGGTCAAGTTGTTGTAAATGATGTCCCAGCGTACCAAGAAATGCCCAGCCGTTGTCGCGGGCTGCCAGATCGAAGGCGTCGCGTAATAATGGCAGCGGGTCATTGGATACCGTTTCGTTCTCGGCTGCAGGTGCGGATTCAACTGATTTGCTACGCCGTGGTTTATTGTTTTGTTTGGGTTCTGGCTTTGGAACCAGATTTTCAGTGTAAACGAACAGGTCACAGGCGTTGACAAACGCACGCGGCGTAGTCTTTTTCCCGATTCCCATTACGAAAATACCCTGTTCGCGAATGCGGGTGGCCAGCCGCGTGTAATCGCTGTCACTCGAAACCAGACAGAAGGCATCCACCGCTCCGGAATAAAAAATATCCATTGCGTCGATAATCATCGCACTGTCGGTGGCATTTTTGCCAATTGTATAGCGGAACTGCTGAATTGGTTGGATTGCATGCGTCTGCAGCACGTCTTTCCAGCCATTCATGTTGGAAGTAGTCCAATCGCCATAGATCCGACGGATGGTTATCATCCCGTATTTTGTTGTTTCTGCTAGAATTTTGTCAATCAGGGATGCCTGTGCATTGTCGCCGTCGATCAGCATCGCGATTCGCTGACTGGGGGTGACATCGGTGATGAAGTCGTTCAGATTTAACAGGTTTCCCTCAATGACTGGGTTTCTTTTTGCCATAAATTTTTTCCCTAACCTCCTGAACTCGCTTTTAAATAAACCATTTCCGTATTAAAACGATGTTCGGAATTATTTAATATCAGGTTTCTTACCAATTTAATTATAAGCTTAATCCGTTCGCTTATCGAATTGGTGAACAGAGAGCGGTAAAAAAACGCCCAACCCACATTATATTGTTTCTAAAAACGCAAAATTTCCTGAGAAAAAGGCCGAAAATCCAGCGCTCTTCAAGGTAGAATTATTTGAAATGGATTTATCATCGTTGTCGAACAATTTCATGCGGATGGAGGATTTTTTTCGAGACTGTCTTAACCTCCTGAGTGAAGTCACTATTCTTTCCATCCTGAATAAAGTTGCCGGGCTCGCAAGCGCCACCTGCAATGCGACCTATTGTATTGCCGGAACGGTGACGGATGAAGATCAGTTCGATACGATGGTGCTCTATGGATTTACACAGGTGGAGCAGGAAATCCTGTGTGCTCCTGAACTGCCTGGGAAATACCGGATCAACAATATCCGTGGGAGCTCGCCAGCCAACCTGACGGGGAATATGCTGAACTCTGAAGAATATCAAATTTTCCCCGACAATAAACCGGCCATTTCCAACCTGCTTTTCATCCCGATCAGCTTTAATCGCAAAAAACTCGGTTCGATTATCCTCGTCAATCGCATTGGCGGCAGCCATTTTGATGCCTTTGACGAAAAGCTGGTGACATTCATAGCTGACTACGCCGCGATCAGCATCAACAATTCCACTGTTTACAGCATGATTGCTGAGCATGAACGTGAACTGGCGCGCCGTAATGAAGACCTGGCGCTGCTGAATGAAGTCGCGCGGATTTCGATATCTGGACATGACGAACAGGAAAAAATTGTTGAAGAATCGATGCTGCAGGTGATGGAATACCTGGACATCGAACTGGGCGAATTTTTCATCCGTGATGATGAAGACCCGTCCGAATACAAACTGATCTTCAAGCGCGGTCATTCCTATGCTACCAGCCTGTTTGGCTTTTCCAGTGTCAACCTGGGTAAAGGGATCGTCGGGAAGGTAGCGATGACCAGAAGAAACTATATTTTGAATGAGAACGAAGTCAACATCATCAACCAGAAGGGGGCGCTGGCGGTCGATATGAACCATATCGTGGTGATGCCACTGTTCACCAGTGATGGCGTGGTTGGCGTGGTTTGCTACGGCACCAAGACGGTTGACGAGGCTGAGAAATTGAATCTGCTGTTTCTCTCCTCAATCAACAGCTGGATCGCGACGATAATTCAGGACTACCGCCTGAAGCGCGAGAGCAAACGCGTGGCAATTCTTGAGGAGCGTCAGCGGATCGGGATGGATCTGCATGATGGTGTGATTCAATCCATTTATGGAGTGGGACTGACTCTGGAACATGCGCGGTTGTTGACGAAAACCGATCCGGAAGAATCCGGTGAGCGTATTCAGGAATCTATAAAAGCGCTGAATGGCACGATTCAGGATATCCGCTCTTACATCATGAACCTGAAACCAGCACGGCTGACCAATGAGAATCTGGTGCAAAGCCTGCGCCGATTGACGAATGATTTTTCCTCTAACACACTGGTTGTTACCACGTTTGAATCTGATATCGAGAATATCGATGGGCTGTCTTCGGAAATGGTCAATACCTTTTATCTGATCTGCAAAGAAGCGCTGGCAAATGTCACCAAACACGCCCGTGCGACCGAGGTGACCGTTTCTTTCAAGGAAAAAGAACACGGCTATGAGCTTGAGGTCAGCGATAATGGCGTTGGCTTTAATCCTGTTCATGATCGCCGCTCTTCCAGCCATGGTATAAACAACATACTTGCCCGGGCAAAAGGGTTGAGAGGTAATTTTGACATTCAATCTGCTGTGGGAAAAGGGACGATGCTGACCGTCTTCCTGCCAAAGAACCATTCCGAACAGCAGGAACAAGCAGGAAAATGAACGAAAAAGGACATTCTGATCAGGCAGCTTTGCGCGGCGAACCTTCTTACGTTTGGCGCGATGGTCAGGTTCGCAGGCTGACGATGATTCAAAAATGGGCAGCCGGACGTGAGCGGGGAATTGTTCTGGAGAATGGCTGCGGCGTTGGATCGTATTTGAAACGGCTGGCTGCAGATGCAGAATTCAGCGTCGGTTTGGAAGTGGAATTTGAACGCGGAATCGAGGCATTGAACCGGCTGGGCAGAGCAAAAGGAGGCGTGGTGAATGCAGTCGGCGAACACCTGCCTTTTGCTGCTGAGCGCTTTGACTTGATCACCAGCCATGAGGTTCTTGAGCATGTGCAGGATGACCGCGCCTGTATGATGGAAATTATCAGGACGCTCAAGCCGGGCGGCAGGCTGATTCTGTTCGTGCCGAATCGGTGGTACCCGTTTGAAACCCATGGCATCTACTGGAAAAACCGTTATTTCTTTGGGAATAAACTGTTTGTGAATTATCTTCCGCGGAAACTCCGTGATCGGCTGGCGCCGCATGTAAACGTCTACACGACGAGCGATCTGAAGCGATTGATTGGCGGATTGCCTGTCAGGGTCATATACCATACCGTGATTTTCGGCGCTTATGACAATATCATCAACAGATATCCGCGTTTCGGAAAAGGGCTTCGATCATTACTGCAGTGGCTGGAGAAAACCCCCTTGAAAATATTTGGATTGTCGCAGTTTTGGGTGATTGAAAAAACGGATACCCAGGGCTGATAGAAATTTGAGAGAAATATGAAATATCACATTTGGACCGAAGGTTGTCAAATGAACGTCGCCGATTCTCAGCGGCTGGCTTCAGCTTTGGAACGGCTGGGATACAGCGAATCTGCCAAAGTGGAAGAGTCGGACGTTATTGTCCTCAATACCTGTATGGTTCGGCAAAGCGCGGAAGATAAAGCTCTGGGACGGTTGAGTTCGCTCAAACCGCTGAAAGAAAAGAATCCCAACCTGGTGTTGGGTTTGATGGGGTGCATGGTCGGATTTCGCGGTCAGGCTGATATCAGAAAAAAACTTCCCTATGTCGATGTGTTTGCACCCCCTTCTGATGCCAAACCGATCATTGATTACCTGATAGAAAAGCAGACAACAGAAGCGATCAATGATTTTCAACCACCGAAGGGGTTTCGTTGGGAATCCGGAACACTGGTGTTGCCCAAAAACCAGCGCAAACGGGCAGTCAGCGCCAATATTCCGATCGTTTATGGTTGTTCTCATGCCTGTGCCTATTGCATTATCCCTTATAAACGTGGGGCTGAACGCAGCCGCGACCCACAGGAAATTATTGAGCATATCAACTCACTGACCGAGCAGAATGTCAAAGAAGTGGTGCTGCTCGGTCAGATTGTGGATCGTTACGGTCTTGATATGGAAGAGTATCCTACCCTGGCAGGGCTGTTGCGCGAAATTGACAAAAATGAAGGGCTGAAACGGATCCGCTTTCTCACCAGCCATCCCAACTGGATAACTGACGAGCTGTTGGACGTTGTGCGTGAGCTGCCTAAAGTGATGCGTCACATTGAAGTTCCTGCACAGGCTGGTAACGATGAAGTGCTGCGAAATATGCGCCGCGGCTACACAGATGCTGAATATCGTAAACTGATTGAGCGGATTCGTGATCGTATTCCGGGCGTTTCAATCGGTACCGATATTATCGTCGGCTTCCCTGGGGAGACGGATGCGCAGTTCCAGGATACCGTAAATCAACTGCGCGATTTGCGCCTGGATGTGGTGCATCTGGCGCGCTATTCACCGCGAACCGGCACGCTGTCCGAACGTACCATGCCGGATGATGTCCCAGATGAAGTGAAATGGGAACGTTTTAGAACGATTGAAGCTTTGCAGGAGACGATCGCCACTGAAAAACATGCTGCCATGCTCGGGGCGACGGTAGAAGTCCTGTTTGAAGAGAAAAAGAAACATCGCTGGCAGGGAAGAACTGAGAATATGGATCTGGTGTTTGTAGAATCCGATCTGGATTTGCGCGGAAAGCTGCTGCCGGTGAAAATCGAATGGACCGGTCCCTGGTCACTGATCGGATCGCTGGCAGCCGATCCCTTGGTTAATTGAATTTTGCTGTGAGAAAAGATGGATAAAAAATCGCTTTCCATGCTTGAATTTCCAGAGGTGATTCGTCGTCTGAGATGCTATGCTAGCTTCTCCGCCTCTGAAATTCTGGCGGATGGACTGCAACCTGAAACTGACGCTGCCCTGATTCGTAAAAGACTCTCCCTCACGACGGAAGCGCGGGCGCTTTTAAGTGTCAATGACACGCTGCGGCTCGGTGGCTGTACTGATCTGCGCCCATATCTGGAAGTGGCGCGGAAATCAGGCATGCTGGAAGCGAAATCCTTTGTCGAAATTTCCTACACACTTTCGATCGCGCGTGACACCTGGCGGATGCTCACACACCATGCAGAAAAATATCCCGGTCTGGCAGAAATTGCCGAGGACATGATTCCACCGGCGGGCTTGATTGAACGGATCAACAGTACGATCAACGATCGTGGTGATGTGCTTGACAGCGCTTCAGAGAAACTCGCGAAAATTCGGCGTGAGACTCAGGTTGCCTACCACCGCTTGATCGGACGGCTGGAAAGACTGTTAAAAGAGGCGCGCTACCAGCCGATGCTGCAGGAGGCGATCATAACGCAGCGCAATGGGCGCTACGTGGTTCCGATCAAAGCTGAATACAAAGGACAGCTAAAATCGATCATTCATGACCAGTCCTCATCAGGTGCGACGTTATTCGTTGAACCGCTTGCCACGGTTGAGATCAACAATGCCTATCAGGAACTGCAGCTTTAGGAACGCAACGAGGTGATCCGTATTCTGCAGGATCTGACGCATTTTATTGGCGATTATGCTGATCAGATTGAGGGGGCGGTCAATGCGCTGGCTGCTCTGGATTTTGCGCTGATGTGCGGAAAGTATGCAGATGATATGATAGCTGCTGAACCTATTCTTAGTGAAAGGCACCGCAAAACCGGCAATCCAGTTATTAAACTGAAGGAAGCACGGCATCCGCTGATCCCGCAGGATAAAGTAGTTCCGATTGACGCTGTTCTGAATGAAGACACATTTGCCGTAGTGATTACCGGCCCGAATACCGGTGGGAAAACGGTAACGCTCAAAACGATTGGGCTGCTGGTGCTGATGGCGCAATCAGGGCTGCACATTCCGGTACGTTCCGGTTCTGAGTTATCGATCTTTCGCAATGTTTATGCCGATATTGGTGATGAGCAGTCGCTGGAGCAGTCCCTCTCGACTTTTTCCGGTCACATGACCAACATCATTCGGATTCTGCGTGACGCCAACGCAAAATCACTGGTTCTGCTGGATGAGTTGGGATCGGGAACCGATCCGCAGGAAGGGGCTGCGCTTGCCAAGGGAATTCTGCGCTATATGATCAGGAAGCGTGTCCCGTGTTTCGTGGCGACCCACTTCCCGGAACTCAAAACATTTGCACATGTAACGCCCGGAGCAATCAATGCATCGATGGAGTTTGACCTGCGTTCGCTGCAGCCGACCTATCGGTTGAGCATTGGGCTGCCGGGACGGTCCAATGCGCTGTTGATTGCAAAACGGTTGGGACTGGCTGATGAAATTCTGACGTATGCCGGAGAAGAGATTGATCCAGCAGATATGAAGGCTGAAGCGCTGTTGGATGAGATCCATCGCCAGCATGATGCCGCCCGTAAAGCGCGATCGCATGCAGACCGGATGCGCAGTCTGGCGGAAAAGGATCAACGGGAATTGCGTGAGAAATTGACCTCGCTTGAACTGGAAAAAGAAAAAATACTGGCGGAAACCTATGCTGATACGGAAGCAGAGATTCAGGAGCTGCGCCAGGAGTTGTCCAAATTGCGCAAGGCCTATGTTGGCGCGCATCTCTCGCTGCAGGAATTGAAGCCGCTGGAAGATGCTTTGAAACAGTCAGAACGGTCTGCCAGGACCATCGAAACCAAAGCGCGCAAAGAAATCCATGAGAAAACCGGGCAGCTTGAAGATCGCCCGTTAAAAATCGGCGATAAAGTAATCGTGCGTTCGCTCGGCAGTGGCTCTCCGGCTGTGGTTACAGCCCTCGACAATGATCGCAATGAAGCCGAAGTTCAATTAGGCGCACTGCGGATGCGGCTACCGCTGCGTGATCTGATCCGGAAAGGTGAATCCGTTGAAATCGCCCCACCGGAAACACAACCTGTGACGGTGACGCCTGCCGAACGGCAAACGCAGATCTTTCATGAATCACCCGGTTTGGAGCTGGATCTACGCGGTAAATCTACCGAAGAAATGACAGACTTGCTGGATCGCTATCTCGATGATGCCATGCTGTCGCGGATGCCGTATGTGCGTATCATTCATGGGAAAGGAACTGGCAAACTGCGCCAAGCGACGCGTAAGTTCCTGTTGGATTCCGTTTATGTCAAATACATTGAAAACGGAAAAGATGCTGAAGGTGGTGATGGTGTTACCATCGCCCATCTGAAATGAAACGGATTCAGATTCGAGCGACGATTGCAGTGCTGATCGGCTTGCTGTTCCTGATCACGGTGAACGGCTGCCGCCGGATTGACATTTATTCGATCGCTGAGCCAACCATGACTGAGACGATCCCGATTTTTACTCCGTTGCCATCCGCTACTGCAACGGAAACGGTGATCTGGTTCCCTGCTACCTCTACTCCGCGCCCATTGAATACACCCACGCCTTTTCCCACCCGGGATCAGATCCCGGAATTGGGGCAGGTCGTTGTCGAAGATGGGTTTGCTGATGCGGAGGACTGGCAAACCTTCCGTTCTGATCAGGGGAATGCAGTTCTTTCCAACGGCGAGTTGACACTGGCAATGCAAAACACAGTTGGGGCGGTGGAAAGCTACGGCAGTTTGCCGTGGCTTGAAAACTATTATCTGACGATGCAGGTTACCCTGCCGATTTGTTCCACTCCGGAAGATGTCTATGGCGTCATTTTTAAAGCGGGAGACAGCGAAAACAACATTCGGATCTGGTTCAATTGTCTTGGACAGACCCGGGTGGAAGCGCGCGTAAAAAACAAACTGCAGCCGCTCACTGACTGGGAATCAAACGGGCTGGTTCGTCCCGGTGCTCCGCAGAAATACCGTCTTGGTATCCTGGTTCAGGATGATTTGATACGTGCTTTTGTGAATGACAAATTGATTGTTGAAACAAGGGAAAACATGCTGTCGCCGGGCGGATTTGGCGTCACTGTGCGATCCTCTGGTGAGGCGCCGATTACCGTCAGTTTTTCGGATCTTCGGATTTCTCTGCTTCGTTGACAGCAGGGGCTGTTTAGCCTGTCAATCAGCCACTGAACCCATCATCACGATTCCGATCGCGATCAAAGCTTCTCCGATCACAACTCCCATGGACTGTAGTGGCCCGAAAAACGGTACACCCGGGATAGGGTGCGAACCAAAGCCAAACACATCGGCCATCCCGGTAAAAACTGCGATCACGTAGCCTGTTGCCAGAATACGGGTGCCAAAATCTGCCGTCAAAGTGGGTCCGGGGCGTTTCCAGAATTTTTTCAGACTGATGTAGGCTCCCAGGCAAAGAACACCCAGACCAAGAATAATCATCGCGGTTTGTACAAAACCAATCACCGGGCTGCGGTCCAACCCGAACAGCGAAGGTTTTGCTCCGAGCAATAGCAACAGATAGCCGATCAGTGTTAAGATCAGCCCATTGCGGATTTTGGATTTGATCGGCGTTTTATCCTCGCCGTTTTTGGGAATGACCAGTTTTATTTCTTCCATGAAGGTAGTCCTTTTTTCAATATCCTCAACCAATTGCCGTGAAAGACAGCTGTGATCTCATCCTGATGATACCCCTTTTGCTGCAATATGTGTTCCATTAAGCGCAAATCTCCGACATCGTTCATTTCAAGCGGAATGTTGGGGAATCCAAAGCCGCCATCCAAATCACTGCCAATAGCGACATGGTTGGCATCCCCCGCCAGCTGGCAGATGTGGTCGATGTGATTAGATAACTCTCTGAGCGTGACCTGTTCCCGGGGATTCCTGCTTTGCCAGGAGCTGTCAAGAAACTCATTGAACGGGATCACGCCGATCACACCATCCCTTTCAATCAGGCGTTTAATCGTGAGGTCATCAAGTTGTCGTTCGTTGGGTGGGTTGGCAAGCAGTGCGCGGCAATTGGCATGACTGGCAATCACAATTCCCTGATACGATTCGAGGCTGTCCATTGCGCTCAACGAATTCATGTGTGAAATATCCAGAATCTGCTTAGCTGCTGCCAGGTGTCTCAGTAACGTGCGCCCTTCCGCTGTCAGGCGATCCGCAGTACCGGAAAAAGTTCCGCCGCACCAGCGTCCGCCTTCCCAAACAGGACCGATTATGCGGATACCAGCTTCGCTGTATATGCAGATATCATCAAAACTGCGCAACCCTTCACACCCTTCCAGCAAAAGGACCAGTCCAATCAAGCCGTCATCCGGATGGTCTTCTTTATCCCGCAGAAATTCGTCCAACTGCTCCTGGGTTGCAATCAGGCGAAATTTATCCGGATAATCATTTTGGTAATGACGATAAAAGGAGAGCTGATGTTCAACACCCTCATGAAATTGCTGCTTTGTAGCGTAATGAGTGCCGGCTGCAAAGGGAGGGCAGCCGTGGCTTTGCGGTTCTATAAAAATGGTGCTGAAAATGAGGCGGATGTTCCCTTTTTGGTAAGCATCCCAGCTTAATGTAGCCTGATTATCGATTCTGGAAGATTCAAGCGCCCGAATTTTCGCGATTGGCAGCGTGTAATCACGCCGGTTTACCAATGACTCGAACGCGATATCCTGATGACCGTCAATGATCCAGTCAGTTTTTGCCACGTTCCCGTTCCTCAGCCAGGTTGTTGAGTTCAAAGCGTGCCAATGGCTGATTGGATTGTTCCTCGTAAATAGAGAGCGCTGTCATCTCACCGCTGAAAGGGCGAAAAGTTTTCAACAGGATATCAATATCATTTTGGGTGGCGTTTTCTTCCGGTGAGAAAACTGAGACATGCGGCACCCAGTTTTCTGAACAGAGAGTGAAGTTATAACCCGTTGTGCGCAGACAGCTGTCATAGTTTGCGTGAAATGCGCGGTGGAATACAAGCAAATTCATACTGACGCGCGGAGCAATAAACCAGAAGCCGCCTGAAACCCAGCCAATATGATTGAAGTTGATTTTAAGCGGCGCCTGAGCGTTAGCGAAGGTGTGTACCCAGTTAATCAGAGTGTTCAAAGGAAGCTGCGCATATCCGCCGAGGGTGATATGCGGGAAGAGCGGGACGACATTTCCGCTGAATTGATTGCGGATTCCCTTAAATTTTTCCTCAGTGGGCTGGTTGAAATGTCCAAAAACGTAATAGATTGATTCCGGCACTCGCGCTCCGTTCGTTGAATAAGGTTTCTGCAAGATTGTAACAGATTTAGATACTGATCTGCATACGAAAGCGGATACTGCTATGCCAATGGTTGATTAGAACCGGTATAAAATGGTCTGTTATTCCCAGACGAACGAACCCTTAGAGGAAATAAAAAGGGCGAGTTACTCGCCCTTTTACTGGTTTTGCTGGAGTTATGCTTCCGCTTCCTCTTTTGCTTCAGCTGCTTCCGGTTTAGCTTCGACTTCTTCCTCCTCCTCGTCTTTTGAGGATTCGAGCGTTGCCAGATCGCTGTCCAAAAGGGACATCCAGTCCAATTCTGCGTAAGCCATTGAGTCCACGCGGCGGATCGAAAGACCGATACGATGGTTATCGGGGTCAACCTTAATCACACGCAGTGTGACTTTGTCACCTTCATGCAGAACTTCTTTGGCATGGTCGATGCGTTTTTCGCTGATTTCAGAAATGTGAATTAATCCTTCAACATCATCGTCAAGTTTGGCAAAGGCGCCGAATTTTGTCAGGCGGGT
>JAAZKE010000011.1 GCA_012799995.1 Chloroflexota bacterium | reverse complement strand
TGCTCATCATAGGCTTTCCCTGCACTTTCTAATGTCTCGCATGGTGACTTCCTATTATGAGGCAACGTATTCTCAATAGTGACTTTTAATTTGAGGGAATGCGATTAAGTACCGGTTAGATCAATCAAAAGTATAATAGCCGATTGCATAATGGATCGGAGGCAGACTGTGCGCGGTGAATTGAAGCATCCTGAACTGATTGAAATCATTGACGATGGCAGCGGTGTAAAAACATACGGACCGGATCAGGTCTGGTATAAAAAGAACCGGTGTCAGAAATCCGGTTGCGGTCCGACCGCGGCTTCCCTGCTCCTTGCCTATCTTGCCATTACCCGTCCATCCCTCCAGGCACTTTATCCGGCACGCCGTATGGTTCGTAAGGATTTTGCTGAGCTGATGGAAACGATGTTCACCTATGTTACGCCCGGTATTATGGGGTTAAACCGGCTCGAACCCTTTGTGGAGGGCGTCCTGAAATATGCAAGCGAACGTGGCGTTGCGCTTGAGCCGCATGTGTTGCAGGTGAGCGGCATTGAAGTCGGACGGCGGGATCCCTTTGCAGAACTTGCACCGTTTGTGCTGCAGGGATTGGAGTTGGATTGTCCGATTGCGCTGCTGGTTTTGGCCAACGGGCAGGAGAGCCAATTGCAGAACTGGCACTGGATCACCATCACCCAAGCCGAAATCAGCGAAGGGAAATTGCTGGCAACAGCGTCCGATGAGGGCATTGTGCATTCATTTGATTTAGGATTGTGGTATGAAACCACTCCTTTGTCAGGTGGTTTGGTTTATTTCACACCTGCCTCTTAGCCTTTAGAACAGGCGATTGTACGAGAGTCTCAATTCCTTTTTTACATCTTCAAAATCGAGTGTTTTAAACTCTCCTCTTTCGTAGAGGATTTTTCCATTTACTATTGTCAAATCCACATCAGCAGCATGCAGGCTGTAAACGATCAAGGAAGGCAGGTCATGCACTGGTAACAAGTGTGGTTTATCCAGATTGATTGCTATCAGATCTGCTTTCATTCCTACCTGAATATTTCCGCAATCTTTCCGTCCCTGCGCAGCAGCACCGTTCAATGTTGCCATCAGCAACACTTCTTCTGGAACGACGATGGTCGGATCAAGCTGGAAGCCACAATGAAGCAGTGAGGCCATTCTAATTTCCTCAACCATATCCTGGTTATTGTTGCTGGCGTCGGAATCGGTGCCGAGCGTAATGCGAATTCCGCGCTCCTTCATTCCCTTGATCGGCATGAACCCGCTGCCCAGTTTCATATTGCTGGATGGGTTATGGACAGGAGTGACGCCTTTTTCGAGCATCAGATCCATGTCATCCGGTTCCACCCAGACGCAGTGAGCAGCGTTGGTGGGGTTGTCAAAGGTTCTATTCTGATAGAAATATCGGGCTGGCGTCATACCATGACGCTGTTTGCATTCTTCATGCTCACTGCGGGTTTCCGAGAGATGCAAATGCATTCGCCCGTTGTTTTCGGCGCACATGCGGGAGTATTGACGGACCATCTCCGGAGTAGAGGTGTATTCGGCATGAATGGCAAAGTCTACCAACACGCGACCCGCTGCCGAGTTGTGCCACTGGTGATGGAAATCAACCGATTTTTGTAGTATCGCCTGAATATCTGCTTCTGATTGGGAGCCAAATAACATGATTGGGGATGACAAATTCGCCTTTATCCCTATATCAATCACATCCTGCACATAGGAATCTGGCAGATGGTACATGTCTGAAAAGCTTACTACACCCGATGCAAGCATCTCCATGATCGCCAGCCGGCTGCCTGCACGAATGTCCGATGGCAGCATGCGCATCTCGACTGGAAAGACGGCTTCGGTGAGCCAGCGCCCCAAGGGCAGCGCACTGCCGATGCCGCGAAGAATGCTCATACCGGTGTGGGTGTGCATGTTGTAAAAGCCG
>JAAZKE010000095.1 GCA_012799995.1 Chloroflexota bacterium | reverse complement strand
TGCCCCTTCGCGGTTGGGAAAATTGCGAGTGGTATGGAGGATGCTCAGCCCATTATTGGATGGGATATCACCCGCACCAAAACATGGCCCACAGAAAGCAGGTTTATTGACCACTCCGGCTTTTTGCAACTGTAGAATGATCCCGTTTTCTGTCAGTGCAGCATTAACTGGCATACTGGAAGGATAGACGCTCATGGAGAAGAAATCATTACCGATTGTCCCCTGGTCAAGGATATCAGCAGCAGCGCACAGGTTATCGAACATTCCACCTGCGCAACCTGCGATAATCCCTTGATCAGCGTACACTTTACCATCATGAATTTTGTCTAGAAGCGACAATCGTAGAGAATTGCCCAACAGTTTTTCTGAATCATCCTCAACCGATCGCAGGATTTCTTCCGCATTCTCAAGCAGTTCCCGGATCGGATAAGCATTGCTTGGATGGAATGGCAACGCGATCATTGGCTCTATTTTTGCCAGATCAATTGAAACCATCCCATCGTAATAAGCTTTATTCAGTGGGGCGAGTTTACGATATGCATCCGGCCGATGATGCAGCTGGTAATATTCCTTAACTTTTTCGTCCGTTTCCCAAATTGAAGAAAGGCAGGTAGTTTCGGTCGTCATTACATCGATGCCATTCCGAAAATCAATGGGCAACGTTTTCACACCCGGTCCAACAAACTCTAAAATCCGGTTCTTGGCAAATTCATTTGAGAAAACAGCTTTAATCAGAGCAATAGCAACATCGTGTGGACCAACACCCGGTCGCGGTTCATTTTCCAGGTAAACCAGAATGACCTTGGGCGCGTCGATGTCGTACGTGTTTTGCAGCAGTTGCTTGACAAGCTCCGGCCCACCTTCTCCGATAGCGAGTGTTCCCAGGGCTCCGTAGCGCGTATGACTGTCCGAGCCAAGGATCATCCCACCGCCAAACGCCATCATTTCACGCTCGAATTGATGCATAACAGCGAAGTTGGCAGGTACGTAGATGCCACCGTATTTTTTCGCTGCTGACAGACCATATACATGGTCATCCTCATTGATGGTTCCGCCAATGGCGCACAAACTGTTGTGGCAGTTTGTCATCGTGTAGGGAACCGGAAAATTCTTCATGCCGCTCTCACGTGCGGACTGGATAATTCCGACATAGGTGATGTCATGCGAAACCAGAGAGTCAAATTTCAATTTCAGCTTCCCGGGAATTTTTGAAGTGTTGTGATTATTTAAAATCTGATAGGCAATCGTATTTTGTCTAAATTCACTCTTCTGGTCAGGTTGGAGAGTTTCCGGGCTCTCATTTATCTGTCCGTTTTCGTAAATAATGCCATTCTTGGTCAGTTCAATCATTAAACTCCAATCTTAATTCTGCTTATTTGTATGGAATCATTTGTATATTTTTGAATTGATTATAGACGATTTCGACGATTTTCCGCCTGAATATTACCTGATAGTGAGCAAAAAAGGATCAGTCCAATTCCAGTCTGACCCTTTTCTCTTTGTGATAAAGAATAGAAGTTAAGATTTTGCTTCCGCAAGAAAATCCAAAACATCCTGTGCGTTGGAATCCGGTTTGGCTTTTGGGAAGATCTTTATGATTTTTCCCTCCTCATCAATCACAAATGTCGAACGCACTACTCCCATGGTCTTTTTCCCGTAATTCATCTTTTCCTGCCAAACGCCAAAGCCCTTGATTGCTTCCAAATCCGGATCGGAAAGCAACAGAAAGGGAAGATTATATTTTTCGATGAACTTCTGATGAGATGCTTCAGAATCCTTGCTGATACCAATTACTTCAATCGATTGATTGCGAAAATCTTGATAAGCATCTCGGAAGGCGCCTGCCTGTCGCGTGCAGCCTGGGGTATTGTCCTTCGGATAGAAATACACAACCACCTTTTTCCCACGAAAATCGGATAACTTATGCACGTTGCCATCTTTATCCTTCAAAGAAAAATCCGGTGCTAAACTACCAATGGTCAACATAAATCCCTCCAAATTCATATATATTTCTGGTTCATTTCTGACGTTATACTGCTAAATCAAGAATTAAGGTCAAAACTGGTAGAAGATAGATGGATGCCCATCTTCATAAGGCATCCATCTATCAGTACAGTGTGAATCTTATTCTTTTTTAACCAGCGCACTGTCGATCTTGGCTTTGTCAAGCTTCCTGGTGCAGAAGAACCAGTCATAGCAATTCATGTCTGTATCTTTGCTCTGCATACGTTCTTTGGCAACACCACAGGAGCCAGCTGTCGGGACGATCACTTCATCACCCGGTTCCCAGTCCGCAGGTGTTGCAACTTTGAATTTATCGGCCGTCTGCAGTGCTATGATCACACGATAGAGTTCGTCAAAATTACGTCCCAGGCTCTGTGGGTAATAAATGATAGCCCGGATAATTCCTTTGGGGTCAATGAAAAACACTGCCCGTACAGCCTGGGTGTTGCTTTCCTCTGGCTGAATCATTCCATACTTCTTCGCCACATTCATCGAAATATCTTCGATCAATGGAAAATTCACTTCAACATTTTTCAAACCTTTGTATTCAATCTTCTCTTTGATTGTACGCAGCCATGCAATGTGACTATAGAGCCCATCTACAGATAGTCCTACCAGTTTGGTGTTGACTTTGGCAAACTTCTCTTCCATTGAGGCGAAAGTGATGAATTCAGAGGTACAAACTGGCGTAAAATCTGCCGGATGGCTGAACAGGATTACCCAACTTCCGCTATAGTCTTCCGGGAAATTAATACTGCCCTGGGTGGTTACCGCTTTGAATGACGGTGCTTTATCGCCGATACGTGGCATCGATGTTTCTTGATATACGGTTGTTTCCATTATTTCCTCCATTGTTATGTTCTATATAATCAGGTTGATATCCCCTTTTTTGTATTCTTTTGATGTATTTCAAATATTGAGCGGTTTGACAATGACTACATTCTATGTTGTTAAAGAACAAGGACGCTCAAAACTAAAATTATTATTACTTTATAACTATTATATTATAGTTTGATAATTCTGTCAAATATGAAATGGGAAAACCATGATTCGATTTCGCAGACAGATCACCATTCCTAATCACAAATTGACGATAAAGCGAATCAACGATAAAATTGATCTCGCTTTTTAGAAGCAAAAATCTCTTAGTAAGGATGAAGGTAGCAACGAAGTCAGTTGCAAGAGGCGTCCGAAGGAAGAAAAATGGAAAAAAATGTCATCAATGCCAGAAAACGGGATATCAAGGGAAAGAAACCCGGCGTTCTTCGCCGAGAAGGTGAAATTCCCGGTGTTCTCTATGGGCATAAATCGGAACCAACCCCGATCGTACTCAATGCAAAAGAATTAAATCGCGCACTGATGGGATTGACCTCATCCAGTATCGTAACTCTGAATGTAGAAGGAACTGAACATTCGGCTTTGATTCGAGAAAAACAGCGCGATTATCTGCGCAATCAGATAATTCATATCGATTTTCAAGTGTTGGCACTGGATGAGAAGATCCGCACCCGCATTGAGATCGCACTCAGTGGTGTTGCACCGGCTGTGAAAGAATTCTCCGGCGTAGTGCTGACTGAAAAAGAATATATCGAAGTTGAAGCACTTCCGAAAGACCTGCCAGAACGAATAGTTGTCAATCTGGATTCACTCAAAGAGATCGGTGACATTATCCGTATCAAGGATCTTGAATTTTCGGAAAAGGTGACCGTTCTTGACGATCTGGAAGATGTGATCGTCTCCGTCAGCAGTTCAAGCCCTGTAGAAGAGCCTGAAGAAGAAGTAGTAGAAGATGAAGCTGTTGATATAGCAAGTGAACCAGAAGTTATTGAGAAGGGTAAGAAAGAGCAAGAGGAATCTGAGGATTAAATCCTGTAGATTTTCGAGTTTCTATTCAATTAGTGAAAAAGACGATAAAATTTTATCGTCTTTTTCGTCATTTATTACAGAAAACAAAAGCGTTTCTGCTCACAAACATGTTACCATTGGAAAAATTCAATATGGCGGAGAGTGTTCTGTGAATAAGATGAAAAGTATAGTTCTGTCGTTATTCGTATTCATTACGATATTCGCGATCGCACAGGGTGTTGTTTTAGTTTCAGCTCAGGAAAAAGCGGATTTCAAAGTTGGACTGGAATGCAATTATGCTCCCTTCAACTGGACCCAGCTCGATGATTCCAACGATGCCGTTGAGATCAGCGGTGGCGGTGGTTACTGTGGTGGTTATGATGTCGAAATAGCGAAAAAGATTGCCGAAGGGTTGGATCGCAATCTTGTGATCGTTAAAACTGAGTGGGACGGATTGATTCCCGCCCTTAATTCGGGAAAGATTGATGCTGTCATTGCTGGTATGTCACCGACCGAAGAGAGAAAAGCCAGCGTTGATTTCTCCGATATTTATTATGAAAGCGACCTCGTGATTGTTGTCAAAGCGGATTCCGATTATGCAAAAGCAACCGATTTAAAAGGCTTTGAAGGTGCAAAAATTACCGGTCAGCTGAATACTTTCCACTACACCGTGATTGATCAAATTCCCGGTGTGAAGAAACAAACCGCTATGGAAACATTCCCGGCAATGATTGTGGCTCTGTCATCTGGAAAGATTGACGGCTATATCTCTGAACGCCCTGGCGCAATCTCGGCTGTTGAGTCCAACCCCGATCTGACCTTCGTCGCCTTTGATGAGGGAAAGGGCTTTGAAGCAAATCCGGAAGATGTTGCGATCGCCGTTGCGTTGAAAAAAGGAAACGCTGATGTGAAAGCGATCAACGATATCCTGGCAACAATTGACCGTGAAACCCGCCAGGAAATCATGGATAAGATGATTGAAATTCAGCCTGTGGCTGCAGAATAACGATCAGAGACATTCGTTTCTGTCGGTGTAATATTAAAAAACAGCCGGCTTATCCTGAGTCGGCTGTTTCCCTGACAATTTGAGGAACAATTCATGCCTGCTTCTTTTTTTGAATGGGTAGTTTTCTTTGCAAAAAAATATGGGATTTTCTTTTTAAAGGGAGCGGGTACAACGCTTTATATCGCTTTAATCAGCACTATTCTGGGATTCCTGATCGGGCTGGCAATTGCGGTCATCAGAACGACTCCGATGGATGAACATGATTCACAAGCGAAAAAAGCCTTTTACAAAATAGTTCAGGCGATTTTTGTTGCCTATATTGAAATCTTCCGTGGAACTCCGATGATCGTGCAGTCCATGGTCATTTATTACGGTTCAGCCGAGCTATGGGGGCTGGATATGTCCCCGATTGTGGCTGCGCTTTTCATTGTTTCAATCAATACCGGTGCGTATATGGCGGAAATTGCCCGTGGGGGGATTATTTCAGTCGATAAGGGTCAGTATGAAGCTGCAAGTTCAATTGGCATGACGCATCGCCAGATTATGATCAGCGTTGTTTTGCCACAGGCAATACGGAACATACTGCCTTCAATTGGCAATGAATTTGTGGTCAACATCAAGGACACTTCGGTTTTGAACGTGATTTCCGTAACCGAGTTGTTTTTCATGTCAAAATCAGCTGCCGGTACGTACATGCGCTATTTTGAAGTGTTCTTCATCACCTGCGTGATTTATTTTATCCTGACCTTTACAGTTACCAGGCTTTTATTGATCGTAGAAAAGAAGATGGACGGCCCTGATACCTTTGTTATCCATGGATCTCAGACAGTTCCTTCTGCTGTCCTGAAAGGAACCCGCTGATGAACACACCGATTATTAAAGTATCCCACCTGGAGAAGAACTTTGGTGAAAACAAAGTCCTGGTCGATATTGACTTTGAGACTTACAAAGGGGATGTGATTTCCATCATCGGTTCATCTGGTTCCGGAAAATCTACCCTCCTGCGTTGCATTAACCTGCTGGAAAAACCAACTTCCGGATCAATCTATTTCCATGGTCAGGACATCCAAGAAAAAGGGTTCTCACTGCAGGAGTATCGTGCCCGGGTGGGGATGGTCTTTCAAAATTTCAACCTGTTCAATAACCTGACCGTACTGGATAACTGTACCGTTGGCCAAATCAAAGTGAATCGCAAGTCCAAGTCAGAAGCGGAGAAATTTGCGCTTGAGATTCTGAATTCGGTTGGAATGGCTCAGTATATTCATGCCAAACCGAAGCAGATCTCCGGTGGGCAGAAACAACGTGTCGCGATTGCACGCGCACTTTCCATGGAGCCGGAAGTGTTGCTGTTTGATGAACCAACCTCGGCACTTGACCCTGAAATGGTCGGCGAAGTGCTTTCGGTTATGCGAAATTTAGCGAACTCCGGCTTGACATTATTGGTCGTAACCCATGAAATGGCATTCGCGCGGGATGTCTCCAACCGCGTTGTTTTCATGGACGAAGGACTGATTGCGGAAGATTCAACGCCGGATATTATTTTCAACAATCCAAAAAATCAACGGACCCGCATATTTCTTGACCGCATGTTGAATCAGTAAAGTCATCAAACATTCTCAAAACATTCTGATCATTGACTGCCTTCTTTATAATGAAGAAGGAGGGTACGATGACAAAATTTATCTTATTACGCCATGGACAAACTGATTGGAATATTCAGCGACTGTACCAGGGACATTCCGATATTCCCCTGAACGACACCGGGATGAACCAGATTCTGCGCGCTGGAGAGTTGCTTATGGATAAGGAAATTGATGCCATCTACAGCAGTGATTTGATTCGCGCACGCCAGACCGCTGAAGCGGTGCATCATCACCACCCCAATATTCCCCTGGTGGTAGATCCCAGACTTAGAGAGCGTGGGTTTGGCGAATATGAAGGTCGCTCTTACGCAAAAGATTTGATGAATCCCGGAATCAGGGATGATATGAATCAGAATCCACTGACGTTTCGTTTCAATGGTGGAGAATCAATTCAGGATGTTGCGGTCAGAGCTAAAAAAGTCCTCGATGAAATTCTGAAACGATATCCCGACAAAACGGTGCTGATTGTCTCCCATGGTTCTTTCCTGACTGTGATCTCAGTTCTAATCAACAACGAAGACTTATCAACTCGCAATAAATACTATTTTCCCAATGCAGAACCGGTTTATCTGAATTAAATCGCCTGTGTTTTGCTGCGCCATCCCCAAATATATTCGGATGCCCGCTCTCCGGTGTTGAAAAGCAAATCCAAAATCGAAACCTGGTGTTGGAAAGGTTGAAACAGTTGGTTGTATTCCGGATAGCCCGAGTAATCCATCCATTCCAACTGAATGCCAGCCTCCTCATAATCATCGCTGTGTATATACTCTCTGGCTGCCGGCCCACTCAAATAGCTGTCTGCTCCGACTGCCTTCACTAAAGAGAGTAATTTTTGATGTCCGCTCCCGCTGGATGAATAATCGCTGCTTCTCCCGAACTCCGTTCGAATCCCCAGAAAATCTCTTGAAATCTTTTGAATCAAGGTTTGATTGAGATCCGAGAGCGACTTCCATTTGCGATTCAAATAAATGTCCTCAATGAAATCCCTGTATTGTGCGAAGAAGGGGGCTTTGGCATAGTTGGTAACCAGCGCCTGGTAATGTTGTCGCTGCCAGCGCCCTTCAACAATCTGAATGTTCTGTATTGGCAGGGTGGTCGAACCATGCACGGGCACTGTAAGCCATTGCTTCCCTTTTTCGGTCAGAATCTGGTTGCGGTTGCGCCAGTCATTCTTAGTGTAGGATACCTCGTCATAAAACAAAAAAAGATCGACATTGTGGATAATGTCGAAGTACCCTTTCCAGGGGATGTAGTTGGATTGCAAAACCGCCAGCTTCATGCCATTCCGTGATAAAAACTGCCAATCATATCGCAGGCTTTTTCGATATCAGATTGAGCCAAACGGAAATACATCGGCAGCCGCAGAATTCGTTCACTCTCCCTGGTGGTAAATCGATCCTCACCATGGAACCGTCCCAATGATTTGCCAGCTGGGGAGGTGTGAAGTGGGATATAGTGAAATACACTCTCAACCCCGTTTTCTTTCAAAAAACGGATTAAGCGGGTGCGCTCGTCAAGATCTTTGGCTTTGATATAAAACATATGACCATTGTGGCTGCACTCGTCTGGGATAAAGGGCAATTCGATAAACCCTTCGTCTGCCAGCGGCTGCAGGATTTCTGCGTAGGTCGCCCACGATCTCAAACGATCGTTCCGAATCATCTCCGATTTTATCAGTTGAGGCAGCAGATAAGCTGCATTCAATTCGCTGGGCAGAAACGACGAACCGACCGAAACCCAGGTGTATTTATCCACCATACCCCGCCAAAACTGGCTGCGGTTGGTCCCTTTTTCGCGGATGATCTCCGCGCGGTCAATGTCCTCTTCATTTTGGATCAGAATCGCGCCGCCTTCTCCCATGCTGTAGTTCTTGGTCTCGTGAAAACTGAAACAACCGAAATTTCCGAATGTCCCCAGCGCCTGCTGTTCGTAGTAGGAAGTCACACCCTGGGCAGCATCCTCAATTACTTTCAAATTGTATTTCTGTGCCAGGCTTAGAATCATTCGCATGTCGCAACTCACACCGGCATAGTGCACAGGCACAATGGCTTTGGTACGATCCGTGATCGCTGCTTCAATCAAACCTGCATCCAGATTCATCGTGCAGGGATCAATGTCCACAAACACCGGAACACCACCCCTCAGTGCAAAAGCGTTGGCAGTGGAAACGAATGTATAAGCCGGCATGATGATTTCATCGCCAGGTTGTACGTCAATCAGCAACGCAGAAAGCTCAAGCGCATCAGAGCAGGAGGTCGTGAGCAGCGCTTTCTTCGCTCCGAGCGTACTCTCGATCCATTGCTGACAGCGTTTCGTAAACTGACCGTCACCGGAGATTTTTTGCGAATGAATGGCTTCCAGGACGCTGGCATCCTCATCACCAATATAAGGCGGGATATTAAAAGAGATCATACCTGAATTGTCTCGACTTTCCACTTTAACTCCCCTTATTGTAATTCACAATCTTCGAGCAACAGCCTTCTTTGAACCGGCATACCGCTTCCGAACCCATAAACAGGTCGTTATTGGGTTTTTCTTTTTTTTCGATTCTTTTGGCTGCACTTTGGCTTATCTGTTATTGCGTTTCCTTTTCTTCATGCGAAGCAGATTCATCCGCAAGCGTTCCCAACGGAGCCTGGTTCATCGTGTCCTGGTAATCCACAACCTTGCTTTCTGTAATGGTGTCTGTCGGGTTAAACAGTCCGAAGTATTTTTCAAAAAACGCTTTCAGCTTCTCAATTATTGACTGCTTCTTCTTTTCACGGGTATTCCCGGCGTCAAAACGGGAAATAGGCGGTAGCAGGAGGTCAAAATCGGTACCGGTCGTTTTGAGTACGCCGTCACGGAAAGCGTTATCTAAGAATTTTTCAGTTTCTTCCGGCTTCAATTTTTCTTTTTTAATCAGAGCCTTAATTTCATCCTCACGCTGCTTTTTGATAAAAACATGCCACTCAGTGTTGACGTCTGTGTCTGCATCGGTGCTTGTATTGATTTTTTCTATGAATTCTTCTATCAGTTCCTTTTTGGATCTGAGTTGTAAACTGGACTTGATTGCCTTATCAATAGCAACCAGAATTTCCTTGTCCTTACAATTTCCGGCACGATACTTTGCAACCAGCATCAGGATATAGTCAATATTTACTTCTATCTGTTTTACAAGCTCAATTTCAAAGACAATATCGTCCAAAATGCTGTCTTTGCTTCCCGGCTCTGGTTTGATTTCATCATACACATCGTGATATGTGCCTGTGTAGTCCTGAAAATCGATCGGGGAAAGAATCTCATTTCCCTCGAATTGATCAAAGGCGGAGAGTATATTTCTCAGGCGGAGAATGTTGCCGAAAAGAACGATGTAATCTTTCTTGTTCTGCTCTCCGATGATTGGCTGTCCCAGCGGATACTTCTGTAGCAGTTCAGCAATGCGTTTCTCGTATTCCGAGTAATAATCTTCATAGGGTTTTAAGAGAACAATGCCTTTGGCATCCTTGTCTCCGAACAGGGCGATCGCATCGTTCGTCGCTTGTTCAAGGTCCCGGAAACAAACGATATTGCCAAAAGTCTTCACAGAGTTCAGAATTCTGTTTGTTCTGGAAAAGGCCTGCATCAGACCGTGCATTCTCAGGTTCTTATCCACCCAAAGGGTGTTTAATGTTGTTGCATCAAAGCCGGTCAGGAACATATTAACTACGATCAGCAAATCAACTTCTCGCTTTTTCACCCTGTCGGACACGTCTTTGTAATAGTCCTGAAAGCCCTTGCTTGAAGTATCATAGTTTGTCTTGAAAGTCTTGTTATATTCGTCAATTGCCATTTCCAGAAAATCACGGGAGCTCTTATCAAGTCCGTCGGTTTCAAAACTCTCATCTTCGAGAATACCGTCTTCGGTGTCCGGCTCGTTTGGGGCAAAAGAGAAGATGGTAGCTACGGTCAGTTCACGGTGCCGCTCTGCAAGCTGTTTTTTCATCTCCAGATAATACTTTTTACAGACCGGAATGGAGCTGACTGCGAAAATGGAGTTAAAACCGTTCATTCGCTGACCTTTTAAGCTGTAATAGAAATTACGCTTTGTCTTTTGATCAAAGTGGTCGAGAATGTATTCTACGACCTTGGAGATGCGTTCCTGAGATGCCAGAGCTTCCTCAGTATCAATAGCAGCAACTTCCTTGTCATTGCCTGTGTCTTGCCGCTTTACTGTGTTGATGTAGTCGATGCGGAAGGGCAGGACATTGCCGTCATTGATTGCATCCACTATCGTATAGGTATGGAGTTTTTCTCCAAATGCCTGCTCGGTAGTTCTCAGCTCAGGATTGCCGCCGGCTCCGGCATTGACAGCGAAAATCGGCGTTCCGGTAAAGCCGAAAATGTGATAGTTCTTAAAGTGCCTTTTGATGTTGGTGTGCATCGAACCGAACTGGCTGCGGTGGCACTCGTCAAACACAAGAACAACGTGCTTTTTATAAATCGGATGGGACTTGTTTTTTGTGATGAAAACATCCAACTTCTGGATAGTCGTCACGATAATCCGGGAAGTGCTGTCCTCAAGCTGTCTTTGCAAAACGGCGGTGCTTTTGTTGCTGTTGGCAGCTCCTTTCTCAAAGCGGTCATATTCCTTAATGGTCTGATAATCCAGATCCTTGCGGTCAACCACAAACAGCACCTTTTCGATATACGGCAGAGCCGTTGCAAGCCGTGCCGCTTTAAAAGAGGTCAGGGTTTTACCGCTTCCCGTGGTGTGCCAGATATACCCTCCGGCATCGATAGTGCCGGTTTTTTTGTAGTTTTTGGACACCTCAATCTTATTCAGAATACGCTCGGTTGCCACGATCTGATAAGGCCGCATCACAAGCAGCATATCCTCAGAGGTAAACACGCAGTATTTTGTCAGGATATTCAGAATGGTATGCTTTGCAAAGAACGTCTTTGTAAAGTCCACAAGGTCAGCAATCACCTTGTTGTTGCCGTCTGCCCAATAGGAAGTGAACTCAAAGCTGTTCGAAGTTTTATTGCTGTTTCTCCTGCCTGTGCGTTCGTTCTCTTTGATATGGTTGTCCCTGGTGGTGTTGGAATAATACTTTGTGAAAGTACCGTTTGAGATCACGAAAATCTGTACATACTCATACAGCCCGCAGCCTGCCCAAAAGCTGTCGCGCTGATAGCGTTTAATCTGGTTGAAGGCTTCCTTGATTGCAACACCGCGCCGTTTCAGCTCCACATGAACCAACGGCAGACCATTCACCAAGACAGTTACATCGTAGCGGGCGCCATAGTTTCCGGCAGTTTCCTCATACTGGTTGATCACCTGCAAACGGTTGTTGTGGATGTTCTTTTTGTCAATCAGGGAGATGTTCATGGTAGCGCCATCATCACGGGTCAGGTTCTGCACATGATCTTCCTGGATTTTCCGGGTCTTTTCAACTATATTTTCATTTGCATTGGCAAGCTTGTTTTTGAAAAAACTGTCCCATTCATTATCGGTAAACTGATAATCGTTCAGGAGTTCCAACTGTCTGCGGAGATTGGCAATGAGCTCATCGGAATTGTGAATAGACAGATACTCATACCCCTGTTCGCAGAGCATTTTGATAAATGCCGCTTCCAGCGCTGCTTCGCTTTGGTAAGCTTCAGAGCGTTTGGTCTGCGGCTTGTATTCGGTTACAACCGTTTTTTCGTTGGTGGAAAGCACGATATTGTAGGTGCTCGTGGAAACCTCCTTCTTCGTATTATCCTGCCGGTTGGAAGGTCAGCAGCTTATCACGATAATATTCATATTGCTTCTGTCTGGCTTCAATTTCAGCGGGAAGACCTATGTTCAAATCATTACAAAGAGCATCGAATTTATCCAGAAGATTAACTAAACGGTCCTGTATTTCAAGAGCAGGAACAGGAATTTCATACGCAAGCACTCTTTGAAAATCCAAGGAGTCAACCGTTCCACCTTGCTTCTTTGTGAAATTGCGGATATCTTCTGAGTAAGCTTGCAAAACGTGGAATGCATAACGTGACGATATTCCGTTCTTAACTACAAGAACTTTTATATCTTGATTGACAGTTGTTCTAAACGGCACATAAGCAACAGGTAAAGTATGCTTTAAGATACCAGAACGAGTGACTATAGCAACTGTGCCCTCAGGTAACAATGTCATATTGCCCTCGGTAAGAACCATTTCAGTCAAATGGTCTTCTGTATCTTCAAGTGTAGAAGCTTTCATATCTTTCGATGAAATCCAAGGAATGGTACCATTGTTCCAAAATTCCTTATTAGCAGTGGAAGGAGTTTTTCCCCCACTCCATTTCCCAAGGTCAGCAATGGCGACCATTTCACACTCATTTTTAGGGTGTTCAAGCAATTGTTTTCTATAATAATCATACTGTTTTTGTCTCGCTGTAAGCTCCGCTGTAAGCTCCGCTGTAAGCTCCGTGAAATTGTCCAGAATACGGACAATTTCACTTTGCACCTCAAGAGGGGGGAGGGGAAAAGTAAAATTGTTCATTACAGAAGAATTTAAGTTATTGATGGTAGTACTATTTAATGCGAAAGATAAGTAGTTACTAAATGAACAACTTGTCAAAATGTGGAACAGGAATCTACTGTTGAGTTTTTCTTCACAGCGAATAACCGCCATGAAACCACCAAATGTGTAATCCATATCTTTTGTAATATAAGCAACTTTTCCGATGTGTTCTTTGCTTCCACTACCAGCACAAATTAAAATATCCTCTCTTTTTAATAATTGTTCCGGCTTAACTTTAACTTTTCTATTTACCAATTTCACGTCATCAAAATTAAGCGTGTTGGAAGAAAGGGTGATATTGTTAGCTCTAAAAACTTTCCACGGTAATGAATCATCAGATGTTGCTTCTTGGGATTTGTTGTAGGTTATTCCGCGAATGTATTTACATTTATCTTTGAATTTTACAATTTCAATCCCATTCGGACAAAGCTTCTTTATCAATTCATCCAGCTTACTCATCTTTCAACCTCAATCTCTGCGATAATCTTATCGATCTCAGCACGCAATACCTGTTGCCTTTCCACAATTTCTTCAATTTCCGCATTGAGTTTCACGATATCAATCACTTCTCGGGTATCTTCCGGCTCAACATAAGTGCTGACTGATAGATTGTAGTCATTTTCTGCGATTTCCTCATAAGCCACACAGCGGGAGAAATGTTTTTCATCGGTGCGACTGACATATTCATCAACGATGCGGGCAATGTTACCTTCGGTCAGCTTGTTGTTGTTGGTAACCTTTACAAATTCATCTGAAGCATCAATGAACAGGGTGCGGTTGTCCGCCTTGCTGCGCTTCAAAACCATGATGCAGGTGGCAATAGAAGTGCCAAAGAACAGATTGCTCGGCAGCTGAATGATACAGTCGATGAAGTTGTTGTCAATCAGATACTGGCGGATCTTCTTCTCAGCTCCGCCGCGGTACATGATACCGGGGAAACAAACGATCGCCGCTGTTCCGTTGGTAGCAAGCCAAGACAGAGAGTGCATGATAAACGCAAGATCGGCTTTTGATTTCGGTGCAAGCACTCCGGCAGGAGAAAAACGGGGGTCATTTATCAAAACAGGGTTGTCATCGCCCTCCCACTTGATGGAATAGGGCGGATTTGAGACGATCACCTCAAAGGGTTCGTCATCCCAATGTTGCGGAGAGAGCAAGGTGTTTTCATGGGCGATGTCAAACTTGTCGTAGTCAATATCATGCAGGAACATATTGATGCGGCAAAGGTTATATGTGGTCAGGTTGATCTCCTGCCCGAAAAAGCCCAGACGGACGTTCTCTTTCCCGAGGATTTTCGCCGCTTTCAGAAGCAGGGATCCGGAGCCGCAGGCAGGATCATACACCTTGTTGACCTCTGTTTTACCGGCGACCGCGATCCGGGTCAGCAGTTCAGAAACTTCCTGCGGGGTAAAGAACTCGCCGCCGCTCTTCCCGGCGTTGGAGGCGTACATACTCATCAGGTATTCGTAAGCATCGCCAAAGGCATCGATGGAGTTCTCCTTGTAGTTCAGGCTCATGTTTGCAACGCCCTCAATCAGCTTTACAAGATTTGCGTTCCGTTTGGCAACGGTAGCTCCTAATTTGTTGCTGTTTACATCGATATCGTCAAACAGCCCGGCGAAGTTGCCTTCGCTGTCGCTGCCCGTCGCGGATTTTTCAATGTTTCTAAAGACCGTTTCCAGAGTCATGTTCAGGTTTTCATCATTTGACGCCTTCTTTCTGACATTGCAAAAAAGCTCCGAGGGAAGAATGAAGAAACCCTTTGTCTTGACCAAATCTTCACGAGCTTGTTCTGCAACTTCATCAGAGAGCTTGGCATAGTCAAAATCAGCATCTCCGGCTTCAATTTCGCCCTCATTGATGTAGGCGGTCAGATTTTCAGAGATATAGCGGTAGAACATCATGCCCAACACATACGACTTGAAATCCCATCCGTCTACGCTTCCGCGCAACTCATCCGCAATCGCCCATATTGCACGGTGCAACTCATCCCGCTCCTGCTCTTTTCTTGCCTCGGTCATTTTCGTTCTCCTTTTTCAACCGGTGTAAATTCCGGAATATCATTTGTCTTACAATTCAGTGCAAGACACATCTTTTCGATGTCGTTATATCACGCCAAAGTGAGAATATCAATATATCACTAAAAAACACAAATCGGGTACCGCTCATTTTCGCATATCAGCTTTAAATGCTACATAATTTTACCCTTCTACTCGGCAGTTGAAACGGTTTCGGCTTTTGTGCCTGCAATTAATGAAATAAATCTTCTGTGAGAAGCGCTTAAATCAGAGGATTTTCATGAGGTTTCCTGGTGTGTCCGTTGTAGCACGATTTTAGTCTCGATATGTATAATTGAGAAAAAAACACACGGAAACTCTTATGAATAAAGTGCACATTTTAGGCTTATTTCCGCTATCCACCAGCTGTGATGAGAGGGGGAATCTGTTGATTGCTAAACATTCAGTTCCTTCGCTTGCTGATGAGTATGGCACGCCGCTTTACGTTTATGATGGCAAAACGATCAAAGATCATATTTCGCTGATTCAATCGCTTTTAAAAGAATATTATCAGGGAGCCAGTGCGCTTGCCTATGCTGCCAAGGCTTACATCTCGCCAAAATTTGCGTCGAAACTGGCTCAGACAAAGGTAGAACTCGACGCAGTAAGCCTTAATGAAATGAAGCTGGCTATCCAAAATGGATTTGATCCGGACCTGATTCACCTTCATGGAAACAATAAATCGATCGAAGAACTGACTTTTGCGCTGGAAAACCACATCCACGCCATTGTAGTTGACAACGGACAGGAGTTGGCTTTGCTGGAAAAGCTTGCCGGTGACAGAGGAATGAGGGCGCCAGTTTGGCTCAGAATTACGCCTGATTTGCACGTCGATACCCATGCTCATATCGAAACGTCTGCGATTGACAGTAAATTCGGCTTCCATATCGACAATGGAGATGCGGAGCTGGCGATTCGACAGGCAGCCGCCAGCCGGCATATAAACCTGCTCGGGTTGCATTGCCATCTCGGTTCACAATTGTTCAATCATGAACCCTATAAAGCGGCTATCAAGCGTATCCTCACTACCGCGTCGAAGTGCAAGTATTATCCTCTGGAATTCAGCCCGGGGGGCGGATGGGGAGTGCCCTATACGCCATCTCAATCAGTTGCTGATCCAACAGCCTGGATTCTCGCCGTCACAGAAGCTGTTCAGGAATTCTTTCTGGCGAAAAGGATGTCTCCACCTCGTTTAATCGTTGAAAGCGGACGCTGGATTGTCGCTCAGGCTGGCGTAGCGATTTATAAAACCGGTTTTCAAAAGGTACTGCCAACCGGTGAAAGAATTCTATCCATTGATGGAGGATTGGCAGACAATCCGCGTAAAGCGTTGTATAACGCTGAATACATCGCCTGGATTGCCAATAAGATGAACGATCCTCATTTTGCACCTTATCGGGTTGTTGGAAAATACTGCGAAACCGGAGATGTATTGATACAGTCGGTCAAGCTGCCAGAACCGGATTATGGAGATCTGCTGGCAGTTCCTGTAAGCGGGGCGTATCAGCTGAGCATGGCTTCGAATTACAACTTGTCTTCGCGCCCCGCGGTATTATGGCTGGAAGAAGACAAACCTGCAGAAATACTGCAGAGGAGAGAAAACCTGCTTGAATCTGGTTGGTGGGAATGATGTAATTTTAATTGTATGACAATTAAATTACCCATCAAATGATGGGAATCTGTTAAAATTATGTTAATAATTATGCTCAAAATGTATACACATTACATCTGTTCCTGAAAAAAGGATAAAGGAGATTCAATGAAAAAACATAATTTCAATCCAGGACCCGCTATATTGCCGGACTACACGTATGAGAAAAGTATTGAAGCCATTAAGGACTTCAATAACTCGGGGTTGTCCATCTTGTCGATCTCTCACCGTTCCAAAGATTTTGATGCAGTAATGGATAAAGCCGTTACAACTACCAAACAGCTGTTGGATATCCCGGAAGGATATTCTGTGATTTTCCTCGGTGGCGGTGCAACTACGCAGTTCTTCACCATCCCTTATAACTTTTTAGGGAAGAAAGCAGCCTATCTGGATACAGGTACCTGGGCATTGGGTGGAATTAAAGAAGCGAAATTGTATGGTGAAGTTGACGTTGTCGCTTCTTCAAAAGATAAAAACTATTCTTATATTCCCAGGAATTACACAATACCGACCGATGCAGATTATTTTGAAATCTGCTCAAACAACACCATTGAAGGTACTGAGATCCTCGAAGATTACGACAGCCCGGTACCCTTGATTGCGGATATGTCATCGGATATTTTCAGCCGACCGGTTGACGTTTCAAAGTATGTGATGATCTTCGGTGGCGCACAGAAGAACTTTGCACCTGCTGGTGTTACGATCGTGATTATCAAAGATTCTTTCCTCGATCATGTTGTCCGTCCAGTTCCGACAATGTGCGATTACAAAGTGCATATCGAAAAAAACTCGATGAAGAACACTCCTCCGGTCTTCCCGATTTATGCCGCACTGATGACGATGGAATGGATAGTCGATTCTGGAGGTGTCAAAGAGATGGAAAAACGAGCTATTGCCCGTTCAGATAAGGTCTATGCGGAAATCGAACGTAATAAGCTGTTTGCGCCGAATGTTTCAGATCCCGCTGATCGCTCCCGCATGAACATCACGTTTAATTTGCTCCCAGAATACAAGGAACTTGAAGGCGCCTTTGTTGATTTCACCAAGGAACGCGGTCTGGTTGGTATCAAAGGCCATCGCTCAGTAGGTGGATTCCGTGCTTCCTGCTACAACGCACTGCCCATGGAAAGTGTCGATGCACTTATTGCCGCAATGAAGGACTTTGAGAAGAAAATATAAACTGAAGAAAAGGGAATTTCAATGAAAAAAGTAGTAATCTTGACACAAAAACCTTTTTCCAGTATGGCAGTTGATGGCATTAAAGAAATTTTGGAAGCGAAAGAATATTCAGTTGTTATTGTTGAAAAGTATAAGACCATTGACGAAACCTATGAAACGATTAAAGATGCCAATGCTCTAATCGTTCGCAGCGACATCATCGACGAAACAGTGATGGATCATGCTCCTGAGCTGGAAATCATTGTTCGTGCCGGCGCTGGCTATGATTCCATCGATCTTGCAGCAGCATCAAAACGCAATATCGTGGTAGAAAATACCCCCGGTCAAAACGCCAACGCTGTTGCTGAATTGGTGTTCGCGATGATGCTGTACAACGCCCGCCATCACTTCAACGGTTCTACCGGATCGGAACTGCGAGGCAAGAAACTTGGAATCCAGGGTTTGGGTGCGGTTGGAAAAAATGTAGCCCGAATCGCTGATGGGTTTGGCATGGATGTCTATTACTTCGACTATACCTTTCCCACTGAAGTTGCTTCTGAGCGTGGTGTTCAGTTCGCTGGAACGTTGGAGAACTTGTACAAGACCTGCCAGTATATCACAATCCACATTCCGTTATCGGAATCGAACCAGCACAGTATTAACTACGATCTGATCTCGTTGATGCCGAAAAATGCAGTGTTAATCAATACCTCTCGTTCCGAAGTCGTTGATGATGACGATATCATGAGAATTTTGGCAGAGAGACCTGATTTTTCCTACCTTGCTGATGTGCCTTGCGCTTACATGGAAGAAATGGGGGAAAAATATTCAGATCGATCGCTGTTCTCTTTGAAAAAATGTGGTGCTCAGACTGCTGAAGCCAACAACAATGCTGGTATGGCTGCTGCAAATCAAATCGTAAACTTCTTCGAATCTGGCATCAAAAAGTACCAGGTCAACCCGTAAATTAGTTCGTTAATTATGTGGAAAGACTACCCACTTTTGCAGTGGGTAGTTTCTTTTTATCGCTATTATCTATTGGATCACGTACAGTTGATAAAAATATGCGGTAAAAACCTTTTCGAAATAAACATGAGTATAATCAGTCGCGAGGTTTAATTGGGAAGAGATACACAAGAAGTATTATCGGTTGGAAACACTGTGATTGTTCCATCGTCCCACTACGAGGAATCGAGTGGTGCTGATCTTCAGGGATGGTCTGGCATAATCCGTCAGGTTTTTATCGACGAAGAAGCACAGCTACCTCAGGAAATCTTTGTCCTGATTGAGTGGGATTTCAGCAAGGTTAGCAACGAAAAGCTTCATCACATTCTAAAGTGCTATCAACTTGATCAGGAATGGAGTACCAGTGTACTTCCACTGGCTTGCCTGCGCCGATCCGAAGCTCCGTTTTCGGTTTTATCGAACGAATGGGCCAAAAATACGATTGGAAACGAATATTTCTGGAATGATTTTCCAGAGCATTGTGAGCTGATTCGATCAGTCTTCCCTAAAATAAATGTTGATCAATCCAGGTCTCCCTACAGTTTTTGGGAGCAAGCATTAGCGCAAGAACTGAATTATCCTTTTCATGCAAATGTTATTTATCCATATGAGAATGACGAAGGAGATCTCCAGTTAAACGAAAGCATAAAAATTTCCGGAATTGCCGGATGGGATTTACCGTTGGGTGTTTTTGTCCAAGTGGAGAGACGAAAACGATCCTATATCTTGCCGTTACAGGATATTGAACCAGCTGGTTCGGACAGCCAGAACGCCTGGATTGAAGCATACCAAATCTGGTTGGAATGCAGAGCTTAACCCCTTCGAATCCTTCTTTTTTTATAGCTGGGATTCCTGTTTACGGGAATCGAATTCTCGCCCCAATGGATGGATACAGCGATCAGCCGTTCCGCTCAGTTGTGCGTAAATTAGGGTCGGCCATGATTTATACCGAGTTCATCAATGCTTTGGAAATTGTCTGGCGTAACAAAAAATTTGCCAGACGCTGTCTTTTCAGTGAAACTGAACGACCGGTAGCGATTCAGATTTTCGATGACAATCCTATTCGGCTGACTGCCTCTGCAATTTCTATTGTCGAACAGTTTTCCCCTGACATGATCGATATCAACATGGGCTGTTCAGTAAATCACGTTGCAAATCGTGGTGCCGGAGCTGGCTTGCTCCAGAATCCGAAAAAAGTTGGGGCGATCATTGCCAACCTGACTCATGAACTGAATATTCCCATCACCGCAAAAATTCGCCTCGGCTGGGATCAGGATTCAATCAATTATCTTGAAGTTGGCAAACAAATTGAAGGAAATGGTGCGTCGATGATAGCGCTCCACGCGCGCACCAAAGCCCAGATGTTCAAGGGCTCCATTGATCTCGATGCAATTGCAAATCTTAAGCAGACGCTCACCATCCCTGTATTGGGCAATGGTGATCTTACAACCAATGCGGAAATCGAGAACATGTTAAGCTATACGAAGTGCGATGCGGTGCTCATTGGACGCATTGCGATAAAGAATCCCTGGATTTTTGCCGGATATGATTTTGAAGAAGTTCCTTTATCGCTTTATCTTTCAACAGTACGGGAACACTTTTCCGCCATGGTGGATTTTTTCGGGCCCGACCGTGGATGTGTTGGATTTCGAAAATTTGCCAAAAAATACCTGACAAACAAGGGAATTGGTAAGGCAAAAGTACGAAACTTGCTAACGACAGCTGATCCGTCCCTTTTCGCAGAAAAATTTGAAACGCTCTTACAATGGATTGAGGCAGGAAACAGAGATTATGATCTCGAATAGTTTTCACATTTTTACCGAAGAAGAATGGGAAGCTTTATGTGACAATTGCGGCATCTGTTGCCTCTATAAAATTGAAGAACAGGATACCGAAACACTTTATTTTACACGCATCATCTGTGAATTTTATAACAAAACCGCCAGAAACTGCATGGTTTATCCGGAACGAACGATAAAAATGAAGACCTGTGTGCGGTTAACACCTGATAATCTGGAAGCGGTTCAACGTTGGCTGCCAAAACATTGTTCTTATCGCTGTCTCCTTAAAGGGATGGAACTGCCAAAATGGCATCCGCTCCTTGCTGCAGAAGATCCGCTTAGCCGTTCAACGCTCTCCAAATTCAGTCAATTCGTACGGGAGCCACTGGATACAGAGATTGGATCATTTAGAATCACCAAGACAATCCGCAAGGCTAAATCAGTCAATATCGATATGAATTTTGAGGAAAAACTGTTAAACAATTTAATTCTCGACACTGACCTGTAACACAGGAAGGCCGGTATCTTTCGGAATGTAAGGTGCGGATCGGATCCGCATCCAGATTGTTTGAATTAAAAATCCGGCGTTCATTCCAGTCAAGATCACATAAATCCCTTCCCAGCGCTGGTATTTGATGCCTACAGCGATGAAAATCAGCAGTACAACCAGGAAAATCAGTAAACCTTCAAACAGAAATCTGGATTTTCTTGCCGACAGTGAAATCGCCTGATAGAAGTTCAGGAATACGTTGCATACCGGAGTGAGGAATACGAAAAGGATTCCGACTTTTGCAGCTGCGAACAGGTTCCCGGTTAAACCTGAAAAATTTCGGAACCATAAATCACCGACTGGTGTAAACGCGATCAGAACATATACCAATGCTGCTAGCCCTGCGATCAGGAACGAAAACTTGCGCAGACTGGGATAGATCCCCTTTTTTTGAACCAGGGATAAGGTCGTTTCGTTGACGGCATTGCCGAATGAACACATGATCTTCGTGATATCAGACAGCACCGGCCACACAGCCAGCGATATCAGCGGGTTGAGCATTCTGCTCATGGCAGCGCTGCCAATTGAAGTCCAGCCTAAATTAATGAATTGCATCATTACCAGAGGAATGCAAAATGCAGCCAGCGTTCTCCAGGAGACGAGATTTTCTTTGGAACCCTCTTCAAAGGACGCTGCAATTACCTTGCGCCCCTGGATACCAATATAAACAGCCTCAGTCATAACTCCTGTAGCCATCGCTGCAGCAGCGGTCGCTGCACCCGAGACATAATTGCGCAGCAGGTAGCCTGCCAGGGCGATGATAAACAACGTTACCATTCTTATGATAGTGCCGACCGTAACCTGTTTTGTCTTTCCTCTAAGGATCAGAATTCCTTGATACATACGCCGATAGCCGATTGCCCATGCCCATGGGATCATAATCGTCAAACCGATTCTTGAAAGTTCATGCAGCTCTTTCGGAATACCCATCAGATCACGGATGACAACGTTGAACAGGGGTGTAAAGGCGATGAGGGAATGAAGCACAGTCAGTCCGAAACACAGCCACATCATCAACTTATAGATGCGCCGGTAGTTGATCTTATCTTTCGCCATCGCGATTGAAACAGAGATCATCATCATGATCGGCGACTCAATCAGCATGGATATCGGATAAACAACCCCACCATGTGCCCCAAGATTAATCTCCGGATCAGCCATACGGCTGACAAAAGCGTTAACAATTGGGTTGCCTATAGACATAATCAACCAGCTTAACGCCAGCGGCCAATAAATATTGAATATCATACGGAATCGATCTTTATCAGTTAACACTATATCATTCTACCCGTAAACCAGCCAACTCGTGGTAAAAAGACATTTTGTAAGGAGTTTTCACCAATTCCGATAGTAAATTAATACTTTTTACCTATCATGACACAGGTATGTCAGCTTCTTTCGGAATGTAAGGGGCGGATCGAATCCGCATCCAGATTGTTTGAATCAAAATCCCAACATTCATTCCAGTCAGGATCACATAAATTCCTTCCCAGCGCTGGTATTTGATACCTACAGCGATGAAAAACAGCAGTACAACCAAGAAAATCAGCAAACCCTCAAACAGGAATCTGGATTTTCTTGCCGCCAGCGAAATCGCCTGAAAAAAGTTAAGGAATACATTACTCACCGGAGTGAGGAATACAAAAAGGATTCCGACTTTTGCAGCTGCGAACAGGTCTCCGGTCAATCCTGAAAAATCACGAAACCATAAATCACCAACTGGTGTAAACGCGATCAGAGCATATACCAACGCTGCTAATCCTGCGATTAGGAACGAAAACTTGCGCAGGCTGGGATAAAATCCCTGTTTTTGAACCAGGGATAAGGTCGTTTCATTGATGGCATTACCGAATGAACGCATGATCGTCAAAATGCCTGCCAGCACTGGCCATACAGCAAGCGATATCAGCGGGTTGAGCATTCTGCTCATGGCAGCGCTGCCAATTGAAGTCCAGCCTAAATTAATGAATTGCATCATCACTAGAGGTATGCAAAAAAATGCCAAGGTTCTCCAAGAGACGAGATCTTCTTTGGAACCCTCTTCAAAGGACGCTGCAATCACCTTGCGCCCCTGGATACCAATATAAACAGCCTCAGCCATAACTCCTGTAGACAGTGCTGCAGCAGCAGTCGCTGCACACGAGACATAATTGCGCAACAGGTAGCCTGCCAGGGCGACGATAAACAGCGTTACCATCCTTATGAAACTGCCGACTGTCACCTGTTTTGTCTTTCTACCAAGGATCAGAATTCCGTGATACATACGCCGATAGCCGATTGACCAGGTCCATGGAATCATAAGCGTCAAACCGATTCTTGAAAGTTCAAGCAGCTCCGTTGGAATACCCATCAGATCACGGATGACTACATTGAACAGGGGAGTAAAGGCGATGAGGGAATGAAGTACAGTCAGTCCGAAACACAGCCACATCATCAACTTATAGATGCGCCGGTAGTTGATCTTGTCTTTCGCCATCGCGATTGAAACAGAGATCATCATCATAATCGGCGACTCAATCAGCAGAGATACCGGATAAACAACCCCACCATGTGCTCCGAGATTAATCTCCGGATCAGCCATACGACTGACAAAAGAGGTAACAATGGGATTGTCAGTCGACATAAACAACCAGCTTAACGCCAGCGGCCAATAAACATTGAATATCATACGGAAACGATCTTTATCAGTTAACACTATTTCATTCTACCCGTAAACCGGACAACTTGTGGTAAAAAGACATTGTAAGGAGTTTTCACCAATTCCGATAGTAAATTAATACTTTTTGTCTATCATAATCTTGATGAATATTGCCTTTTTTATATCATCTCATGGATATGGTCATGCTGCGAGGGAAGCAGCGATCATATCCGCTTTGAGATCCAGAGACCCGAGTATCTTGATCTCAATTTACACCGAAACACCGGCATCCTTCTTTATCCAATCCGGGATTAACGATATCCAGTTTCACGCTGTGAAAACGGATATTGGTCTGGTTCAAAACAGTCCTTTTCAATCTGATCTGGAAGAAACGATCAGACAGCTGAAAACGTGGAACAGATCCTTTGATTCTCTTTCTTTGGAAATGGCGGGCAATCTCAAGAAAACGCATACTGACCTGGTGATATCGGATATTTCACCTTTGGGAATCGCAAGCGCACAGAAAGCTGGTATTCCCAGCTTATTGATTGAGAACTTTACCTGGGACTGGATCTATGAACCTTATCTGCCGGATTATCCGGGGTTTAAAACGATTATCGAAACATATCGAGCTGTCTATAATGCTGCTGATTTTCATGTTCAATTGGATCCGGTTTGCAAGCTTTCCAATAAATCTTCTCTGACAATCCCATTGGTAAGTCGTATTCCTTTAAAAAGTCGTGATGAAACACGTCACAAGCTTGGTATTACACCCGCTCAACAGCTTGGGATTATATCGATGGGCGGAATTCCGTATAACTACACGAATTTATCGGATTATTACCGTACTTCTTTCAATGTTAAGCTGGCTTTTCTTGGAAATTTTGAATCAGTCACCACCGTTAAAGATGTGATTCAAATCCCTCATGTGTCAGATTTTTATCACCCTGATCTGGTATCCGCAGCTGACTTTGTCATCGGTAAAGCAGGTTACAGCCTGATTGCCGAAGTTATTACACAGGGGAAACCATTTGGCTACATCAATCGCAGCGATTTTCGGGAGAGTCCCTGCCTTGATCAGTTCCTTCGGCAGGTTCCGAATGCTATAGAGGTAAAACCAGAATTTGACAGCCTTACCGAAGTGGTTGACAGGCTGAGTAACTTTTCTACACTCAATTACCCGCATCAAAATGGTGCTGAAATCGCTGCCGACTTTATCATTCAGCAAGCTTCACTGGGACAGTAGAAATAACACCGGAATTCCAGTGTCCATGCTCCTGTCCCATGCGTAAGATCTGCAACAGTTTTTTGAACCTGATCTTCCGTTTCACTGAGGATATTAAATGTAAGCGTGACAATTTCGCTGAACTCTTCCTGAACATTTGTAGCTCCAGTTGATTCCAGAAACTTCTTTATCGGTTCGTAATGAGAATAAGGAATCGTCAGATTTACCTCAGAAACAATTACTTTTTGATAACAGGGAGTGAGATCTAAAACTTCTTTTGCTGCTCCGGAGTATGCACGCACCAATCCGCCGATCCCCAGCTTGGTTCCGCCAAAATAACGCGTTACAACAACTGCGATATCACCAAACCCGCTCCCTTGCAACACTGACAGAATCGGTCTGCCAGAGGAGCCTCCAGGTTCTCCATCGTCACTGCAATAAGATAGCGTGCTGTTACCATGTCCGATCAAATAAGCTGGGACATGATGAGTTGCACTGGGATGTGCAGCACGAATAGATTGATGGAATTCTTTCGCTTCTTCTGCGGAAGAAACGGGGGAACAGGCTGCAATAAATCTTGAATTGACAACTATAATTTCGGTTTCTGTGTACTCACCGGGAACCAGGAATATACCCTGGTCTCGAAGAGCGCGTCGCTGCTGCTGATTTAACTTCATCGTAATTTATGGGCTGAGGGGCGAGTCAGTTTGTCCCAGCAGCCCACCCATGGAGTTCCAAGACGATGATGTTTGGCAATCGTCAGATCTTTGAGCGCCTGGGTGATCGCCAACATGTCGGGAATGATTGCCTCATAGTTTTCGGCAAGCACATTGGGACGCAACCGTTCTGAGAGGATGCGCGCCCAGTCCCACTCCATGCGAAAGCGATCCGCTTTGAGCCAGTAGCCGCGTTTTTCCCAGGCTTGAACGGAGTCATCGACCGACTGGGTAATCTCCTCCAACGCAATCAATATAAACGCAATCAAATCACGTGTCAGATCGTTTCTTTCGCTCTGACTCTGCAATTCGCGAATCGCCAACACAATTCCTTTTTTTAGGCGATTGCGTTCGGTAGTGGCATTTTCCGGATTGATATAAGGGCTCATAAGCGTTCCCGGACAAAAATTATACAACAATTTTCTGACCATGATTTTTTGAAGCTTGTTTCAATGCCCGTAAGCATTGGTAAAATTGAAGCCATGTCAAAATCAATTCGAGCTGGGCTGTTTTTTATCAGTTTCGGTTTACTATTTTTTGCTGTTGTTCTTTTTCTGATTCAACAAGCCACTTTCAAGACTCAATGTGCTGTTCCACCGAACGGATCAACTATCAATGACTTTCCAATCAGCGCTGAATACGAAAAAGAAATTGCACAGATCGAAACAATTCTCGCATCGCCGCTTGAACTTTCATATGGAGAGAGTGTTTTTCAGGTTTCTCCGGAGATTTTTTTACAGGTGATCGATAGCATAACTGCAACCTCTTCTGTTCAATCTCAGCTTAAAAATCAATGTTCATCTGATCATCTGATCAATTACCTGGCAGGTCGTTATGATCCAGCAGAAATTACGGAGTCGGTTGTCTGTTCGGTGGATAAAGCTGCGATTTCAACCTATCTGCAGGAAGAGATCATACCACGTTACGCCCAAACCTCGTTGCCAATTCAACCAATAATGAATGAATTTCGGTTTGAGGAAGGAAAAGAAGGAATCATGCTTGATCTTGAGCCGGCTGTCGATGCAATTGCCGCCGCTGCCTGTTCCTTTACCGATCGAGTGGTTGACTTGCCGCTTATCGCTGTTCCCGAACCAAAACCCTCACTGACGAATCTTGAGATCATGTTACAAAAGCTGATCGACCTCAATCAGGATCCGAAACAATTGACTGAGATCTATTTTTATGATTTTCGCAGCAACGAAACGCTGAACTTTGCCCGCAGGGACAAGGCAGATTTTCCAGCTGAGGTGGCTTTTACGGCTGCCAGCACCATTAAACTGCCTGTACTGATCTCCAGTTTCATTCGACTGGATCAGGCGCCAACCGCTCTTATAAGGCGACAAATGGAATTGATGATTACCGAGTCGAAAAATGATCAGACTGACTGGTTGATGAGTAATGTAATCGGTGGCAATACCGCGCCATTGCTGGTCACGGAGGATCTCCGCAAGCTTGGTTTCAAAAATACTTTCCTGGCAGGCTACTTTTACTCCCAGGCGCCCCTGCTCGATTTGGTAATGACTCCGGCAAACCAGCGAACTGACAGCGGTATGCGTCCCGATATCTATAACCAGACCACGCCAAAAGAAATTGGCGAGTTGATGAAGATGGTCTATCAATGCGATATGTTGAAAAGCGGCCCATTATTGGAAACCTTTCCAAATCAGCTGACTACTGAGGAATGCGGAGAGATGACTACGCTGATGAAAGCGAATCATCTGCCCTATTTGATCACAGCTGGTCTTCCAGAACAAACCGTGATCGCACATAAACATGGATGGACTGAGGAAGCTGACGGACTTCTCCACACAATGAGCAATGTTGCCGCAGTTTATACACCCGGCGGCGACTATATTTTGACGATTTTTACCAATCATCCGATAAATTTAATTTTCGAAAAAGAGAATATCCTGTTTTCTTCGATTTCAGCGGCAGTTTACAGTTATTTCAATCCAGACCCTTGTCCGGAATACTAACTTAGAGATAATCTTTCAGATTATGCTCCACTGCGTAGGCAGCTGCTTCAGCACGATTACTGGTACCTAATTTGGAAAGGATGCTGCTGACATAATTCCTGACAGTCCCTTCGCCGAGGAATAATGACTTCGCAATTTCGCGGTTGGTTTTTCCTTCGGATACCAGAATCAGCACATGCTTTTCCTGTTGGCTCAGAACTGCAAAAGCAGATGCCTCTTCTTCGCGAACCGCGCGGCGTACTTCCTGGAAAACACGTTGCGTTACCATCGGGTCTAACAGGGCGTCCCCTTTATTGACCGAAATTAAAGATCGGATAAGATCTTCACTGCTGATCTGCTTTAGCAGATAACCGGATGCTCCGGCTCGAATTGCGGAAAACAGCATCTCGTCCTCAGCATACGACGTAAGCATCACTACTTTCACGTCAGAATAATGCTGAGTGATTTCCTCACAGGCGTCAATTCCGGAGATGCCGGGCAAACGAATATCCATGAGAACGATGTCAGGCAGTAATTTCCCAGTCAATTCAATTGCTTCTTTGGCATTGCTGGCTTCACCAACGATCTCAAAACCTGTATCTTGTTCAAGCAGGGTTTTAATCCCCAATCGTACAACTTCATGATCATCTACCAGCAAAATTCGTATTTTTGTCATTTCTGTTAGCTCCTGATCATTGATAAAGGAATTTCATCATTCGTTAGAAGTGACATGTCATAGATTTCATATGTAAAAGGTTTCATTTACTTCTGACAAGAATCATTGTACACTAAAAAACTATGCAAAGCAATGAAATTCAAGTCGCAATCCTCGGAGCTGGGCCAGCAGGTATTTTTGCAGCACTGACTTTAAGCCAAAAAAAACAGTTTGAAGTCAGTTTATTCGACATTAATCCGAGACCAGGCCGTAAGTTTTCACAAACTGGCAGCGGTCGCTGTAATATCACCAATATGGGTATTCGATCAGAAGATTATTTTTCTGGTGGGGATTTGAGCGATTTCCTGGAGCGTTACCCTCCTGAAAAGATCCGAGAGGTGCTCTCTTCTTTCGGCATTGCGACAATTGAAACTGAAGATGGATGGGTTTACCCTCGCTCTTTCAGTGGGATAAATGTCACTGAGATTCTGGCTAACAGGTTGACAATTTCATCCGTTAATTTCTTTGGCAGAACTAAAGTTCATAAGCTGTCAATGCATGGAAAAAGATTTCACTTGGATTATTTTCCAAAAAGCAGCGATTTCGTCAATTTTGACGCCGTGATTTTGGCAAGCGGCAGCAAAGCATTCCCTCAACTTTCGGCTGACGATTCTATCTTCACCAGCCTTTCCGATCTTGGGATCAAATGCCTTCCTTTCAGACCGGCATTAGCTGGGTTACTCCTCAGGGGTAAAACGTTTGATGCACTGTCAGGAGTTCGACTGGATGCAGAAGTAACGTTGCTCACGCGCTCAAAACCAGTGAAAACGGTGTTCGGAAACCTGATTTTTACCTCCAGGGGGGTAAATGGCCCGGCTGTGATGAACATCAGTCATTTGGTGGCTGACCAAAAAAATGTTTCTTGTCAGCTGTCCATCAACTTTCTTTCAAATGAAGCTGAACGTTTTATCACAAAATTGTTCAAAGCCAGTCAGCATCGTTCTTTACCGCTCAGGGATTTGTTCCTGTCCTGCCTGCCTGCCAGGTTGACGGATTTTATCCTGGCGAAAGCAGGAGTTAGTCAGGAAACGGTTTGTACTGATATAGAATTTGGCAGTTTCAAGAAAATTCTTAACGAATTCAAGACTTTTCAAGTACCGATTCAGGATGTAGAAGGGTTCCGCAATAGTCAATGCTGTTGTGGCGGAGTCAGCTTTGAGGCTTTTACCCTGCCGGAAATGGAATCAAAACAAATCCCCGGGCTGTTTTTTGCCGGGGAGATGGTTGATGTAAATGGTCCATGCGGAGGTTATAACCTTCATTGGGCAATTGCCAGTGGAATAGCAGCTGCCGAAGGGTGTATCCGGCGATTTTTAACCTTCTAATCCTGCCAGCTTTTCCCGGTCCCTTCGCTGTTGTTTCCCACGTTCTTCGGTGTCCAGAATGCGTTTTCGGATGCGGAAATTGATTGGAGTTACCTCCAGCAGCTCATCATCCGCCAGATATTCGATCGCTTCATCCAGACTCATCTGCCGAATCGCGTTCAAACGCACTTCAATATCTTTGTTGGATTGGCGCATATTTGTCAGATGTTTTTTCTTGCAGACATTCACCGCAAGGTCAGTAACACGCATCGATTCGCCGATGACCATCCCTTCATAAACGTCAACACCCGCTCCCACAAACAGTACGCCACGCTCTTCAGCATTCTTGAGTCCGTAGGTAGTCGTCTGACCATCTTCCCAGGCAACGATAGAATTGGTGCCGCGACTGGCAATATGTCCCGCATAAGGAGCATATTCATGGAACGATGCGTTGATAATGCCCACGCCATGGGTTGCGGTCAGGAACTGATAGCGGAAACCGAGCAGTCCCCGCGTAGGGATGATATAGGATAGATGTACCGAGCCATCAGGATTATCCTTCATGTCCTGCATACGTCCTTTTCTTGACCCAAGCATCTCCATTACTGTTCCAACTGTGTCGGGGCTGGTTTCAATTGAGACTTCTTCAAATGGCTCCAGCACATTGCCTGCTTCATCCTCAATAAAAATCACTTCTGGACGTGAGACCTGAAATTCATACCCTTCACGACGCATTGTCTCAATCAGAATTGCCAGATGCAGCTCACCTCTGCCAGAGACGATGAAGTTATCGGCTGTCTCAGTATCCTCCACACGCAATGCGACATTGTTACGCAACTCGTTATAGAGTCTTTCGCGGATTTTTCGGGAAGTGCTCATCTTGCCTTCCCGTCCTCCAAACGGGGAAGTGTTCACCCCAAAGGTCATCTTCACGGTCGGTTCTTCGACAGAAATTACGGGCAGCGCTTCCGGGTATTCAGGATCTGTCAGCGTCTCACCTATCTGGATTTCATTCAACCCGGAAATAGCCACAATATCTCCTGCCGTTGCTTCATTCACTTCATTTTTGTTCAAACCGTTGTAGGTATAAAGGTAACGCGCGCGCTCAGTTTCTCTGGAACCATCGAATTTGATACGGGTCATCGGCATACCGGCTTTCAGAATGCCGCGATGAATCCGTCCGATAACACTCAAGCCGCGATAATCATCGTAGAAAATATTCGTGATCAGCATCTGGAATGGTGCGTCCATTTCCACTTCTGGAGGAGAGATTTTTTCCAGAATCGTCGTAAAAAGTGGCTGCAGATTGCTTTCAAGCTCGGGAGTCAACCCGGATTCACCGGTGATCCCGTTTGCATAGACATAGGGAAAATCAGCCTGTTCGTCCGTTGCGCCCAGTTCAATGAATAAATCGAAAATCCGGTTTAACGTGCGGGTGGGATCTGCATCCTTCCGATCCATTTTATTTATGACGACGATGACTTTATGCCCCATTGACAGCGCTTTTTTCAGTACAAAGCGCGTCTGTGCCATCGGGCCTTCGGCTGCATCCACCAGCAGCAATGCGCCATCCACCATGTTCATCACCCGTTCGACCTCACCACCGAAATCGGCATGTCCGGGAGTATCGACAATGTTAATTTTTACGTTTTCTTTTGTTTTTGGGTCAGGAATGGTAATAGCGGTATTTTTTGCCAGAATGGTGATTCCACGCTCGCGTTCCAAATCGATTGAATCCATCACACAGCTGTCAACATGTTGATTCTCACGAAACACTTTTGCCTGCTTCAGCATTGCGTCAACCATGGTAGTTTTTCCATGATCAACATGTGCGATAATAGCGATATTTCTTAAATCATGACGAACAACTTTCATATACTCCTAATTCTTTTTCACTCAACGACAGCATGGTCTTTTCCGAGATAAATCAACGGAATACTGATCAAGGTAACTGCAAACTTAATAATGACATTTCCGATAAAAATCTGCCAAACTGCCTCGATCGGCAGGCTCCCATAAAAAGCCAGGAAAGCAAATAACACCGAATCGACCGGAACACTCACAGCATTGGAAACCAGAACACGGCTCCATTGATGATTGCGCGTAACCCGGTTCACCCATAAACTGTAAATTTCGGTGTCGATCAGTTCCGAAACCAGTTCAGCCAGAATAGATGCGATCGTAATACGCCAGACCGGTGTCAGCACCGCCGGCCAGGCTGAATTACCGCCACTAGCGAGATCGATGGGCAGGAGTGAGACCAAATAAAAGAACCCTGCCATGAAGAGGTTGATGACCGCTGCTGAAAAGATCAATGCCCGTGTATTCTGTTTTCCCAGTACCTTATGAGCAAGATCGCGTAACGTGAAGGAGAATGGATAGATGAAAGTCCCTGCATCGAGCGCCAAACCAAAAAAGCTGACGATTTGCAGGCTGCTGATGTCGGCAATCATCTGCACCCCAATATAAGCGGCAACAACAAAAACGGTGGTTTTCGTTATTTGAGAAAAGATCGGTTCATGTCGAATCTGATCCATGGCTCAAAAATTATAATGACTTTGAAATCACCAAATAAAAATAGGTCTCAAATCTGTGATTTGAGGTACTTGGAATAATCCTCTTCCTTGCGAGAATCAATGAATTCCAAAACCATATTAGAATACTGAGTATGAAGAAAAAGGTACTTATCCTGACTGGAGACGCTGGTTTTGGTCATCGCAGCGCATCAAATGCCATTGCTGATGCATTGGCGCACAACAGCGAATTTGAGTTCGAAACAAAAATCGAAAACCTCCTGGATCATTCCTCAGTTCCTGCCTGGTTGCAAAACACCCAATCTGACTATGACAAAATCGTAAAAGATATGCCCAAATTTTACGAATTCAGTTATGAGTACAGTGATAATCCCCTGCCTACCCAAATCGCATCGATTGGATTATCTGCAATTCTGAGCCGTGCATACAAACAGGCAATCGACAGCTTCCAGCCTGATCTGGTAGTCAACACCTATCCGATTTATCATGGACCGGCTCAATCCTGGTACTTTGTCAATGAAGAAACCTGGAAGACCGAATTTTTTACCAAAAACAAAGTCAATCAGGTAGATCTGGACCTGATTCGTCTGGGTGGAAAGAGATCCTCCTCACAGGAAGCGGAACTTAAGAAGCATATCCCTTTCATTACAGTCATTACCGACCTGGTTAGCGTGCACATGATTTGGATGAGCAAAATGCCGGATAAATACTGTGTCGGCACTGATGAAATGAAAGAACTCGTAATCGATTACGGCATTCAGCCAGAGAAGATTTCCGTCACTGGCATCCCGGTAAAACCGATATTTGCGCTTGAGAACCGCACTAAACGTCAACTGCGTATTGACATGGGCTGGGATCCGGATAAAACTGCCATTCTGGCGATGGGAAGCAAACGCGTCTCAAATTTGATGGGATATTTACGGGCAATTAATCATTCCGGGTTTGATCTGCAATTGATTCTGGTTGCAGGCGGTGATGAAGCTTTATATAAACAGTTTATTGCTGAAGACTGGCATATTCCAGTCAAAATTGAAAACTTCGCCAACGATATTCCAAGCAAATTAATGGCATGTGATATGGTTATTTCAAAGGCTGGGGGCCTGATCACCAGTGAATCACTCGCTGCCGGTGCTCCCATGTTGATCGTAGATGTAATTCCCGGACAGGAAGAGGGCAACGCTATCTATGTACAGACCAATCAAACGGGTGCCGTTGTCAATGATCCGATTATGATGCTTGAAACGATCGCGCATTGGCTGATGGACGATGCCGCAGAGCTCAAACGCATCGCTGAAAATGTAAAGCGGATCGGGAAACCACGCTCAAGCCTGGAAGTAGCTGATGTAATTGCATCGTGCCTTCGATAGGAAATATCTAAGCACTTTCGTAAAGAAAATAAATATCCAGGATTATAATTTTGTAAATTTCATATATTCATAAAAAGAGTAGGAACCTATGCCAATCTATGAATACCAATGTTTAAATTGTGGACACAAATTTGAAATGATTCGTGGGATGAATCAAGCTGATGATCCCATTGAATGTGATCATTGCCATGACACCCACACTGAACGAATCCTTTCCAAGCCATTTATCAAGAACGGTTCTGGCTCAGGTCATTCCTGTTCCAGCTGTTCCGGAAAATCCTGCAGTTCCTGTGGCTGAGAATAAATCATGACTCAGGAATCTGTTTTCGCGAACACCTATGCTGTTATCTCCGGCGGCAGTTCCGGAATTGGTTTTGCAATAGCCAAACAATTCGTAAAAAGAGGCGGATCGGTCGTATTGTTAGCCCGTCAGGTTGAGAAATTAAAACATTGCCAGCAGGAACTTCAACTCCTCTGTAAATTGGAAAGACAATTTGTTGAGTTCTGTTCGGTAGATCTATGCGATTTCGAAGCATTGCAAACGGCTTTGCATCCTTTTTTGGAAAAACATGGCACTCCCGAATATGTAATCCATTCAGCAGGTGTGGTTTATCCCGCTGTTTTTGAAAAAACCAATATCGATCGTTTTCACTGGATGATGGATACCAATTACTTCGCTGCGGTCAATCTGTTTCAAATCATGGTTCCGTTGATGAAAGCGCGCAAATCAGGTCATCTTGTTGCGATGGGGTCAGCGGCATCATTTCTTGCCATTTGGGGATACTCCGCTTACAACGGTTCCAAATTCGCAATTCGTGGATTATGTGACACGCTACGCTCCGAATTGAAACCTTATAATGTAAAGGTTTCAATCGTTTTCCCGCCGGATACTGACACACCGCAACTGGCATATGAAAATCAATTCAAACCGAAAATTACGCAGGAAATAGCTGGCACCATTCAACCGTTATCAGCGGATTTTGTTGCAGAAAAAATAATCGAAGGTATTATCAAAAACAAGTATATGATTATGCCGGATACAGGAACCAAAATCGTCTTTCGCCTCGTCAATTTTCTGGGCGGTGGAACCTATAAGCTGCTTGATTATCTGACCTCAAAAGCAATCAAAAAGTACGGTTTGGATTCCTGAGAAAAACAGAGAGGCACTATGAAACATTTTTTGTCAATCATGGACTATGACGAAGCAACATTGAGCCTCATTTTGGATGAAGCCCGTTCCCTGAAGGATGAATATCGAAAAGGCGGCAATAAACCAATTCTGAAAGGCAAAAGTCTGGCATTGGTTTTTCAAAAACCTTCTTTGCGAACCCGTGTCAGTTTTGAAATGGGGATGCAACATCTTGGCGGATATGCTTTTTACCTGTCGCCGGATGAGATTGGTTTAGGGAAGCGTGAAGCGGTCAAAGATATCGCACAGGTGCTTGGCGGCTATGCGAGTGCGATCATGGCGCGGGTATTCCAACATCAACACCTTGTTGAGCTGGCGGAATATGCCGGTGTTCCGATCATCAACGGGTTGTCTGACTACAACCATCCCTGTCAGGCAATGGCAGATGCGCTTACCATTATTGAAGAATTCGGAAATATGAAAGGTATCAATATTACCTATATCGGCGATGGCAACAATGTGGCAGTTTCTTTGATGGATATCGCTGTAAAGTTAGGCGCAAATTTCTCAATTGCCAACCCTGACGGCTATGACATGCCTGAGCAGGCGATCAGCACCGCCCAAAAAGCTGCCCTCACCAGCGGCTCCAGAATAAGTTTCTATACCGACCCCTCTGAGGCAGTTCATGATGCTGACGTTATCTACACTGATACCTGGATCAGCATGGGACAGGAAGCCCAATCAGAAGAACGCATACGCACCTTTAAGCCTTACCAGGTAAATCAGCAGTTAATTGACAAAGCCTCCAGCAATGTGATCGTGATGCATTGCCTCCCCTCGCACCGTGGTTTTGAAATTACGGATGAGGTACAAGACGGTCCGCATTCCCGTGTAATCCCGCAGGCACATAACCGACTACACGCACAAAAAGGTATATTAGCGTATTTGTTGGCTAAGGAATAACCAAAATATTTTGGCATTTACTTAAGTGAACAAAAGGCGGGGCTGATTATTCAAGCTCCGCCTTTTTCATCGTAATTTCTGTACTATTACTTGTTATTATGTATCAGCGAAAAATGGAGGTGGCTACCGTTTCCATAAACTGAAGCAGCAACAGAAAGATCAGAGGGCTGAAATCAATCATTCCGGTACGCGGCATAAACCGTCGGATCGGATCCAGAAATGTATTAACCAACCGCTCCAGCATCATTCGATATTTATTGTACGGATCAAGCACCCATGAGAAGACAATGTAGATCATAATCAGCGTCGACATCACATTCGTAAATGTAGAAATCAATATTCCGATAAATCTGCTCATAATAGCAAATTATACCCGCGGTCCTGTCAAAGCAGAGCCAACCCGCACCCATGTGGCTCCTTCTTCAATTGCGATCTCAAAATCAATGCTGGTCCCCATTGAAAGATGCGACAGATTGATCTCCATTATTTTTTCGGTTTCTTCACGCAGCGCTCTCAATTTGATAAAGTAAGGACGTGTCAGCTCAGGATCTTCAAAATAAGGAGGTAAAGACATTAATCCGTAAACCTTCAGATTGGAGAGTTTCAAAATTTCAGCAAGATCTGCTAAGTAAGCCTGCCTGGCATCTTCTGTATCAACAGTCCAACCATGTTTATTCGGTTCATTGCCAATGTTGATCTCAATCATAACTGGCAGTTGTTTATCCATCGAGATAAGCATTTTATTGAGCCTGGTTGCCATGCTGAGCCGATTCAAGGCATGATAGCTGTCAAACAGCTTACATACCAGAGCTGCTTTGCGGCTTTGCAGGTGACCGATCATGCTGAGCTCTATTCCAGGGTGAAGTGCATCAAACACCTCTTGTTTGGTCAGCGTTTCATCCGGATAATTCTCCCCAAAACTGCGTATGCCACCTTCAAATAAAGCTTGAATCACCTCGGCTGACTTTTTTTTGGTCACTGCCATAAGCTGAACGTCAGCCGGGTTTCGCCCGCTTTTTTGTGCGGCTTTGTCAACCCGGCTGCGAATCTTATCGATATTTGTCTGAATGTCGTTATAAATTTCGGTCATGAGCCCTTCAAAGTAATCATAGCGCCAAATCTTCCGGTTCTGCCTCGGTCGCCACGGTGAGAAAACCATTCATGGCGGTTACACACTGTGCAGATTTCCATGATGTCAATTCTTTTTACGCCAGCAGCTTCCAGTGTCAGCTGGTTTGCCTTCCACAGGTCAATTGTAGTCCGACCAGCCTGTTTTTGGATCAATGCATCTGCATCATCTGCAAAAACTTTTTCGAATTGAGAACTAACGTCCTCACGCACTTCAAAATGGTCCGGCCCAATTGAAGGACCGATCCCCGCGTAAAGATCGCCAGGTTTACAGCCATAAACTGCCTCCATCGTTCGCACCATATTCTTCGCGATTTTCTTTACTGTTCCCATCCAACCAGCATGATAAATACCGACAACGCGCTGAACAGGGTCATACAGCACCACCGGAACACAATCTCCAAATCGCATCACCAACGTTACCTCAGGGTTGCTGGTAATCAGCCCATCGGTTCGTATGGCGCGGGAACGAACGTCTCGTGGGTGCTCGACACAGATACATGTTGAGCTATGTACCTGCCAGCCATCATAACGGCTCTCCAAATCAAGCTCCTGCGTTTCAAACATCCGTCGCAAATTTTCCAGCACGTTTTCGCTGCTGTCACCAACTGTCGTTGCCATATTGAGTGAAGCAAATGGTTCGGGGCTGACACCGCCCAACCGTGTATAGAATCCATGCCGTATTCCCAACTGATGGAGAGATTCGAATTCGTAGTATTTCAAACCGTTTTTATTCTGGACGAGGTTCATCATACTCCTGTTGTAAATTCTTATCTAAAAAAGGCAAAATAAACCAAGCAGTCATCCAGCCAAACAGCCCCCCCGTTACTACTCTGAAAATTGGTGTGCTCTCGCGAGTACCATCCAGGAATGGCAGAATCCAGCTGACCAACTGTGAGCCTCCATCCAGGCCAATCGGAACGATCCCGAATGTCAGCCATATTGCCCAGTGAACCCGTTTGATGCGATTACGGCTTAGATAGAAAATAAGACAAAACAAACCAAATCCCAGATAAATTGCAATGTCTCTCTGGCATAAAGCACCTTTGTACCCCATCAGTTCGTTGCCATAGAAGTTGGCTGGATTATCGAAGGATAGTGAAAACTCCTCTAATGCCGCTTCGAAAGTAAGCGGTATCTGGGACATCCTGGCAGCTTCCAGCGGGTAATAAGGTTGAGCTCCGAACAAAAAGAAAGAGCGAAATGGCAGTTGATGGCAAAGGAATTTGAACAGCCGGTATAGGATGATTGCTATTTTCGTCGCTCCGACTTTCATCAACAGCGGCGGGATAAATGAAATCACTACAAAAAAGAAAAAAAGGAATGCAAAGATGAGCGGGTAACTTCGGTTAAACCAGTTTGTTGCCGCTTTTTGAAAGGTTTCTTTTTTGTTTACGCTTGATTGCGTCATGCTTTTCAGTTTTTGACTTCGATCAATGTCCCAACTTGTCCTGACACCGTGACGTCTCCCGGATCCAACCCGACCTTTGGGTTCACCCAGCGCCAGATCCATTTGGCATCCTCAGGACGGCAGTTAATGCAGCCATGCGAGCGTGGCGACCCAAAAGCATTGTGCCAGAAGACGCTATGAATTGACGCCCCCCCGGTCGAGAAGAGCACGTTCCAGGGAACGCCCGGGGTGTCCCAGCCTGAGCCGGTCAAACTGCCGGACATGTGCAAGGATACGGTCTTCCTCCATGGATAGTGATTTCCAGTTGGTGTCGAATAATCCTCAGTGACAACTCCATCTAAACTGTACATTGCACCGGACGAAATCTGGCAGAAATAAACCTCAACGTCATTCTCATAACAGGTGAGTGTCTGATAGGTGAGGTTAATAAACAAACGTTTGTTTTCCACCTCAGGATGGATTGGTTCAACTTCTTCTGCTTTGATTTCGCGGAAAGCACGCGCATCAGCATAAACCAGGTCTCCATAGGTTCCGAAAAGTTCATTAGCGCGATAAAGCAGCGTTCCATCTGAAGCGTGTTTAATATCGTCTACCCAAAACACCTGGCTGTAATAAAGTTTGGGATTATAATCGCGAATTTCCTGATACCAGGGAGACTTTGGCTCATCGAAAAATATCAAATTTACGTAAGGGACACTGATCTCCGCCCAAAATCCATTTCCATGGCTGCTGGGCGGCAACGTTTCGGCCGGCATAAGCGTTGGTTCATTTTTAACAAGCTGAACCCCTGGTGAATAAACGTATCCGTAAGGTGTTTCGAACCAGGTAGCAATGTAGGTTCCCACAGGCGGTGTACCAACCACTTCGCGATAAATCGGGAAAAGAAAATCCTCGTATACCTTCTTGTTGATATCAGCTTCGGCTTCCGGTCGAATTCGGAAATTCATGATTCCGCCGCTGCAGTTTCGTCCGATAAACTGCGCATCTGGAAAAGAATCCAGTTGCTCTGTTGGTTTGAAAAAAGACTGCGCGTTTTTTGGCAGCAGGATCGTTCCAGCCGCAAATGCGGAAGCCTTTAAAAAGTCTCTGCGATTCATTTCATGCATTCACCCTTCTCTGCGGCTTTGTGTACGCTCAGCATCCCGTTTGGCAATCGCTTCCCGTTTATCATAAAGCTTTTTCCCCTTCGCAACGCCGATTTCAAGCTTTGCCAGCCCTCCTGTAAGATACATTCGAGTTGGGATAATTGTCATCCCTTTCAGTCGCACTTCGTTCCAGAGCGTCCTGATTTCTCTTTTGTTCAGGAGTAACCGTCGGGGACGCAGCGGGTTATGGCTGTAGCGGGCACCGGGTTCATAGATCGCAATATGCGCATTGATCAGCCAGGCTTCCTTGCCCTCTTTGATCTGAACGTAGGCCTCGCCCAGGCTGACCTGACCAGCACGAACTGACTTTATCTCTGACCCTTGCAAGGCGATCCCAGCCTCATATGTCTCTGAAATAAAGTATTCGAAACGCGCCTTGCGGTTTGTCGCCACATTCTTTTCGCCCATGAGAAGTATTTTAGCACAAAGGGTTCCCCAAATATTTTAATAACGCATTTGTGACGGGCATCAATAAGCAGGGAAATCCTACCGATTTACAACAATTTAAAGATTTTTTTATGTAAAATACTTGCTTTCTATAAGCCTCCGCCTTCTTTCATTCGGTATAATGAAAGGATGAATAAGCAACTAAAAAGAAACCTGCGAGTGATTGGAATTCTTGCCCTCGCGACAGTTTTGATGACGTCGTGTAATATCCCATCGGATAAAGGAACATCGGAAGTGTCGTCTTCTTCAGCCCAGTCAACGTTGGTAATGGAGAGTTACCTTGCCACCGCAAATGCGCAGCTCCTTAAAACGAACACCGTAGCATTAACTGCTTCAGCCATAACTGAAACACCACTCGCGCTGCTTGAAACTGTCGTGTTGCCCACAGAGACACCCGACCCGAATCGCACTCCACCGGCTTTGCCTGCAACCTTTACCACTGACCTGCTCAATCCGAAAGATACACCGCACACATACGTTGAGGATATCTGTGAGGTTTTGAAGAACCGATGGTCAGCAGGAAAAGCGGAACCGGGAACCGTGGTGATGGTTGTGATGTACCACTCCATCGTAAAGGGCGATGCCAGCGCAGTAACACTCGACAATCAAATCTCCGCTGAACAAAACCGGCAAATCGGTGAGAACATCAAGAGCCAGGGATTTGAAGCGATTGATATGACGCAATTCATTAATTTTATGACCGAGAATGCCTACATCCCACCGCGTTCGGTATTGCTCATTTCAGATGATCGTCACCATAAAGCCTACTTTGAAGACCATTTCAAGCCGTTTTACGAAGCTTATGGCTGGAAAGTAATCAATGCCTGGATCAGCGCTGAAGGGACGACCGCAGAACTTTGGGCGGAGAATGCAGAGTTGGAAGCTGCCGGTTATGTGGACCATCAGGCACATGGGGTAGTGCATAATATCAATATGAGTGATGCATCCAGCGATGAATACATTTACAGTGAACTCCAGGGATCAATCGATCTGATCAAGAAGCACTTCAATAAAGTTCCGAAAGCAATTATCTGGCCGGGTGGAAGTTTTGGTTACAGGCCAATTCAAATCGCAGAGGAACTCGGCTATCAGGTTGGATTTACGGTCAATCCGCGCGGTCCGGTGATGTACAACTGGGTGCCTTTAGCGGATGAAGCTGACCCGGGTAGGCCCTCCTATCTGCCCGATGGAACTTATAACCCATTGTTTGTGATCCCGCGCTATTGGGATACCGATGTAAACAATCACATTGATTCGGTCCGTCAGATCGGGAAAGCTGCAAAAGAATATTTGTTGGCGAATCGCGAGGCGGAAGTAACTTATTACGATATTGTCTGCAAACCCATCTTGGGTGATTTATAAGGAGCGCTATGGTAAACCATGATGAAAACTGCATATTTTGCAAGATAATTCGCAAAGAAATCCCTTCTGAAATCGTCTATCAGGACGAGAAGGTGACTGCTTTCAAGGATCTCAGCCCCATTGCCCCGGTTCATGTGCTGATCGTCCCCAACACCCATATTCCCAGTCTGTCTGAATCTTCATCAGAACATGCGGAGTTGCTTGGTGAGGTTCTGTTGGCTGGAGCCAAAATTGCCCGTGATCTGAAGATCGATCAAAGCGGATATCGGATAGTTGTCAATAATGGAGCGGACGCGGGTCAGACGGTCTTTCATATTCATTTCCATTTGCTCGGTGGACGGGAGCTTCACTTCAAAACACAGTAAACGGCTATGGTTCGAAAAGCATATGTTTCCGTTCTTTTTCTTTTAATTCTTTTTGCATCTCTGGCTGTCACAGGATGTGATTCCGGAAAGAAGGAAACAAAAATCGAACCGTTGGACCTGAGTGGGCCAATTGCAACGCTCACGCGACAGGCTCAAATTGATTTTCCTGTTACGCTCACTCCTTCCAAAATCCCCACGTCCACGCCAAAACCGGTCAAGGCGCAACAGTCTGCCGTATTGAATATTCCTGCCAATACATCGCAAAAACTGGATGCTATTCCAACACTGCGCGCTGATATGGTTACATATGAAATTGCGGAAGGCGACACGATTTCCAAGATTGCCACATCTTTTCAGATTTCCAAAAAAGCGCTGATCGAAGCCAATGATCTGGCAAATCCTGACATAATCTCAGTTGGACAAAAACTGAACATCCCGCCGCAGACGCCGGACATCCAGGACGAAGGGTTTTTAATCCTGCCGGACGCCGATATGATCTATGGGCCTGCGGTTTCGGGTTTCCAGCTGGCTGAATTCAATCAGGAATTTCCCAACAGCTACCTGATTGGCTACATTGAACCTACACCGACGCCCATTCCAACCAAAGAAGCGGAAGAACTGACAGAACCGGTTCTTTTTGAAGCACGCAGCGGCAGTGAAATTCTGGAGCAAATTGCCCTGCAAAATTCAGTAAATCCAAAAGTTTTACTGGCATTGATGGAATTTCAAACTGCCTCAATTACGAATCCACGACCAAATGGAAATCAACGTCTTGGCGTGCTGGTTCACCTGGGATTGCGAGGAACGAACTTTGCCAATGAGCTGGCGTGGACGGCTGATAAGCTTAATTATGGCTATTATCAGTGGAAGAATAATCGAATCAACCAATGGATTTTAAATGATGACACCGTTGTTGCGGTAAACCCGGAAATTAATGCTGCTACGGCTGCATTGCAGTATTTCTTCAGTCAAATCTATGGCAAAGACGACTGGTTGTATGCGGTGTCAGAATTTGGTTTTAACATGACCTATCGAAAGCTGTTTGACATTACCGAAATCAACTATCGACAGGACGCACTGCCTGCTTCATTTCCTGAACTTTCCTTCCCATTTCCTGCTGGTGAGACCTGGAACTTCACCAGTGGCCCGCATTATGGCTGGTCAAACGGTACGCCCTGGTCTGCGGTTGATTTCATTCCACCAAAAGTAATTGGATGCGAGAGCAGCGATGCCTGGGTCGTTGCAGCAGCTGATGGGATAATCATTTACTCGGATCGCGGAGTTGTGCTTCAGGATCTGGATGGTGACGGGGACCCTGCCACCGGTTGGCTGTTGGTTTATCTGCACATCGCAACCCGTGATCGCATAGCGAACGGGCAGACGGTTGTAACGGGAGATTATCTGGGACATACATCTTGTGAGGGAGGAATTTCGAACGGAACGCACATCCATTTTGCCCGTCGATATAATGGTGAATGGATACCCATTGACTCGGAAACACCGTTGATAATGAGTGGCTGGACCGTTGTTCCAACAGGGTCGGTTTATGATGGATTCCTGGTCAAAGGGGATCAATCAGTAGAGGCATGGTACTTCAGAACGGAAGCAAGTGAAATTTCTTACTAAAAAACGAATACAATTTTTCGTCTTGGTAGTTACCTCGTTTTTGCTTCTCTCCTGCACGCGTTCTTACAATTCTCCCGCCCGGATAACCGAACAGGCTATCCGTTTTGAAATAACCAGGATCGGTCTGCAAACAGCAGCCCCGACGCTGGTTTATCGCGATGAATTGATTGCGCGCGCAAAGGCAGCTACTGACGCTGCTCTGCTTGAGATCATACCGCTTGAAATTCAAGAGCATCCCACAGCGACAGAGCCAAATCCAGTAGTTGCAATTGAAGTGGTTGTTACAGCCACAAAAAGCCCAACCCCTACTGCAGTTCCTACATTACGAAACACCTTTCCGGTAGAGCAGATTAACCCGGATTCCCCTTATCAACCCGAACCTACCGCCACGCAGCAAATGCCGGTGGTTGCTGAGAACTATATCGATACGCCCATTCCTCCAGTCGTTTTAGTACCAACGGCAATTCCGACGGATCTGCCGGATCTGTTGGAATCTCCAGAAAGTGATCGGGTGCTGTATGTAACCCAGAATGGCGACACTTTATATAATCTCAGCACTCGGTTTGCAGTAAACATGGCTCAGATTACCAGCATGCAACAATTGCCCACTGTTGGTTACCTCGACAAAGATATTACGCTGTTTATCAATGCACCTTCTAATCGGATGGTTTCGACGTCAATCAAAATCATTCCCGATGAATTTGTAGTATATTCTGATACTGCTTCCGAATATGACCTGTTTTATGAGATTGAACAGGCTAATGGCTACCTTGCATCTTACCAGGAGGAAACTTCAGACGGGTTGAAGAATGGCAAAGACATTATTTATAAAGTCTGCCGGGATTATTCCATCAATCCGATCGTGTTGTTGGCGTTACTGGAATACAAATCACACTGGGTATATGGATACCCACAAACAGCAGCTGAACTGGATTATCCGATGGGTTGGATGGACTCTTCGCGCAAAGGGCTGCAAAAGCAGTTGAACTGGGCTGTCGAAACGCTGTCAGCCGGATACTATGGCTGGCGAAATGGCGAACTCTCGGAAATCCCTTTCTACCGGTATCCAAGACCACCGCAACCGGTTTATTTCAACCCAGGTTTGAATGCCGGATCGGTGGCGATACAATATTTATTTTCCCAAATTTACAACTGGGATGCATTTGATGCAGCGATATACGGAGAAGAAGGGTTTTATTCTTCTTTCATCTCAATGTTTGGCAATGTCTGGGAATATTTTGATGGGGAAGCTGAAGGTTTGAACGCTTCCTTGAAGCAGATCGATATGACGCTGCCATTTTCCCCAAACGAACGCTGGGCATTGACCGGCGGCCCTCATGAAGCCTGGGGCAAAGGCACGCCCTTCGCTTCGCTCGACTTCGCGCCACCCTCCGCACGCGCTGGATGTGCCGAATCTCCCTTGTGGGTGCTTTCAACCACGCCAGGCAAAGTGATTCGCGTTGGGAATGGGATAGTGCTGGTTGATGTCGATGGCGATGGCAGCGAGGAAACCGGCTGGGTTATCCTCTATCTGCATATTGCCACCAAAGGAAAAATCGCGCTTGGATCAACGGTCGAAGTAGGTACCCGCCTCGGACATCCATCCTGCGAAGGCGGTTCTGCTACCGGAACACACGTCCATATCGCGCGTAAATACAACGGCGAGTGGATCAGCGCTACCGGTGCACTGCCATTTGTGATGAACGGCTGGGTACCATTCCAGGGGGCAAAAGCTTACCTTGGTGGTATGACGCGCGGCAGCGAAATAGTACACGCCAGCACAGTTTCATCCCAGGAGTCACTGGTTTCTTATTAAAACATGGTTTTTTTCAGCATATAATCAATCGTATGGTTAATTTAAGAAAACATTTCGTCACATTGGTACTCTCCATCGTGATTGCAGTTTCTGTTCTGACAGGCTGTGCCCGCAAAGAGGAGCCCATCTCGCAGCTTCCAACCGAAATGGGATCGCTACCTCAGATGGATTCAGCAGCTGTTGAAGAAGAACCACTTCCAACAATGCAGAACTACGTATCTGGCACACAAGAATATGAGAATTTCCCCAAACGGCCTAATTACATGCCTGGCGAAGAAGTTGATTATATTGTGCAGGCTGGTGATACACTGCCGGCATTGGCGGCGCGCTTCAATACCAGCGAAAGTGAAATCAGAGCTGCCAATCCGATTATCCCGATGGAGGTCACCACGTTGCCACCTGGGATGCCGATGAAAATACCGATCTACTATCGCAGCTTATGGGGAAATCCCTATCAGATTCTGCCGGATGGATTATTCCCATTTGGACCGGCGCAGATCGGCTTTAACGCCCGTAGTTTCGTTGACCGACAACCGGGCTGGTTCAAGTATTACACAGCCTATACTGGTGACAATAATCGCCGTGGTGGTGAAATCATTGACTACATTGCCGAGAATTACAGCATCAGCCCCCGGTTGCTGCTGGCGTTGCTGGAATATCGTACCGGCGCTTTGAGCAGTCCCACGAGACCGGAAAACATTGACAGCGACTCTGTAATGGGATTTGGCGGCGTCAACTCCAAACATCTGGCTGCTCAAATGAATCGGCTCTCGAACTACCTGAATGAAAAGTTTTATCAATATCGGGAAGGGAACCTGCTCGAATATACTTTGACTGATGGCTCAATCGTTCGCATTGATCCCTGGCAGAACGCTGCCAGCGCAGCGATCCAGCACTATTTTTCCGAAATTCTGTCTCCAAATGAGTTTTATTATGCTATCAGCGAAGCGGGCTTCATCGCAACCTACAAATCATTGTTCGGTGAATTCCCTGAACAGACAGACTTTATCCCAGGCAGTTTGACACAACCGGAATTCACACTTCCATTTGAGGTTGGCAAGAGTTGGGCATTCACCGGTGGGCCACACGCAGCCTGGGGAGATTCTGCCCCCTATTCAGCGATCGATTTTGCTCCACCAACCGCTGCAAGCGGATGTGTCTATAGTGACGAATGGGTAACTGCACCAGCGGATGGCGTAATTGTCAGGACTGATTTTGGCGTGGCAGTGTTGGATTTGGATGGCGATGGCGATGAGCGCACTGGCTGGAATATTTTCTTCCTCCACTTGCTCACTTCTTCCATCCCCCCGAAAGGCACGGTTTTGAAACAGGGGCAGCCAATTGGCCATCCCTCCTGTGATGGCGGCACCTCCACCGGTACGCATGTTCACCTTGCGAGGAAGTACAATGGCGAATGGATCAGCGCTGGTGGCGTGATCCCCTTTGAATTTGATAACTGGCGTGTTGAAAATGGTGCTGGCCCTTATCTCGGCAGCATCCGGCGCTATTCAAGCATTGTTATCGCAAGCGAAAGTGCGGAATATATGAGCCTGATCCATCATGGTCCGCCGCTGGTTCCGACGCAAACTCCGACAGCAAAACCGAAATAAGAATTAACTTTCTGTTTGTAGATTGACGCGGCTTAACGGCCAGGTTGGAAAAACATCGAACCCCAGCTCATCAAATTTCTCCGCCTCAAAACGATGAAATCCAGCTGCTGCTACCATGGCTGCATTATCGGTACAGTATGCCATTTTAGGGATCAGCACCGGGTAGGTCTGTTGATTGAGGAACAAATCCCGCAACGCCTGATTAGCGGAAACGCCCCCTACAATCAAAATCCCATTCGCTTCATACCTGTGCGCAGCTGCCATCGTCTTTTCAAACAAAATGCTGACAACTGATTCCTGAAAACTTGCAGCAAGATCAGCAACGGGCAATTCAGGGGATTCCTTCTCGAGTTCCCGAACTTTTCGCAATACCGCTGTTTTAACTCCGCTGAATGAGAAATCCCAGCTGCCTTCCAGTCGCGAACGCGGGAACGAAAATCTGGCAGGGTCGCCGAAGATCGCAGCTTTTTGGATGGAAGGGCCGCCAGGGTATTCGAGTCCAATCAAACGCGCAGCCTTATCAAACGCTTCACCGGCTGCATCATCAAGCGTTCCGCCCAGTCTTACGTATTGCATATGTGACTTCATCAACACGATCTCGGAGTGTCCCCCTGACACGATCAATGTGATCAGAGGGAATTCGGGAATTGGCGATGGGTTGGGATCATCCGCCTCATGAAGCCAGGCTGAGTAAATGTGCGCTTCCAGGTGATTGATTCCAAGCAAAGGCAGTCCAGTCGTCAATGCCAGGCCTTTGGCAGCGTTCACACCTACAACAAGTGAACCGGCTAACCCCGGGCCGCGGGTAACGGCAATTGCATCCAGATCATTGAAGGAAGCGTGCGCTTTCGCCATCGCTTCCTCAACCACAGCTGAAATATTCATTACATGTTGGCGCGAAGCGACCTCCGGGAACACACCGCCGTATTTTTTATGTAACTCGATTTGTGAAGCGATAACGTTGGAGAGGATCCTGCGACCATCCTCAACAATTGCTGCTGCAGTTTCATCACAGGAGGATTCAATTCCAAGAATTCTGACGGTGCGTAGTCCGGGTTGGCTGCTCATTTCTTCTCCTCAGCGGATTTTTGCACTGGAATAACCAGTTCATACGGATATTCAGCCATAATTTGTGCTTTCCCATGCTCGTCAATATAGACGGTATCTTCAATGCGAATCCCGAATGGCTCATCCCCTTCGGGATAATACAACCCCGGCTCCACCGTAAATACCCGATTGATTTCGACGGTGTCATCGTCTGGGGCGCTGAATCCGCTGGACGGTCGTTCATGAACATCCAATCCCAACCCATGACCTATCGTATGCACATAACCCTCGAATGTTCCCGGGTTGTCTTTAATGGTCTTATGGCCTAATGCCTTGAAACGGTCACAGGTGATCGACTGCAACTCTTTCATCGGGATTCCCGGTTTGGCAAGCGCGATTATTTCGTCATGGATCTCTTTCACCTGGTTATATGCTTCCTGCAGTTTCCTGCTGGCATGACCGATACACCAGGTACGAGTAAAATCGTAAAAATATCCGCTACCAGCATCTCTAGGGAAGAAGTCAAACACGATCGTTTTACCAGCGAGCAAAACTTCAGCATTGTTGCCACTGTTATGGGGTACTGCAGCATCTTTCCCCATTGCGAATATCGTCCCTTCGGGATTTTCCGCGCCGGCATCCAACAGTTCGTGATTGATCATGCGTTTGATCTCACCAATCGTGACCGGGTTGCCTGATGGAGAAATCAACCGTTCATCGACCAGGTGACAGGAGCGAATATAGTTTTCCACATCTGCGACAATTGACACAACTACCTTACCCATACGTCGGATTTCTGCCAGTTCTTTTTTATCTTTCGAGATGCGCGCCTTATTCAGACAACTGATGGCCTTCTTTGGCAGAACTTCGTATTCCGGTGCTATTTTGTTTAATGAAACGACTTTATTAAAGACATTTCCGAACTCATTCATACCACAGATGGAAATTTTCCCGGCTGGAACACCCACCGCCGTAAGAATTTTTGAGATCTGCAGTGCCTCTGCCTGAGAAAGGTCTCCATCCATTTCATCAAGCAACTTTTTCAGAGGGAATTCATCAATATTGATCCGTTTCATACCGGTTTTTGCAGCATTGTCCCGCTCCATAGGAGGATAAATCAGAACCGGTTCATCATTTGCGGGAATAATCACCATTGCGGATGTAAAAAAAGCATCCCCAACAAAGTATTTCATTGGCGGGTTTGATCCACTTGCACCCATTACGACAATGGCATCCAGACCAGCATCCTTCATAATTTCGGAAAGTTCTGATTTCATTTATCTTCTCCTTTATTTTCCTGAGTGTGTTTTCTCTCTATCAATGAATTCGGATCAACCGAGTCACGCGTTCGCAGTAAAATTTCTATGATAACAAAACCAACCACAAATAAAAAGACCACTGTCGAGTTGAGTACGCGGCCAATTTGAAACCATAGCAGGATCGCAATCACAATTCCGCTGGCTATGGATTCCCGCACAACAGATTTGGGAACAATCCTTCTGATGGAAAAGAAGTATTTGTTCAGTCCGGCAAAAACTGGCAGCGTAATCCCGGTCACCAGCGTGATTACCAGAAAAAAAAGGATCCAGCGTTCTTTCAAATACGGAAGGGTATTGGTGATCAGATAATACAACCCAAAAGCGCTCGGCAAGGCAATAAATGCCCCTAAAAGGAAATATGTGCGCAGCTTCTCCAAGTAATTTCTGACCTTCCTAACAGTGATATATAATTATACCCGCCAACCGCAGAGGTTTTGGCGGAAACTCACGGAGACAAACTATGCTCTTAACGATTGATATTGGCAACACAAACATAACTTTTGGTGTTTTTCATGATGAGGCGCTGATCATGCGCTGGCGAATGGCGACAGACCGAGCCAAGATGCCAGATGAGTATGGGATGATTCTTTCATTCCTGTTTGATCATAATGGCATCAATCCATCTTACATTTCCGGCGTATGTGTCTCTTCAGTTGTTCCCCAGGTTACGCCCAAAATGGAAGATGCGATCAATTATTACATTGACAAACCTTTCCTTGCAGTGAATTACAAACTGAAGCTTGGATTGAAACTGAAAATTGACAATCCTTCAGAAATTGGGAACGACCGCATTGCAGACGCCGTAGCGGTGAAACATCTCTATGGATATCCAGCCTGTCTTATCGATTTTGGAACCGCCACCTCCTTCAATATCATCGATTCTCATGGCGATTATATAGGCGGTGCTATCGCTGCCGGGATTCAGACCAGTGCTGAGGCATTGTTCCTTAAAACTGCTCAGCTGCCAAACATCAATGTGCAACGCCCTCCGCACATCATCGGCAAGAATACCATCCACAGCATGCAGTCAGGGCTTTTCTTTGGCTACATTTCGCTTTTTGAAGGCATGGTGATACGATATAAAAAAGAGATTGGCGAGAATATGAAAGTGATCGCAACGGGTGGTCTGGCAGCTGTGTTTAAGAAAGAGACCATCATGATTGATCAAGTTGACAGTTGGTTGACACTTAAAGGATTGAAAATAGTTTGGGAATTAAATCAATGAATCCATTTGCAGGAAAAAACATTATTGTTGGAATTACCGGATCAATTGCAGCTTACAAAGCAGCTGAGATCGCTTCTGCTTTAACCAAAGCCGGGGCAAACGTACAGCCGGTTTTGACACCTGCCGGAGAAAAATTTATTACCCCGCTCACGCTGCAATCTGTTACCGGAAATCATGCCTCCGTGGATAATGACCTATGGACAGGTGAGCACCATGTAGCCCATATTACGCTGGGACATGACGCTGACCTGATTATGATCACGCCAGCTTCCGCCAACTTTATGGGGAAAGTTGCCTGTGGGTTGGGTGACTCGCTCCTGGCGCTCACCATTCTTGCCAGTCATTGTCCTGTGCTGATCGCTCCCGCCATGGATGGTGACATGTATGCTAATGCAGCCACACAGGCAAATGTTGCGCTGCTGCGCGAGCGCGGATTTCATTTTGTCGGTCCTGCGCAAGGACATCTTGCATCCGGCTTTACCGGCGTTGGCCGCATGAGTGAACCCACGGAAATCGTCGCTGCTGCACGTTATATACTGTCGCGGGACAACTCTTTGAAAGGAAAGAAGATTATCGTGACTGCCGGCGGCACCCGTGAAGCGATAGATCCAGTACGCTACATCGGCAACCGCTCGTCTGGTAAACAGGGACTTGCGTTAGCTCAGGCCGTACAGGATAGCGGTGCTGACGTTATTCTCATCAAGACACCCGCGTTGACAGAAAAGCTCTATGGCGCTGAAAATATTGAGGTGGTTTCTGCGGAGGAAATGCGCAATGCGGTATTCTCAAACCTTCCAGATGC
>JAAZKE010000094.1 GCA_012799995.1 Chloroflexota bacterium | reverse complement strand
CAGATCACCGATGATAGAATCAAAGAAGTACAGGATTTGTTGAATGACCGCCCGAGAGCGGTTCTAAACTATTACAAACCGGATGAAGTGTTTAATAACCTTGTTGCACTAAAACTTTGAGACCACCTATCTTAAACAGCAAGAAAGATTTACCGCACCTTCTTATTCCAGTGATGATTTTTACTCTTCCATTATTTTTTTTGCTGATCAATTGATGTAGGTACTGCTTTCTTTGTGCAATCACTTTTACCTCGCTACGAACAATATATGATGATTCACGCATTAATTGTCTATAGATACTTTATCACTGTTCTTAGGAACTAGCAACAATAAACGGACAAAAATTGCGGATTCACGCAATTTTTGTCCGCCAAAGCCCATTCAAACTCAAACTCATACTCACATAAAGTTCGAACAAGACTCTTATTGGGACGAAAAAGAATAAAGTAATCCTTGTTCTCTCTTTCAGTATACAACTTCCAAACAACAAAAAAACTGCGCATCGCAGATGCGCAGTTTTGATTTCTGAAGTTGGTTCGAGAAGAATTACTCGACGCCCGGGATTTCGTATCCGAAGGAGCGTAGTTTTTTCTTCAGGTCAATCAGACTTTTCTGTCCGAAGCCATCGATTGCGAGCATCGCTTCATCGCCGCCTTCGTTCATTTTATCCAGCACATCAGCAACTTTTTCAAATCCGGCTTTCTGCAGGGTTTCGGTGATGCGTTTGCTTAATTCAAGATCGCTGATCAGGCGATCAGGAGAAGTTTTCGCTTCTTCGCGAACTTTTTTCTCTTCCAGAAATTCCTGGCGAGCCTGCAAGCGGCGATAGAAGCGGTCAACCTGACCTTCAATATCGAGGATTCGCTGCTGTTGTCCAGTAAAGAATGGATGGCATGCGGAACAAACTTCGGTTCGGATGTCCTTTCTGACTGAACCGGTTTTCCAGGTGTTTCCGCAGGCGCAGGTCACCGTGGCATCTGGATAATATTCAGGATGAATATTTTTTTTCATTGATTTCGTTTCCTTTCACAACTCGTCTTCTACTTAACTTCGAAGACGGATGAGTGACTTATTGAGCGTCAGCCTCAGCAACTTCAAACGGTTTTACGTTGACCCGTTTTTGCCCGCTGGGGAGTGTTTCATAGACGATTGTGCCGTGCGCGGTTGCGAAGAGTGTATAGTCGCGCCCGACGCCGACATTTTTGCCGGGTTTAATTTTGGTTCCGTGTTGGCGAACGATAATATTTCCGGATAAAACTCGTTCACCGCCAAATTTTTTCACCCCAAGTCGCTGGGAATTGCTGTCGCGTCCGTTTCGGCTGGACCCGCCGCCTTTTTTATGAGCCATAATTTACCCCTCAATCGCTTCAATCTTCAATCGGGTATAGACCTGTCTGTGACCTGTCTTGACCCGGTAGCGTTTCTTCGGTCGATATTTGAAAATGACCAGCTTCGGACCTTTCTGTTCTTTCACCACTGTAGCTTTCACAGATACGTCTTTGACCAATGGCGTTCCGATGGTCACGCTGTCATCTGAAACCGACAAGAGCACGTTCTCCAGAACAATTTCCTGCCCCGGTTCGGCATCCAAACGATCCACATCTACTGTAGACCCTTCGACGGCTTTATATTGTTTTCCGCCGGATTCAAAAATCACATACTTCATTCTATTCTCCAATCTTCACTTCACCTGCGGACCTGCGTAAACCGCCGATGGCAGGGGAAGTTGGCTGCAGCTTTGCCTTTCTTGAGGCAAGCCAAATAATTATACACCAGCGAGCGATCTTGTCAAACTGAAATGACAAATTTGCATCTAATGATTCGAGAAAAAGGGATCCATTTCCGAAATCAACCGCCTCTCTGCGAAACAGTCATTTGTGAGCGGTTGCTGCGCATCAGGACTGCCATCCCCAGCAGATAAAACACCGCGGCAATGATATACAACCAGGCAGGACCGAAATTGTCATAGACGATTCCGGTCAGCGGGGAAAATACCAGCGAAATGAGCGTGGGTAACGTGACGGTCAAAATCACGAGAACAGCGCCGGAGAGGGATGCCGGATAGCTTCGATTGATCCACACCACCTGACCGACTGTGACGATGCTGTATGCAAAGCCGGTTAGAAAGCGTGTGATGATAATGGTGTGGACAGCTGGGAACAGAATTACCGATAACCGCAGCAGGAAGAAGGTGAATAACCCCAAGATCAGCACTTTGGTGAGATCAAATTTGCGCAGCGCATAATCTGTCAGTGGCATTGCCAGCACTTCAACAGATGCGCTTGCCATGGAGTAGATTCCGATCAGAAATTCCGTTGCACCCAGACGATCCAGATAGATGGTTTCAAAGTTCAGCACCCCGGCATTGCCGATGCCGATGATCAGCAGCATGTAAGAGAGCGACCTGATGATCGGGTCGGAGAAAAGGTGGATGATCTCTTTCCGGTAATTTACTTTGGTGTGGGATTCAGCCTTCAGCGCAAACCGTTCCTTCTCATGCAGCAAACTGATCAACACAATTGAGATGATGTTAAAGGCGAAGTACACATAGAATCCAGCGCGGATGTTGGTTCGTTGTGTGAGCCAGCCGGTGAACAGCACGATCAGAGCCCATCCGACCGAACCATACAAGCGGATGCTGCCATAGCCGACATCGGTGCCTTTGATAGCGGAAAGCACCAAAACATCGCTGATCGAAAAGTGGGCGGCATAGAAGGCGCTACGAAGCGCATTGAACAGGGTAATACCAATAAAAGTGGTTTGATAGCCGAAGATGATTGCGGCAAGACCGGCGCATGCCAGCGTCAGCGATAAAACCACTAATGGTTGTCTATGGGTGGTGTGAATTCCAGTCCAATAGGGCGCAAAGTACAACACAACCAGTGAAGCGACTGTTACGGCGATCCCGACCTGAGTGCCGTTCAATCCCTGACGAACCATATAGACGTTAACAAAGGGGAGAAGGGCACCTAAACCGCCGATCAGCGTCATGGTGATGATTCGGAGCAGCTTTATATTGTATTTTTGTACGTTGTCTGTTTCCACGCGGCGTCCGTTTATAAAAAACTACTGCGGAATGATTGTACAATCATTCCGCAGTATGGTCTCATTTTTCTTAAGGGAATCGTGATTCTCAGGTGTTCTCTGCCAGGCTATTCTCTGCGGTGGTCATGCAGTTTATCCGGGTCTTCCCGCGGGACAAAGCGGTCCATGTAGATTGGATTCTCATTTAGCTGTGATGCCACCTTAATCGCCTTCTCGCATAGGTAAACCTGGCTGTCGAAATCATCCACCTTGCGGCGGTCAGCACGCGAATAACTGCCATCCGGATGCATGTTGCGCGCACGGTCGGTATCGCGTAGCTGCGCCGACAGCACTTCAATCACACGTTGCCGGGTTCTGGCGTCTTCTATCGGGAACTGCAGCTCAATACGCCGGTCGAGGTTGCGCGGCATCCAGTCAGCGCTGGAAAGGAATAAATCCTCCTGACCATTGTTGTAGAAGTAATAGATGCGGGCATGCTCAAGGAATCTTCCGACCAGACTGCGTACGACAATGTTTTCTGAAAGTCCCTTTACGCCGGGGCGCAGGCAGCAGATGCCGCGCACGATCAGCGCAATCTTGACGCCGGCGTTGGAGGCGCTGTAGAGCGCCTCGATGATCTCCTGGTCAACCAGCGAATTCATTTTCGCCACGATCCAGGCGGGTTTACCTTCTTCGGCGTTGCGCTGCTCATTGCGGATGCGGTTGAGCGTGTCGATCCGCAGCCATTTTGGCGCCGGCACCAGCTTGCGCCAGAAGAGCGGTTGGGAATAGCCCGAGATCATATTAAAGAAGTCGGTAGCTTCCCGCCCGAACGCTTCCGAGCAGGTTAAAAGGCCAAAATCGGTGTAGATTTTAGCCGTGATATCGTTGTAGTTGCCGGTGCCGAGGTGAACGTACCGGCGGATACCGTCCTCTTCACTGCGGACGATCAGCGTAATTTTACTGTGCGTTTTCAGCCCCAACAGCCCATAAATCACGTGGCAGCCTGCCTGCTCCAGTTTTTTCGCCCATTGGATGTTGTTTTCTTCGTCAAAGCGTGCCTTGAGCTCCACCAGCGCCAACACCTGTTTGCCGCTGATGGCGGCTTCTGCCAACGCATTAATAATCGGGCTTTGACCGCTGACGCGATAGAGCGTCTGTTTGATTGCCAATACATTTGGATCGGCCGCGGCCTGCTTGATCAGGTTGATGACCGGATCAAAAGCTTCATAAGGATGGTACAGGATGACGTCACGTTCGCGAATCACCTGGAAGAGATCATCTTTGTCATAGAAAAATGGATTGGGCTGCGGTGAAAATGGGGGGTAACACAACTCCGGAGCGTCGATAGCGCGCGAGAGTTTGGAGAGCAGCGTCAGATCCAACGGGCCGCTGATTCGATAAACATCAGACTCATTGATGTTCATGATGTCTGTGAGGAAGGGCAGAATTTCAGGGTCATAACCCGCCTGAATCTCCAGTCGGATCACCTCACCCCATTGGCGCTGGCGCACCTGCTCCTCGATCTCAGAGAGCAGGTCAGCGGCATCCTCGTCATCGAATGCCAGGTCAGCGTTGCGCATGATGCGGAAACAAGAGACCGTGCCGATTTTTACGCCGGTGAAGAGCCGATCCAGATGAGCGGAGACGATATCTTCCAACAGGATAAAGGCGTGTTCGTCTTTGCCAGGCAGGCGGATAATGCGCGGCAACACCGACGGGATCTGAAGGATGGCTACCCGTTTGCTGATGGATTTCTTTTTGCTCTTGATCTCGGTCTCAATCCGAACCAACAGGTTCAGACGTTTGTTGGAGAGCAGAGGAAAGGGCGAACCGGCATCGACTGCCAGTGGCGTTAGCACTGGAAAGACGGTTGATTCGAAATAATTGTCAACGAACTTGCGTTGCTGGGGATCCAGCTCGTTGAATTTCAAGATGCTGATTTTCTCCCGTTCCAGTGCCGGAATCAGCGAGCGGTTGAATGTCGAATACTGCTTTTTCACCATCTCGTGCGTTTTCTCCGAGATCAGTTCGAGCTGATCGGCCGGTTTTAATCCAGCCGGATCGGGATTGGTGTATTTTGCGTTCACCATGTCCTTGAGTGACGCGACCCGCACCATGAAAAACTCATCGAGGTTGGAGGAGGTGATAGAGAGGAAATTGAGCCGTTCCAGCAGCGGATTATCGGTATCGCGGGCTTCTTCCAGCACGCGTTCATTGAATTCCAGCCAGCTCAATTCGCGATTGATGAATGGGGACGAAAAATTACTCTGCTCAATGGCAGGAACATCAAAGGTAACGAGTTTTTCCAACTCGCTGAAAAATGGATCAAAATTGGTGTAATAGGTTGAAGGCAAGGCGATTTCCTTTAGTGTTAAATTACTTTTGGCAGTTTGGTCTTCAGAACAGGTTGCAGACCAAAGATTTCCTTAAAAAGCCGGGTATGTTTGTTAAAATTCCAGGTTTCCAGCGTGTGATCCTGATTGGCCCGGATTTGAATTTCCACATTGTTTTCGACGATTTTGATTCTCAGAATTTCAATTTTCTGCTTATGACCGGCATCCAGTGAATTTGCCAGAGTGAGCAGCGCAATCAGTTTGAGCACAATCAGCCGGTCTTCGACCGTGAAGGACTGCAACAGCGGTTCATCCGGTGTGATATGCCCATTATGGAAACAGCAGATTACCGCAATCAGTTCGACTTCGCGAGCCCCCAGCCCGATCAGCGCGTTGGAACGGACAATTTCATAGCTGCGGATGCCATCATTCTCCATTGAGATGTACTTGCCGATGTTGTGCAGCAGCGCAGCGATCCGCAGATATTTTCGATATTGCTTCGGCACGCCATGAATCTTTGCCATCAGGTCAAACAGGCGTGCAGACAACGCTTCAACATGGCGGGAATGCTTTTTATCGGTGCGGTAGCGGGATGAGAGGTTGGCAGCAGATTCGTATAGATTAAGATCAGGGTCACGTTGGAACTTATAATTCAGGATATCTCCTGCCATCTCGTAAATGATGCCATCTGTCAGATCCATGTCGGAAAGAATAAAGCGCTCAACACCGGTGAACTGCAGCACCTCGTCAATCACGATACAGGTCGGCACCAACAGCATTTCCTGTTCAGTGGCGAGTTGGGTAAAACGGGTGAACTCGGACTGGTTATAGCCGGCTTTCAACTCTTCAAAGACCTTCAAGAAGCGGTTGCGGTCGATAAAGTGTTGTTTTCTTCTGTCCCAGCCGCCAATCGCCCGCAGATAGCGCGAAGACCCGCCCAGGATCACCAGATTCTTGTAGAGCGTCATGTTGGGCGAGAAAGTGCGGTAGTAGTTCAGTTCGCCGGT
>JAAZKE010000093.1 GCA_012799995.1 Chloroflexota bacterium | reverse complement strand
GGGTGAGCTGACGTTACAACCCTATGAATTCCTATGGCTGATATCAGCAGGCTAATACTTGCGTTACCCAGAATATGCAAAAGAGAAGACAAACACAATCACCCGCTGATCAGCGGGTGATTGTGTTACAAGGAATGAATTTATGATCATTGTTTCATAGATTCAGTGATGCGGAGCAGGTCTTGTTGACTGATTTAATCCCTGTATTTTTATATTAGTGGACTCAAAAGAGGTTATATTGTCCTTGGCCGTTCTCCGTCGGGGGTGTTTCAGCGGTGCCTTTTGAGCTTTTTCTGGTGCGTTTCTTTTTCTCCGGTTCTGGCGGCAAATATTTAGTCCCTTTCTCAGAACTGTCCCGTTCAACCTTTGTTTCCAATTGCAGCGATTCGATTCCGGTGACCGTTTGATTGATCAATTTGATCGTATACTCAAGCAGTCTGGCGCGCTTAACCGGTTTCACTACCGCAGAACGTGCCTGACGGGTCTTGAATTTTCCATAGCGGATCAGCAGGATGGACTTCTCTGAACCCAGGCGGACTGCCCCGACAACCCGTTCATCCGCTCCCACGCGAACAGACCGTACCCCCTGCCCATAGCGGCTTTGTTTGGGGAATTCGCTGACCGGAATCCTGCCCAGTCCCCAATCAGAGGTGGCAATGCAGACATCATCTTTCTCTGTGACAAGAATGGCGGCTGTTACGGATGCATTGTCCTTTAATTTGATGCCGTTGACCCCGGCAGCAGCCAACCCCATCACACGAACATCTGACAGATCGAAGCGGATTGCCTGACTGTCATCAGTGAACAACATCATTTCCTGTTTGGGATCATCGGAGACCAGTACTCCCGCCAGTTTGTCATCCTGATTGATTTTGCATAGAACAAATGACTGGGATGAAGCAAACGGCAAATCAGAAATTGAAGATCTTTTGACCATACCTGCCGTTGTGAAGGTAATGACCGAAGCGTCAGGATTCTCTTTGGTCTTGGAGGAGACGCTGAAGATCGCCTCAATCCTTTCATCTGCATCGCGTTTGGCAATCATGTTGGTATCAATCCCTGCTGAGAAGTCTTCGACGGTTGGCAGCGTCTCTACATAGATTCCGAATGCCCGTCCGGAACTGTCTACGAAATAGACCGTCTCCTGCGTATTGGTCTTGATGATCCAACGGGGAATTTCAAATCCCTTTTCGCTCAGTTTTTCCGGACTGCAGCGGCCAATTTTGCCTTCAGCGGTCATTCCAACCAGCACGTCGTCAGCAGGAACCATTGCATTGGTAGTCAGCACTTCCTTCGAAGATACGCCTTCTTCCAACATTACGATTTGAGTCCTTCGTTTATCCGCATAAGTTTTTTTGAGAGCGATCTGCTCTTCAATCAGCTGTTCCCGAATTAACACCGGCGAGTTCAGCAGGATTTTCATCTCCTGAATACTCGCTTCCAGAGCGGTAAGTTCGGCCAGGATTTTGTCCTGTTCCAGGTGAGTCAGCCGTTTTAATGGCATATCCAGAATTGCCTGAGCCTGAATCTCGTCCAGTTTAAATTTTCTGATCATTTCCTCACGGGCTTCGGCTTCAGTGTTGGAGTTGCGAATGATAGCGATGATTTTGTCCAGGTTTTTCAACGCGATGCGTAACCCGCGCAAGATGTGAGCTCTGGCTTCAGCTTTGTTCAGCTCAAATTCGGTTTTACGGCGGATAACGTCCAGCTGATGATCGATATAGACTTTGAGAATCTGCTTGAGCGACATCACTTTTGGTTGGTTATCAACCAGTGCCAGCATAATAACCCCGAACGTCATTTGCAGCGGTGTATGCTTATAGAGCTTGCGAATCACCGCTTCCGGATCGTCGGTTTTATTCAACTCAATGACAATGCGCATACCCTGACGATCAGATTCATCGCGTAAGTCAGCGATATTTTCCAATACGTTTGCCCGTGTCTGATTCGCTATTTTTTCAATTAAAGCGTTTTTATTGATTTGGAAGGGGATTTCGGTAATGATGATCCGGTTGCGGCCTCTACCCATATCCTCGAGATGAACTCTGCCGCGAACCATCAGCTTACCGCGACCGGTAGCATAGGCGGTTGCCAGCTCATTACGACCATCTTCAATGACGATGATGCCCCCAGTCGGAAAATCAGGCCCTTTGACAAATTGCATCAGGTCGTCGACTGAGATATCTTCATAATTGTCCCAATGTTGGAGGATATAGATAATTCCATCAATCAGTTCTCCAAGATTATGAGGAGGAATATTGGTAGACATTCCGACTGCGATACCACTCGAACCGTTGGCGAGCAGATTGGGAAGCGCCCCGGGCAGCACTTCCGGTTCGCTCAGCGTATCATCAAAATTGCGGGTGAAATTGACGGTATCACGGTCAATATTTCGCAGCAATTCCATTGAAGCGGCTTCTAATTTTGCTTCGGTATACCGCATTGCTGCGGGTGAATCCCCATCAATGCTGCCAAAGTTTCCCTGGCCATCTACCAGCGGATAGCGGATGGAAAAGTCCTGCGCCAGCCGTGCCATTGCATCATAAACAGCGGAATCGCCATGAGGATGGTACTTCCCCAGAACTTCACCGACGATTCTTGCGGATTTCTTGTAGTCAGAGTCAGGACGAATCCCCATGTCATACATTGCATAGAGAATGCGGCGTTGCACAGGTTTCAAACCGTCACGGGCATCGGGGATCGCACGTGAGATGATGACGCTCATGGCATAGTCGAGATAGGATTGCTGCATCTCCTGTTCTATGTTGATTGGTACTATTTCCTGTTTACTCATAAACCCTTCCTTGATCAGAACCTGACGGTTTCAAGCGATTCAGTTTCGGCTCTGCTTTCATACTGTAGAAAAATTTCGTAAATGACAATTCCGTATATATAATATATCTGAATTTAAATCATTGTTTTAAACTTTTGTATTATAAAGCAATCGAGAGGTTCCCGGCTGGGAACCTCTCGGTAAATTCAGATAATATCCCTTTTAATTTTCAGTAGGGAGGTTGGAAATCAGGGTCGATTGGGGAGAAAGTTCTTCTTCCTTATCAAAGCGACCTGGAACAAATCCGGTACCAGCTGGGATCAGCTTCCCGATGATGACGTTTTCTTTCAGCCCATAGAGCGGGTCTTTGGTATCGCCGATTGCAGCGCTTGCCAGCACTTTGATAGTGTGCTGGAAAGATGAAGCTGACAACCAGGAATCCGTGCTGAGAGAAGCCTTGGTCACGCCGAGCAGAATTTCAGCTGTCTTAGCGGGCTGTTTGCCTTCTTCTTCCAGTTTACGGTTTATTTCCATGATCCGCAGCCGATCAACGATATCCATCGGCAGGAAGGGCGTATCGCCTGAGCGCAGAATTTGAACCTTGCCCAACATCTTACGAATGATTACTTCAAAGTGCTTGTCATTGATGTTCTGACCCTGCGTGCGATATACGCGCTGGATTTCGATCAGAATGTAATTTTCACAAGATTCCCTGCCGCGAAGCTTCAAGACCATATGCGGGTTAAGTGAACCCTCAGTGAGTGCATCACCGGCTTTGACGTAATCATTATCCTTTGGAATGATTCGAGCTGTGGTCGGAATATCATATTCCTCACTGTTTTTGCTCTCCCAGGCAACAATGATCTTGCCATCTTCAATTCGGACTTGTCCGGGATGGGTTGCGGTGATCGTTGTGCTTTCATGCTCTGCCAGAGTGTCGCCAAGGTTGACAGATTGTTCATCTTTCACTCGGACATCCCAACCCTCTTCGATGGTGAAGACGTCGTTGACAACTTCGGAACTTTCGACCCGAACAGTACGCAGATCGGAGTATTTGTCCGACTGAATAATCTTAACCTTACCGCTGATCTGTGTGATGACAGCTTCAGCACGCGGGGTGCGGCGGGCTTCAAACAGCTCTTCAACGCGCGGCAAACCGGTTGTGATGTCACTACCCTGGGCGACGCCACCGGAGTGGAAGGTTCGCAGTGTCAGCTGGGTGCCAGGTTCGCCAATGGATTGAGCAGCAACAATACCAACAGCGGAACCAAGTTCGACCAGTTTTCCACGACCCAGGTCCATACCATAGCACTTGGCGCAGATGCCGTGTTTCAGTTCACAGGTTCTGGGTGAGCGAACTTTGACAGTTTTAACTTTTGAATCAATAATCGCTTTACCGAGATCGTGATCAATCATGTCGCCCTTTTCAGCCAGGATTTCACCTGTCATCGGGTCGACCACGCGTTCAGCGGTCAGTCTGCCGTAAATGCGTTCATAGAAAGATTGTTTCACAACGTCTTCGTCGCGATCAATGGTGATGCCTTCTTCAGTCCCGCAATCAATTTCATTGATAATCAGATCCTGAGCGATATCGACCAGACGGCGGGTCAAATAACCGGCACCAGCCGTTCGTAGCGCTGTATCTGCCAGACCTTTTCGCGCACCGTGCGTGGAGATGAAATATTCCAGCGCATCCAATCCCTCACGGAAGTTTGATTTAATCGGCAGACGGATGATACGTCCGGATGGGTCAGCCATCAAACCGCGCATCCCTGCGAGCTGTGAAATTGGGCCAAAGCCACCTTTAGTTGCTCCTGAATTAGCCATCGTTGCCATGTTCCCGTTAGGATCCATGTTGTTTTTGACTTCATTCGCAATTCTCTTGGTGGTCTCCTGCCAGACATCAATAGTGCGGTCGTTGCGTTCCTGTTCGGTCAGCAATCCGCGGCGCCACTGGCGATTGATTCCATCGACCATTGAGTCAGCTTCTGCCAACATATCATTCTTCTTTTCTGGAATGGTGATGTCTGAAATGGCAATAGTAGCACCGGAGCGCATGGCAAATTCAAACCCCACGTCCTTGATGGAGTCGGCTACTTCTGTTGTGATGTCCTGACCACAGATTTGATAAACCTCTGCGATCAAATCTTTAATTCCGCCCTTATCCAACGCAAGGTTCTTGAAGCGGATTTCTTTCGGCAGAATGTAGTTGAAAATCACGCGGCCAACAGTGGTGTCAATCAGTCGTTTGATGGGTTGTTCAAGGCGCTTGCCATCTTCATCAAAATAGGTATCTGCGAGAAATTTGATTGACGTATGCAGCTGGACCTGTTTCAGATCATAGGCATACTGAACTTCATCGATCGAGAAGAATGCCCGACCGTTTCCTGGAAGGTCCCCTTGAGAGTCCATCGTCATGTAATAAACGCCCAACACCATATCTTTAGATGGGCTGATGATCGGCTCGCCGTCAGCTGGCTTGAGCAGGTTCTTGGTGGCAAACATCAGGTTGCGCGCTTCTTCGACTGCCTTGCTGGAAAGTGGAATGTGGACAGCCATCTGATCACCGTCAAAGTCCGCGTTGAAGGCGGTACAGACCAACGGATGGAGCTGAATGGCGTTTCCTTCGATCAGAATTGGCTCAAATGCCTGAATACCGAGGCGGTGGAGCGTGGGAGCACGGTTCAAAAGAACCGGTCGTTCGGCAATCACTTCTTCCAAAACTTCAAAGACTTCCGGGCGATTGCGTTCGATGATACGGTTCGCACCCTTGACGTTGGTTGCATAGCCATGTTCGACCAGGCGGGATACCAGGAATGGATGATAGAGTTCGAGCGCCATGGTTTTCGGCAGACCACACTGATATAGTTTCAGGTTAGGACCAACTACGATCACGGAACGACCGGAGTAATCAACGCGTTTCCCGAGCAGGTTCCGGCGGAAGCGTCCTTTTTTCCCTTTGAGCATATCACTCAGAGATTTCAGTTCGCGTCGTCCTCTGCGGGAGAGTGCTTTGCCGCGTTGTGAATTGTCAATCAGAGAGTCAACTGCTTCTTGTAGCATTCTTTTTTCGTTGCGTACGATGACATCCGGTGCACCGAGCTCAAGCAACCTCTTCAAGCGGTTGTTGCGGTTGATGACGCGGCGATACAGGTCATTGAGGTCAGAAGTAGCGAAACGGCCTCCATCAAGTTGGACCATCGGCCGCAGGTCGGGAGGAATCACAGGCAGAACAGTCAGGATCATCCATTCGGGATGATTCTTCGACAGGCGGAAACTCTCAACGACTTTCAGTCGGGAGGTAGCCTTCTTCTTTTTCTGTTTACTCTTGGTTGTGCGAACCTCATTCCAAAGTTCTTCAGAGAGCTGATCAAGGTCAAGCCGTTTCAGAATATCATGGAAGGCTTCAGCACCCATATCTGCGCGGAAGACCTGTCCCCAGCGGCTCTTCAATTCACGATAAGAGGTCTCGCTGAGGAATGTCAGCGGTTGCAGATCCATCAGCTCATCACGCAGCGAGGTGTTCTGATTCTGGGTCTGAGCGGATTCGTCAGCCATCTGGTTGCGCAGCGCTTCCATCTGTTCTTCAGCCTCAGCGCGAATGGCGAGTTTTTGCATGTCCAGCTGTTCAAGCTCTTTTTGGAGCTGCATCTTCAATTCTTTTTCGATCTCATCCAGTTTCGATTTGACGGTCTTCTGAATCAGAGAGATGTGTGAATTGGAGATCAGCTCGCCCGCTTCGGCGATGACTGTACCGGTGGAGGAGAAAGTGACCTTGCTCTTGGCAGGTTGTCCGACAGTTTCACGAATATCGGTTTCCAGTCGCTGACCCTCTTTGATGACGGGGTCAAGACGAGCTGCAATTTGTTCATCGTTGTTGTTCTGAAGCACATCACGGCGTTCCTGGAGGGAAGCCAGGTTCTTGTCACGCAGGGATTTAACTTCAAGAATTTTCTGGTTTACTTCATGTGCCAGATCTTTTTCTGAACCGCTGATTTCTTCTTCCAGCCGATTGAGAGCCTTTTGGCGAGCTTCTTCGTCAACGTAGGTGACGATGTATTGAGCAAAGTAAAGGACACGATCCAAATTTCGGCGGGAGATATCCAGCAACAATCCTAAATAGGAAGGGATTCTGCGGGTATACCAGATATGTGCGATCGGGGTAGCGAGGTCAATATGTCCCATCCGTTCACGACGAACGGCAGAGCGGGTGACTTCAACGCCGCATTTATCGCAGACAATCCCCTTGAAACGCGGATTTTTATATTTTCCGCAATAGCATTGCCAATCTCTGGTTGGGCCAAAGATGGCTTCACAGAATAAACCGTCTTTTTCTGGTCGAAGACGGCGGTAGTTAATTGTTTCGGGTTTTAGGACTTCCCCATGCGACCAACTTCGGATCGTTTCCGGGGATGCGAGACTGATTCCTAATGCTACTAATCCTTTAGTTTCCACGAATTTTCCTCCCGAGTGAACCTAGAACTTTTTTGGTTAACAACCTTTGGCGCACAGCTACATATTTCTCCGTGCGCATCTAAAGGAGCTTTTCGATTTTTGGCTTCTTCAACTTGAAGCCGACTTATAAATATACCACAAAATTATGGATACTGGTTGATAGAATCGAGATTTATGATAATGTAGGATTATACTACATGTTCTCTGTCAGGAGGATGGAAGGTCAATTCCTTAAAGATATTACAATTATGTATGAATAACAATACAAGGAGAATATGGCATCTTCTACTGCATTTTGTTGTTTGATAAAAATAAGGAAGAAACCTGATTTTAGAATTAAAAATGAAGAAGGAGATATTACTATGAAGCGTGGTCTTTTGTTTCTTTGTTTATTGGTAATTATGCTTATTCCGTGTTCCTGTATTATGGCAGAGGCGGATCAGCTGTATTTGGAGCAGGATGAATACGGTGCATATCAAGATGATGAGTTTGTTACTTCCTGTGTCGAGTTGGGCCGCTTTGGTAAGCGAAACGAATTTACCTGGTTCAGTTTACTGTACGATATACCCATTGAGAAATTGAATACCAAACGTGGTATCCATATAGGAAGTACGTTGGACGATATAGCGACAGCTTACGATGGCATTCATTTTAGTTGCTCGATGCAAAATTTATATGACGAGCCTATTGAGACTCTTGCTCAGGAGCTTGATACTAAGGAATACTTTGAAATCACGACATGGTCTTACTTTAAGAGGCATGAGTTTATGAAAGGTAGGGGTACACCTATATCTGATGAAAAAGAAATTGATAAACTGAAGTTTTCCGGCGATGGAATTGAGACTCATCTTACTTTTAAAATTGAAGATGGCATCGTTACGGACATAATTCTTTTTTGTAAAGTGTATTAGACTTCCCTATACAGCAAACGCGCAAACCATGATCCAGTAAGCGGTGGATTTGCTTTTGGAATAATCGGTATTTTCTTGACTCTCTTTTGCAGAGAGCATCAGATGCGGTATGCAACTTTATAAGCTCACCGTTACGTTGTAGGTTTCGTTATGGGCTTGCCGGATGATTTATTTTCAGACGAAACAAATCTGCGAGAAGGGACTCACCATAAAAGGGAGTCTCTTTTTCTAATAATACGTCTTATTTGAATCAGAATTGAAAAACGTTTCAATGTCAGATAGCTGTTTGTGAAAAAAGAAGAGACAATCCCTAGTAATAGGGCATTTCAACTGTGAAACTGGATCCACTGCCGAGCTTGCTTTCCAATCCAAATTCTCCCTTGTGAACTTTGACGACGTGTTTTACAAAATCCAGTCCATGCACTGCGTTGTGATCTGTGGCAGGGTTTTCAAATTCCGTGGTTTGCAGGATTTTTTCAACGTCCAGAGGAGAAATGCCAATCCCATGGTCGCGCACTGCCAGCTGCCAGCGATCGATACCAAAAGAGAGTTCCACTTCAATTGAACCGCCATCCTGTTTCGAGTAGCGAATTGCATTCTGCACCAGGTTGAATGCCATTAGCGTCAATAGCCAGTGGTCACCGATCACTTCCCCGCTCTGGACCGAACTGCCATCGATTTTCTCGATATTAAACTGCAAATCCAGCCCTTTTTTCTTTGCGACTGACTTCAAGTCAAAAACTACTTCCTTGATCAGCGCGCCAACTTCAACAACTTTAAAAGACCCTTCGCGCGTATGCTGAAAATTACTATAATGCATCCGTCCATATTGGATCAGTTTTTGCATGCGATCCAACTGTGCGTCCACCTTTTTCTTATAGTTGTATTGGATAAACGACAGTTTGTCAGAAGACTCGAGCAAGGTCAGATTAGCGCTGATCTTTTGAACCATCAATCTGAAATATTCCAGCTCATTGGCGTCAAAACTGATTGCGGGCATGCCAACAGTATCTGAGCGGAACTTGAAAATCTTACCTTTTTTTTCAGCTGGAAAGGTGATATCACGGATTGTGCAGCGATATTGTGCTACCAGATCAACAAAAGTTCTGTCACCAGCCAACCCTTTGCGAATCGACTGCAGTATCTTTTCTTTATCAGCCAGGGTTTCAAAGGTGGGATTGGATATGCTTACCTGGTCGGGAAAGATCACAATGAGCGCGGGAGTCTTTTGTTGGTCAAGAAAGTCGGCATATTGTTCAGCGATTACCTCAACGCCCATTTCGTTGCGCTGTGAGCTCCCTATAATATCCTGTAACCACTGGCAGAAACTGTCAAAATGATCAACAAGATTGTCTGTAAACTTCATCTCTTCAATACATCCCCACAGGCAGCCGACATAACCGAATTCGGTATTGAGTGGAAAGAAAATTGCGGAAGAATTCTTGAGGTCCAACCCGGAAAGCAGATGCGAATTTGCAATCGAGGGAATAACAATTTTACTCTGCGATTTCATAATGCCATAAAATCGCAGATCCGTTTCCTGCAGCGATGGACTGTTCATCCCGCGGTTGAACGATCTCAGGTTTTCCGGTTCATCATCATGACCGGCATTTTCATTAATAATCAGGCGTGTTGACTGCAATTGCAGCAGCTGCAATGAATCCAGTACCGTATTGATTTTCGGATATACTGTCTTGTCCAAGACTGACCTCATTCGAGGATCATTATAAAGGATTCCCGGCTTGAGCTCAACCGTTGACGAGTTCTAAAATACGCTCCGCGACTTTATCGGCAGTGAGATCGTCCGTATTCAGAATATGGGCGTCTGCAGCCGCTTTCAGGGGGGCGGTCTGTCGCGATGAATCGATCTGATCACGACGAATTAAGTCAGTCAAAATATCCTGGTAACTGGATTCGATGCCATTCTTTTGATTCTCTTCAAAACGGCGCAAGGCACGCGTCTCAGCGGAAGCTTTTAGATAAACCTTGATATCCGCATCCGGTAGAACCACAGTGCCAATATCACGACCAACCAGAACGGTGCGCCCTTTGAGACCGATTTCGCGCTGTAAGGATGTGAGCAACTGACGTACTTCCGGAATCGCCGAGACAATGGAAACATGCTTGTCAATGTTGGGAAGATGCAGCTCTTTGCTAACCGATACGCCATTGATCAGGATTTCAGTCTCCTGCGTTTCAGGGTTGTTCTGCAACGTCAGATGCATTTTTTCAAGACAGGACATCACCTCATGAGAATCTGTCAATGCGCATCCGTTTTTGAGCAAAAACCAGGTAGCTGATCGATATACCAGCCCCGTATCGAAGAAGAGTGCGTTTATTTTTTTTGCAACCAGCTTCCCGACAGTGGTTTTCCCTGATGCAGCCGGTCCATCAATGGCGATATGCAGTTCTTTTTCTTCAGAAGTCACTGATTTCCTCCTGTGATATTGCTTGTTACAAGTTTAGTCGGTTGCCAGATGATGACCTGGCTGCGGGTTTCGTACTGATTCTTGTAAAGGAGCCAACTGAGCCAGTCCTGTGTTGTGAATTGATCCCAGTTGATGGACGAACTCCAGTCGATTACCATTCCGACGTACCCTCCACTGACGGGCATTTCAGCTGCCGGATCGGAGATGAGCAGATCCAGATTATTCCCTGTTTTAGAGACCAAAGCACGTTTGGTGACATTTGGATATTCCCGCAGAATCCAATCCAGCATCACGTCATTTCGAACCAGATTCGCACCCTTTAAACGGTTCGTAAATCCAACCGATTTCAGGCTGATTTCGTCAACGATGGGGACAAGTTCGGATGAGACCGGAAACTTTATACGACCAAGCAGAAGACTGTGCTGCTCTGGAACAGTGTTGTTCTGTCGAAAATCCCCACCTGGGTTAAGACCGGCGGCATTCCAACTGTTATGCACCATCGATAAGACAGTAACAACCAGGAGCCCGAATATTAAACCAATGCGGGTTTGTTTGCGATCAAAACTCCTGAGAATTGTCGGGATCAGAACCACAACAACGATAATGCCAATGGCAATAATCAGAGCATAAGCTGTAAAGCGGTTGAAGGGGAGAGAGTACATGGTATCCTGCCAGCGGATCGTCAATGGCAGGGATAAATCTTGCAGCTGTATGATTTCTGCCAGCCGCTGGAGCAGAAAGAACCCCAGAAAAGGAATCAGAGAGGCTGCAATGGTTTGAATCTGATGCAGCTTTAATGGATTGCGATTATTTGTAAGCAGCGCACAGTCAGATGCCAAAACCAGGAGGGGAAGAATCAGATAAGCAAGCGTTAAAACACCCTGTCCCAGGAACCACAACAGGCCAGCCATAATGAGGATTCCAATAAACGCGATCAATGCCTGATAATCGGATTTCTTCATGCCAGCACGAATGGCGACAACCGTCAGGATGAATGGAATTGAAAGGTATAACAAAAACGCCATTAACATCGGGAAAAAGTTAAGACGGAAATATTGCTTATCAAGCGCATCAGCTGTAAAGGTGCTCAGGAAGGCGTTGCCCAGTCCATTGAGACCGGAAGGAAATGCAAAGAATCCAGTAGCACCCAAAACTATCACCGCAATCAGCATAAACCATTGATAACGATTCATCTTTTGCGACAGCACATTCATTGGGCGTATGCCGGTGCTGAACCATAAAACGTCCAGTACAGCCAGAATTGGCATGGCGATGAAGATCGCGATCACAAAGGGAAAAGCCCGGAGTCCCAATGCGATACTGAGACCAACCAGAATGATGCCGGAAATCTTTTTATCAATAGAAAGGAAATAAAGGCCGTACAGACTGAGCGCTAAAAAGGGAATAAGACCATCAGCCTGAGTTGACCAAGTGATCAGGATTGGATCAAGCGCAATAAAGGCTACTAAAAATGTCAGCTTGGCTAACTGAATTTTCCTATGATAGAGGAATGGGAAAAACAAAATCAAAAAACCGCACATAGCTGAAAAGAGCCGCGCCACCAGATTTCCGGTGCCAAATAGTTGAAAAAATAGTGAAGTTACTACAATATATAAAGGTTGTGTGATCGAGAAATCAGGAGTGCCATTCGCATAGTTTAAAGATTGCAACGCTGTCTTTGCTTCCAGCTCATTTAAAGGACGGTTGCTCAATTGCGCAATTCTAAGATAAATTCCAAATATAAGCAGAATTGTTAGCAGAACACGATAGCGAACTTTGGCATTATTTAAAAAGATCATGAGTGCTTTCTTTCCATTAGGTCATCCCAATAATCAGTATGCCTATTAAGATAGACATTGGAGGCGATTGCTGCTACAAGAGAACTGACCATACCGACACAGGCTAAGACTACATGAAAATAAAAGACTTTCTGAATCCTAATCTGAATCGGAGCATAAAAAAAGATCATCCACACCGCAAATACAGTCGCTGTCAGTGAAAGGAGGTAGATGTTTCTATGCACGATCATTCTTTTTGTCAGCATATTACTCCTCTGCAATTATATCGAATCCGAGGATTCCCACAGCGGAAGATAATAATATCAAAGACATTTAATATGAAGGAACAGCGGAACAGAAGGGGTTGGTCATGGGTTCCACGGAAGGCTCAGATACGGCAGGATAATGCGATAGGAATTTACCAGGTCTACTAATGGCATCGCACAATTAGCTGGGCTGGGTGAAGGGAGGTATTGGGCAGTTATTTGCAGATCTGGTTGGAGCAGACGTTTGAACAGATCAGATGATTTCCTGCCGGTTGTAAAAACAGCCTGGATGGGCGCCTTTTCCAGAATCGATTTGATTGGGTTTGGTTGCGGGTTACGAATGGTGTTGTCGTCTGCGCCAATTATTTCACAGGATGCCAAAACGTCCCATAATGCCAGGTGATGCCCCAGCACCAGTTTCTTTTTCTCTTCAATGGTTGTGGGTGTTTCCGTCTCAAAAAGTGCAGCCAGGATTTGCCAGAAACGATTTTGCGGATGTCCGTAGAAGAACCTGTTCTCGCGCGATTTTGGCGAAGGGAAAGAACCGAGAATCAGCACCCGTGAGTGCTCATTGTAGAGTGGCGGGATTGGATGGGTGTGTAACTTGTGTTCAG
>JAAZKE010000092.1 GCA_012799995.1 Chloroflexota bacterium | reverse complement strand
TACCAGAATTCTGAACCATCGGATTTGAGAACCACAGAGAAGGTTTCATAATTTAACCTGCAGGGAAGGTTCGAAAACAGCCATTATTAAAAAAATTAATGTACGCCCGAAATGATTTGTGGCTTTACAAGTGTACATAATGGATTTTAGAACAACTACCAATTTGGGAATTTCTTAGCCGTCACTGCAATAACTTAAGAAAGTAGAAACATCAGCGGAATTGCATGTGGTAAAGCCGAGCGTAAATGCCATCCTGAGCCAACAGGTGATCATGAGTTCCGCGCTCAGCAATGCCATCCTCTGTAAGTACCAATATTTCGTCGGCATTGCGGATTGTGGAAAGACGGTGAGCAATCACAATCGTGGTGCGGTCCTTAGCCAGTTCATTCAACGATTCCTGAATATACATCTCGCTCTCATTATCCAGAGAGGAAGTGGCTTCATCCAGAATCAGAATCGGCGGATTCTTCAGGAAAACCCGGGCAATTGAGATGCGCTGTTTCTGTCCACCCGAAAACCGGACGCCGCGTTCGCCCATCATCGTGTCATAGCCTTCCGGCAACGTCATAATGAAGTCATGAATGTTGGCGTGTTTGGCAGCCAACTCAATTTCTTCATCGCTGGCCAGCGGGTTTCCATAAGAGATATTATCGCGCACGGAACTGTTGAAAATATAAATATCCTGTTGCACGATACCAATGTTGGCACGCAGCGATTGCAGCGTCATGTCGTGCACATCGATTCCATCTATGGTCAAACGACCGGCTATAACATCATAAAAACGCGGGATCAGGGCACAGAAAGTGGATTTGCCAACACCGGATGGGCCGACTAACGCCACTGTGGTTCGGCTGGGGATGAAAACATTGATCTCTTCAAGAACTGGTTCAGCCTCGTTATATCGGAAGCTGACATCTTCAAAACGGATGTCTCCACGCAACGTGCCGACATTTAACGCTCCAGGACGGTTTTCCACTTCCGGATCCGTTTCGAGCACTTCCACCATGCGCTCAAATCCAGTCATGCCTTTTTGGAACTGCTCTGTGAAAGCAACCAGCCGTTTAATCGGGTCAAGGAAAATATTAATGTACAACACATACATCACCATATCTGTTGCCTGAAGCTGGCCTTTGACCACAAACCAGCCGCCAACCAGGATCACGGAAAGATACATCAGTCCTTGGAGAAAACCCTGAGTAGCTTGAAACTGTCCCATCACCAGATAATTTTGACGTTTAGATTCCAGAAAACGGAGATTGCCGCTGTCGAACTTCTGTTGTTCAATATGTTCGTTGGAAAAGGACTGTACTGTTCGGATGCCATAAAGGCTGTCCTGCAGGATGGCATTGACATCGGCAATGCGGCGACGATTTTCCATGAATGTCTGGCGCATGCGTTTGTTTTGTACGTATGTGAACCAGATCATGACAGCTGTAGTCACCAGCAGCACCAATGTCGTTGGTGGATGGATGACGAAAAGGACGCCAAATGCACCGATCAGCTTGATAAAGGAGATGAAGATATTTTCCGGCCCGTGATGTGCGAGTTCCGTGACGTCAAACAGGTCGTTGATCATACGGGAAACAAGGTGACCGATATTATTTTTATCGTAGTAAGAGAAGGAAAGACGCTCCAGATGACTGAAGAGTTCGGAGCGCATGTTCGCTTCCATCTTTGCGCCCATTACATGTCCATAATAGGTCATATAATACTGCGCCAGCGCCTCGATAATATATAGCAGGAACAGAAATATCACATTCCGCAGCAGCTGACTGATCATGACATCGTGGGCTTGCAGGTGAAATACGCGGCTGGTCAGGTCACGAATGATCAGAGGGAAAAGGACGCCGGTAATGCCAATCAGCCCGGCACAGAACAAATCAAGCACCAATGTGATTCGATAGGGAGTATAGTAGGTGATAAAGCGGCGTATATGTTTCATAGGCTTTTTCCCCTGCCGAAGCCGGGCGGATTAATCATACCAGTCAAACCTTGAAAACCGATTACGAATTGTTGATGAGACAATAGCCTTTGTTTATTTGAGGTCAATCTGAGCCCAAAACAGTATATTGATACCAACTACCCTCAGTTGCCCCCCAACTGTCTCACATGTACTGAACCCATACACTGTAGGATTACACTACATATTGGACAGTGACAAAAGAAAAGAACAGCAGGAAGCGGAAACATCCATTATTGTTATTGTGCTGCACAAAACAAGAGGGAGGAACCACAACCTGCTATGGATAAGATAACACAAGATATGAAATATCGGCAATCTTTGGTCAAATACGCACTAAGTGAAGGGG
>JAAZKE010000091.1 GCA_012799995.1 Chloroflexota bacterium | reverse complement strand
TGTTCTTCATACAATATGAGAGATTTGCATTCGGTTATCGCGCTGATGAAATTAATGTTTATGATGATCGCCTCGAGATTAAGTACTCGTGTTCAGAGCATGACCTGCATGTCATGGGTATTTGTCATGTAGGCACTAGCACGGACTATCTATTCGCACCTGCCTTGCGATAATGCAAAATTACACCCTGCCATGGGATTCTCATATTTTTTTCGTATCATTCTGATGTACTTCAATGCTTCCTTTTCCCCGCCAGAATTCGGAATGCTCCTCCAATTGCGCTGGACCTGCTTTCCGTCGAACCCTGCCTGTTATAATTACCTTTATGGATAAGGAACGCTTGATTAATCCCGATGTTCAGGCAGGGGACGATCGGGTCGATTATACGTTGCGACCCAAACTGCTGGACGAGATCACCGGGCAGGATCAAATCCGTGAAAATCTGGCGATCCTGTTGAGCGCAGCCAAACTGCGCAAAGAACCCCTCGATCACATCCTTTTTTACGGTCCTCCCGGCTTGGGGAAAACGACGCTCGCGCATGTGATGGCGAATGAGATGAACGTCAGCATCAAGGTGACGGCCGGTCCGGCGATTGAACGCGCCGGTGACCTGGCTGCGATCCTCTCCAACCTGCATGAGGGCGATATCCTGTTCATTGATGAAATTCACCGTCTGAACCGCGCAATTGAGGAGATCCTTTATCCGGCGATGGAAGATTCGGTGCTGGACATCATGGTCGGCAAAGGCCCTTCTGCGCGTTCTATTCGGCTGAAACTGCCCCGTTTCACTGTGATTGGCGCGACCACGCGTCTTTCTCTGGTGAGTGCACCGCTGCGGGCGCGTTTTGGCGCGGTTTACCGGCTGGATTACTATGATCAGGGATCGATGGAAAAGATTATCATGATCGCTGCGACCAAGATGAATGTATATGCGGACCGCGAAGGCGTGCGTGAAATCGCTGTTCGTTCACGCGGAACTCCCAGAATCGGATTGCGGCTGCTGCGCAGGGTGCGCGATTTTGCGCAGGTGCGCGCAGATGGCAAGATTGACTTTGACGTCGCCTGTGAAGCGTTGCAGCTGTTGGATATCGATGTTGCCGGGCTGGATGACATCGACCGGCGGGTGTTGTACACCATCATCGAGAAATACAATGGCGGTCCGGTGGGCTTGAGCACGATTGCCGCTTCGATCAGCGAAGAAACCGATACGATTATGGAAGTGGTTGAGCCGTACCTGCTGCAGCTGGGGTTCATCGAACGCACCCCGCAGGGACGCAGTGCAACCCAAAAAGCCTACGAGCATTTAGGCATTCAATACCTGCGCGATGATCCGCCTGCCAACCAGCCGGTACAGGGGAACCTGTTCTAACCTTCTCATCCCTTATTCCCAAAATCATCCGACTCCACAACCATGCTTACTTCTGACTTTGACTATGATCTGCCGCGTGAATTGATTGCGCAGACCCCGATCGAACCGCGCGATTCTTCGCGCTTGCTGGTATTTGACCGTAAAAGCGGCACCCGAACGCACACCCATTTCTCAAAGATCGGGTCTTTTCTGAATCCGGGCGACCTGTTGGTGCGAAATCAGACGCGGGTTCTACCGGCGCGGATTGCTGCCCGCAAGAAGACCAGCGGCGGTAAGGCTGAGCTGTTGCTGCTGCGGAATCTGGGCGCGGATGTGTGGGAAGCTCTGGTTGGCGGCAAACGGATTTTGCCCGGTGACCGCCTGACGCTCTCGGACTCGGTGGAAGCGATCATTCTGGAAGCGTTGGACAGCGGCAGACGGATCGTGCGTTTTGAGGGGCCTTTTCTGGATTTTCTTATGTCCCATGGTCAGATGCCGCTGCCACCATATATTCACGAGCGGCTGGAAGACCCGGAGCGCTACCAGACAATTTACGCCCGCCCTGAGCTGACCGGTTCAGCGGCTGCACCCACCGCCGGTTTGCACTTTACCGAACGCCTGACGAACGAACTGCTGGCAATGGGAATCGGGATCGCGGACGTAACACTGCATGTTGGGCTGGACACGTTTCAGCCGGTGAAAGAGGATTCGCCAGAGCAGCATCATATTCATAAGGAATGGTGCCAGCTGGACGTGGGAACCGCTCAACGCATCATCGAGACGCGTGCCAGGGGTAATCGGATAGTTGCGATCGGTACGACTGCAGCCCGCACCCTTGAGAGCGCTGCTGCGGCTGCCATACAGTCAGGATCTGATGACCCTGTTATCCCCATCAGCGGCGATACCGGCATCTTCATTCTGCCCAGCTACCAGTTTCGGGCGGTGGATGCCATGGTGACCAATTTCCACCTGCCAAAGTCCACTTTGATCATGATGGTCAGTGCTTTTGCCGATCGGGAGTCAATCCTTTCGGTCTATCGAGAGGCGATTGAACAACGATATCGCTTCTTCTCATTTGGCGATGCGATGCTGATTTTGTAATACCTGATATTCAAACTCACTCGCAAAAAATCCCGATGTATTTCCATTTATTCATGGATCAGCACGCCCCGTAGGCGCAACAATGCGCACGGGTTTTTGGTGCGCGCGTCGCCTGATGGACGTCAGCCCGATATCCTGGCGATTATTTTAGAAATATTTCCCAATGGAACCCCGTTTTCGCCCATTGGACGAACGGGCGATGCCCGGTCTTTCAGATCGGATTTGTTAAGACAAGTAAGATAGTTTACAGAATATAAAGAGTGATTGTTTACAGAAAAGATTAGGATAAAAGGGACATTGAACAAATGGAGGT
>JAAZKE010000090.1 GCA_012799995.1 Chloroflexota bacterium | reverse complement strand
TTTCGACCATCCAGCAGCATACGGTCTACTATTGTTTTTCTAAATAATTCTTCTGCGCTCATTTCTAATGTCCTGTTCATAGTCCCTAATCTTAATTAGGACATTTCTACTTTGCCGCTTTAGGACATTATCATTTTGCTCTGACATCGATTGTGGGATAATTCCGCGATCTCCAGCCAATGATATAATCGCATATCAAAATAAATGGAAACTTCTTGATCGTATGCGCCGTATTTTATTCGTAATTTCAATCACTCTTTCATTGGTTATTTTTGGAAGTCAAGCTGTTTTATGCAGGAATTCCGATGATACTTTCATCGAAGTTTTTTTCAATGATCCAACACTGACCACCCATGATCGCACGCTTCAGGATATGATTCTTCACCAGATAAACCGCGCGCAGGAATCAATTGATATCGCCATTTATAACTTTACCGATACGTACACCCGTGATGCACTGATCAAAGCAGCAAAAAACGGGATCGAAATCAGAATCGTAATCGACGAGGATAATCGTGATGCATCAGTTTTGAAAGAACTTGAAAAAGCGGGAGTAAAAGTTGTGATCGCCCAGTCAAACGGCCTGATGCATTCGAAATATATCATCATCGACAACGATATCACCATCAGTGGTTCTGCAAATTTGACTGTTGGAAGCTTCTTTTACGATAACAATTTTCTGATTCTTATCCAGTCTGAAGAAGTAAATCAGATCTTTAAAGCGGAATTCAATGAAATGTTTGAGGAGAGACTGTTCGGCGATCGCAGTCCGAAGACCACACCTCCTGACATGATCACCCTGGATGATGGCACCCGTCTGCTCGTCCGTTTTTCACCGGACGATTCTGTCGAAGACATTCTGGTGTCATTGATCAACGCTTCCAGTAAAAGTATTCAGGTGTTGGCATACTCGTTCTCTTCCAATGATCTGGGAAATGCGCTGATTCGTCAATATGAAGCTGGTCTGGATGTGTCGGTTATTTTTGAAAAAGAGAAAGCATATCGTGATTCAGGCGGCGAAGCCGAGTTTCTTGAACGCGCAGGTGTGCCAATCTATATGGACGGATCGGACGGATTGATGCATGAGAAAGTCTTCATATTCGATAAATCCATTGTCGCAGCCGGGTCTTATAACTTTACCCGGTCAGCGGATGAGCGTAATGATGAACAGATTTTGATTATCGACAGCCCAATAATTACTGAGCAGTTTCTACGGGAATATGAATTATTGTTGATTGACGCTTCGCAGCCTTGAATGTATATCGACAAAACAAAACAGCCTGATTTTTAACGATCAGGCTGTTTTTATACGTGCAGATACTATGATTCCTGAAGTGCGCGCCAGACTTTTTCCGGCAGAATGGGCAGGTCTCGAATCCGTTTCCCGATTGCATTTGCCACCGCATTGGCAACTGCCGGAGCAACGCCATCGGTCGGAATTTCCGCCAATGCCTTGGCTCCGAACGGGCCGGTAAATTCGGGCTCCGGAATGATGAAAGACTGCATTTCAGGCATTTCATCCGCCTGCAAAATGTGATAGTCCCCAAAGCGAACGTTTACCATGTCGCCTTTGTCGTCGAAATTCATCTCCTCGCACAACGCATAACCCAACGCTGTCGCCTGACCGCCTTCCAGCTGCCCCAGCGCAGTGGTTGGGTTAACGACCATACCCGGACTCACCGCCATCACCAGACGTAGCGGTGTTACCTGTCCGGTTTCTGTGTCTACTTCCACTTCAGCAAATTGAACTGCAAAAACGGGAGGACATTCCGGTGAAACATGCGATGCGAAAGCCGCTATCTGTCGTTGATCTTTGCGATGCAAACTGTGCAGTGCGATTTCTTCCATCGTCACTCTACGCCCATCGCCAGCAACAACACCTTCTTCAGCAAGATGGAGGTCTTCCTTCGGAACGGAAAGCATCAGCGCTGCCCGTTCCAGCACTTGTTCTTTGATCGCCTCAGCGCACTTCTTGGCAGCCATCCCGGAGATATAGGTGGTGCTGGATGCATACGCGCCGACATCGAATGGGGTGAAATCCGTATCAGAGGAATAAACAACGATTTTGGAAACCGGGATCTTCAGAACCTCAGCAGCCATTTGCGCCAAGATCGTGTCAGAACCGGTTCCAAGGTCTGTAGCTCCGGCCATCAGATTGAACGAACCATCGTCATTGATTTTCATCGAGACCGCTCCCATATCAATGCCCGCGATTGCCGTCCCGTGCATCATGATTGCCATGCCAAGACCTTTTTGAATGTGGGGGCGCGATGGGTCAATGCGATAGCTTTCTTTGCGACTGTCGCCCCAGTTGACGGCCTCTTTTCCTTTCTCAATACATCGGTCAAGACCATAACTGTTAACTGATTGCGGGACCGGATCAAATTCAGCCAGTTGATCCATAATGCGGATATGTTCGCCTGGTTTCACGACGTTCTTCATTCGGAATTCAATTGGATCCATTCCCAGTTTTTCTGCAACTTCGTCCATGATACATTCGATCCCGTAAATACCCTGAGGACCACCATAACCGCGGAATGCGCCTGGAACGGGCAGGTTGGTATAAACGATATCAGCGTGGAAACGCTGTGCGTTCGCGCGATAGGTGGACAATCCGCGCGTTCCGGTAACGTTACACACTGTGAAGCCATGGACGCCATAGGCACCGGCATTTTCGATCATATCCATTTCGATCGCCCGCACGATACCTTCTTTGGTAACTCCCACTTTGAATCGGATACGATCGGAATGACGGGAGCGCGAAGACCGGAATTCATCCTGTCGGCTGAAATAGAATCGTACCGGTCGGCCTGTGCGCAGCGTCAATAATGCTGACAGATCTTCCAGCAGCATTTCCTGTTTGACACCAAAACCACCGCCAATGCGCGGCTTGATTACCCGAATGTTTTTCACCGGCACATCGATCAACGGAGAAATGATCCGTCGCACGTGAAAAGGTACCTGTGTGCTGGTTCGAACCACCAGCCGTTCGTCTTCATCCAGCCAGGTAATCACGATATGCGGTTCAAGCGGGGTCTGCTGCACCTGCTGAGTGTAATAAACCTGTTCAACCACCAAATCTGATGCTTCAAATTCCTTTTCAAGATCACCATAATTCGCATCAATCACATAAGCCTTGTTCCGGCTGGCATCAGCGATTGCTACTGCATCCGGTTCATCGTGGATGACAGGCGCGCCTTCCTTCATGGATTCTTCCATGTCAAAAACCGCTGGCAATATCTCCCATTTGACTTTGATCAAAGAAATTGCTTTTTGGCATAACTCGACAGTGTCTGCCGCTACTGCTGCGACCCGATCGCCGACGAAACGAACTTTGTTATCCAGGCACACCTGATCCCAGGGAGGAGGATTCGGATAGGTTTGTCCGCCAGATGCATAAATCTTACGCTTTACATTTTTATATGTGAGAACTGCATGGACACCGGGCAGCGCTTCAGCTTCTGATGTATCAATGTCCAGAATTCGGGCGTGCGCATGCGGGCTGGTCATCAACATCCCATGCAACATTCCCGGGAGCTCAATATCATCTACGAAAACGGGTTTCCCTTTGGCGAGTTTTGCCCCGTCAACTTTTATTTCCGATTTGCCAATCGAGCTAAATTTGGCTTTGGTTTCTTCGTCCATAATGACAGAATCGTCACCTCTGGAATAGGGAGGAAGTGCTTCACCGCGTAAAGCAGCTGCAGCCCGCATCACCGATTCCAACGGCTGATAATATCCGGTACAGCGGCATAAAACCGAGCCAAGCGCTTCCTTGGCATCCTCCAGAGATGGGTAGCGATTCTTATCCAGCAATGTTTGTGTAGCCAGGATCATACCGGGCGTACAATAACCGCACTGGATGGCACCGGTTTCAATAAAAGCCTGTTGAATCGGGGAGAGTTGACCGGTTTGCGATAAGCCTTCAACCGTGATAATCTCATGACCTTCAGCCTGCGGAGCTGGCATAACACAGGAAGGCAGCAGAACCCCATCCATGATGATGGCGCAGTTTCCGCATTCCCCGGTATAACAAGCCCGTTTCAAGCTGTAACAACCCAAATAACGCAGCACATCCAATAAAGTGTCGGAAGGCTCTCCTTCACAAGTTACTGCTTTTCCGTTCAAAGTAAATTTAATTTCCATCTTTTTCCTCTATTTGACAGGTCAGCTCTTCTTCAGGGATAACAAAGCTCTTCGGGTTAAAACGACTGCCATTGCCTGGCGATATTCTGCACTGCCACGGTAATTGCTGACCGCCTGTGTATCTTCAGGAATACGCTCAAGACACTGCTCAATAGATGCCTCTGTCAATGGGTTGGAGGCCAGAAGGCTTTCAGCAGCATGATAGCGTTTTGGCAGGGGACTGGCGCCAAATATTGCAATTTTCGGGTTATTCAGCGTCCCATCAGCCGTAACCGCAACGGAAACGATACTGGTGTCGCTCCTGGTTCTGGCGACCCGTTCGAGAACCCCTTTGAGTTTTTCGTTGAGTGGAATTGCTACACCCGCGAGAAGGGAGCCGCGCGGCAGCTTCGGATTGGCTTCAGCGACAAATTTTTCGATTGGAATCCGGATTTCTGGAGTGGCACTGTCAGTTACCAAAACCTGAGCATCCAGCACCAGCAAAGCCAAAATGATCTCCGCCGGAAAAACGGGATTCATCAGCACCCCACCCAGTGTAGCCAGATTGCGCATTGCCTGGGTCGCGCTTACTTTAGCAGCCTGACTCAGAAGACCATCTGCCAAACCACGAATCGCGTCAGCGCGATAAAGCGTTTCAATGGATACCATGGATCCAATGACAAGCTCGTTGTTTTTCACAGAAACCTGGTCAAGTCCGGCTTCGGAAAGGTCGATAATATCGCCCGATAACCATTCCTTAACATGCTTTGCACGCGGTGGTTGATACATCAGCACATAGTTTCCACCATGACTCGCCATCAGGGACAGGGCTTCAGCAATCCCGGCAGGACGATAATAATTCACCATAAAACCTCCAAAATGGTTTTCATTGAATCCTGATTTGAGCAGGATGCCAGCAAAATTATTCCTTTTCTTGTGGTCTATTTTATCAATACTTAATTAATAACTACCCGAATTTGGCAAGGGCTGGCTGGAGCAAATGAATTATGTCGAACTCGTTTGTGAGTGGAAGAATGGGATGAGTTTTTCACAATTCCCGATAGAAGAATTGAAAGAGGATGGATATTCTAAGTGGGGGGACATTTTCGCTGACTAACAACACAAGCCCATACAAAAACTTGACTTTTCTTTTTGAGCGGGGTATATTTAGTGGGCTCATTGATAAGCGTTGCCCTCATAGCTCAATTGGATAGAGCGTTTGCTTGCGGAGCAAAAGGTTGGGGATTCGAGCTCCTCTGAGGGCGCTGCCAAAACTCCCGACAATTTCTGTCGGGAGTTTTACTTTCTTCAATAGAATCGTGGAAGTCAATTAAGAAAAACCCCGGACAATTACAGCTGATCTGGGGTTCAACAGTTTTACTGGAATTTTGGATATATCAGGGTTGTACCTGCCAGACGTATACGTCCTCGCTGATCATGTCCGGTTCGTAATAGAGTTTCACCGGAGCTGGATCCTTATAGGTAAAGCACAAAATTCCTTTTACCTTATCATTCGGAATCAGTGAGGTATCCAGGCTGTTGGAATTACATGAATAATAATCAGTTTCCAAAATCACCCCATCATCATTTTTTGCCATAAAGGAATAAAAACCACCGACTTCAATCCGTTGGTTGCTGATATTGGTAATAACAAATGTTATTTCGAGAATACCATCCCTGATGACTGCGGATTCCATTTTGGCCAGCCGGTCTCCTGCATTCACCTCTTCACCCAGTCCATGAAGCACGAAATCGGATTGCGCAGCTTTATGCGCGGAATCATATCCCATCTGGCTGATAATATTCTCCAACGTGGCAACTCTTGCTTCCAATTCCTGGATTTTTACAGATAAAGCCGTAAATGCGTCATTCTCTTCATTTTTAGCGCTGACGCTGAAACTGATTAACAGAACCAACAAACAGGTTATTAAGAGTGTCTTTTTCATAAGGGTTTCCCTTTCTCTCCACAAATCATCGTTCACTATTTCTATTCTTATCGTACTCTTATTACGACAAAAAACGGGAAGCGGTTCCCAAAATCAGGAATTGCTTTTTAACAGAGCATCAACGATCCGTTCAGCTGCGTGCCCGTCACCATAGGGATTCGCAGCATTTGACATCTTCAAGCGGGCGCTTTCATCCAACAACAATCGCTTTGTTTCCCGAACAATGTCTTCTTTAACTGCGCCAACGATCTTGAGATTGCCGGAAGCAATCCCCTCAGGGCGTTCGGTTACTGTTCGCAACACCAATACCGGCACGCCCAGGCCGGGCGCCTCTTCCTGCAAACCACCGGAATCGGTGAGCACCAGCGTCGCTTTTCCCAACAAATAGATCAAACTGCGGTAATCCAGCGGGTCAAGGAGCGAGATTGCGGGTCTTCCGGCCAGTTTTTTCATCACAGTGTTGCGCACCTGCGGGTTCAGATGAACCGGGTAGACGATTTGGACTGATTCGCCGAACAATTCGCTGATCTCAATCAGTGCATCGCAGATATCTTCGAGTGGCTTGCCATAATTCTCACGCCGATGCGCTGTTACCAGCACAATCCGTTTTGTTTCAAAAGGAATTCCTTCCAGCACCGACCCCTTCACCTCAAAGGGTTGCTTTGCGATCCATTGGAGCGCATCAATCACCGGATTCCCGGTAACAATGCAGTTCTTTTCGCTGACGCCTTCTTTCAGCAGGTTTTCGCGTGCCAGTGTTGTGGGCGCAAAATGCAAATCACTCAACAGCGTCGCGATTCGGCGATTGATCTCTTCAGGATAGGGTGCATAGCGGTCATGGCTACGTAAACCCGCCTCCACATGTCCAACCCGGACATTGGCATAAAAAGCGCTCAAAGCAGTGGCCATCACTGTGGTGGTATCCCCTTGCACCAATACCCAATCCGGGCTCTCTTTCTTCAGAACTTCGGACATCGTCTCAAGCAGGGAAGCGGTCAATTGCGGCAGCGTCTGGTTGACTGTCATCAGATTCAAATCGACGTCAGGTTCCAGCTGAAAAAGCGCCAGCACCTGATCGAGCATTTCCCGATGCTGCGCTGTTACACACAGGCGCGATTCAATGCCGGGTGTTTCTTTCAGACGCATGATAACCGGCGCCATTTTGATTGCTTCCGGTCGTGTACCAATCACTGTTAAAACTTTCAGGGGGCTTTTCAAATGAGACTGAACTCCTTCATGAGATGATTTTGAATTCCAAGCTGTCCTTTTGCGTTATCTTACCATGATTGCCGCAAGTGGCAGATATTCTTAAAGCTGAAATTCATTTTACAACTCGTTTTAATTCTTTCGCTTTCAACGTTTAGAATTATCTAAGTGCCAGTTGAATCATTCAAAAGCGGAGACACGAAATGCTTGCCAAAATCTATTCCTGTACAGTGACCGATCTGGAAGGCGACATCATAGACGTGGAAGTGGATGCTGCTTCCCAAGGCTTACCGGCTACGATCATTGTCGGACTTCCCGATACCGCTGTTCAGGAAAGTCGTGAGCGCGTCCGTTCCGCAATAAAAAATGTAGGACTGGAATATCCACGGAAAAAAGTTACCATCAACCTGGCACCAGCGGATCTGAGAAAGGAAGGTCCGTTCTTCGATCTGCCGATTGCGGTCGGAATCCTGGCTGCCGGTGATCAGATTCCTCAGGATCAACTGGAAAACAGCCTGTTTATCGGCGAATTATCACTGGACGGTTCCACGCGTCACGTTCGCGGAATCCTGCCAATCACTGCTAAGGCCAAAAGCTCCGGTTTCGAGCAGATCTTCGTCCCGACTTGTGACGCTCAGGAGGCAGCTCTGATCCCGGGAATTCGTGTAATCCCTGTAGCATCGCTGGACGCCCTCTATCGACATTTACGACAGGAAGAGATTACCCCACCTACGGAACCGCTTGCAATCGAAGCTGAGGTACCGTCCTTCGCAACCGATTTTGCCGATATTCGCGGGCAGGAACACGTGAAACGAGCGCTTGAAATTGCTGCCGCCGGCGCTCATAACCTGCTGATGATCGGACCTCCGGGAACCGGCAAAACGCTGATGGCTCGCGCACTGCCGTCAATCCTCCCCAGCATGTCGATTGAGGAAGCGCTTGATGTAACGCGTATCTACTCGATCGCAGATATGCTGCCTGCGGATCAACCGCTGATACAAACACGACCGTTTCGCTCACCTCATCACACGATCAGCAATGTCGGACTGGTAGGCGGCGGCAATCATCCCAGACCGGGAGAAATTTCGATGGCGCATCGCGGCGTGCTTTTTCTGGATGAGTTCCCGGAATTTGGACAACGGGTGCTGGAAGTTCTCAGGCAACCTCTGGAAGACAAAGTCGTCACAATTTCGCGCGCTTCCGGATCGGTTTCTTTCCCTGCTAATTTCATGCTGGTAGCTGCCATGAACCCCTGCCCATGCGGATTTTATGGGGATCCGGTGCGTGCCTGCACCTGTTCAGAGATGAGCGTGACGCGCTATCGCAAACGCATCTCTGGTCCGCTGCTGGACCGCATTGACATTCATATTGAGGTGCCACGGATTGAGTATCAGAAACTGGCTGGCAATGAGCAGCTGGAAACGTCCGCCCAGATCAGAGAACGGGTTGAGCGTGCACGGGCGGTGCAACGCCGGCGCTTTGCAGCGCATCCACATACTGTCAGCAATGCCGATATGAAGCCGTCAGAAATCCGCAAAGCCTGCCCTCTGGACGCTGACGGGGAAAAGCTGATGAAAATGGCGACCGAACGCTATAAGCTCTCGGCGCGCGCATTTCATCGGTTGCTAAAATTAGCACGAACGATCGCAGATCTGGCGGAATCCGAAAAGATTGAATCCGCACATTTAGCTGAGGCGATCCAATATCGTACCCGGCTTGACTGAATCCATCATCTGTTCTCTTCGATAATTTCTTGATAGGTCTTGAACGTGGGCAAATTCGGTGGGATGCGATAAAGCAGCCAACTGTTTATCAGATCGCTCATATCGCTGCCAGCCGCGTCACTGAAGACATCAATCACCTGCTGCGTAGTGATAGATTGATTTCGATAAGTTTCCACCAGGGTGCGCATTGCCTGAGCAAATACATCCTCTCCCAACTCATAATACAACGCAGCATAAACCAACGATCCGCCATCATAGGGGAGCAGACTGTACATATCCATAAAATCATTGCTGATTGATTTCGGGCCTGTCAGCTTGATATCGAAAGTTTTATCAAGACCAAACAGTTCGTTGATCTGCTGTTGTTTCAGTGGATCAATTGAAACCAGACTGCAATAGTCTGGAACGCTCTGCCAGAATGCTGTCCCGTTGACTTCTGTCTGATCTTCGGGAAACTTCAAGTCTGAAACTACGATTTCGCGGTCACAGAACAACGATAATGCTTCAGAGACTTTATTCAAGTCATCAAAGCGGTAGTTTTTTACTTCATCTGTCTCCAGATACACCTGCGCCATCACGGCAGCCTTCCGGTTTCGCAGCGTCATCAGCGCAATCGTTTCATAAGCATCTTGAATGCGCTTCTCAAAAGCTTCCTGACCTTCCGAGCATTTGATCCATAAAGCTTCAGAAAAAGTGGCGAAACCCTCTTTGATCCAAAGATCACTCCAGTCATTCAAGCTGACCAGGTTACCTATCCACTGGTGAGAGAGTTCATGCGAAAACCCGTCTGCTCCAGCCAGGAGCATATCCGAGCCATAAACAGATCGGGTTTGCGTTTCCAGCGCACCGCCAAACGAACGATTGATTACAATGCTGCCTGAGTCTGCAAACGGGTAATCGCCAAGCCAGGGTTCAAAGCATTGGATCATCTCGGGCATCATATCAGCCCAGTTTTTGAATTGATCTTTAGAACGGAGGTTTTGATCGATGAAGTCCAGTTGATAAATGCTATCCGGCTGCATTTTCCCGTAGATTTCAAATTCGCCCAAACAGACGGTCATCAGATATGGCGGCATTGGCGCTTCCGCCTTATAAGAATAGGTAACAGACCCGGATGCATTATCCGGATGTACGAACGAAAAATCCCCTTCCGGCATGAAAGTCGTTCCATCCGAGAAGGCAATCTGTTGCAACCTGCCATTGCTGCCTACCGCGTATTTCGCCGGCACGGTGACAGTGATATCAAAAGTTGCCCGGTCTCGTGGCGTGTCATTGGACGGGAACCAGGTATGCGCAAGGGTTGGTTCTGACACGATACAAAACGGATCGGTGGCACCCTTTAGAGACATCAGCTCAGAACTCAGGATCATAGTTTCTTCTGCTAATCCAGAGTAGATGACGCGCACTTTGATCTGGTCACCTGTAGAGAATGTTCCGGGGATGTCGATGTTATCTTCGACGTGAGCAAATTCCACTGGAAGACCGTTCACTGAGACTTCATTCACGATTTTTTTGTTGGAAAAATCCAACGACAACAGCTCAAGATCATCAGTGAAATTCACAGTCAACGTCACATCACCACTAAGCAGATTAGTGGGCTGATCCCATTCAAATATGATTTCATAATGCTCGATTTCATATCCGCAGTTTCCCGCCTCAGGGAAGAATGAATCCGGTGCGCAGACTTCAACATCTGTCTGAGCAAACCCCGGGACTATGAATATCAGCATCAGGACACAAGCAAGGAATAAAGAAAATCGTTTACTGTTCATGGTTTTGATTATACAAAAGATTTTTCCGCCATTCATTGATGAGGGCTTAAAAAAGAATTCGTCATCGTTTCAATTTTAATATTGATAAAAAAACGAGAATCGATTAATATCAAAACATATCGGTTAATTCTCTAGCAGAATATAAAGTGTATTCAAGGAAGCGCTATTCGCTTACCCAGTAACGAAAGGATTCATATGAAAAAAAAGGTATTTAATGTTCTTATTATTGTATTCCTGTTTGCTCTTTTAGCAGCATTGCCGGTATCAGCGGACTCCTCCACCTATTTCCGAACTTATCACAGCAGCGGAGATATCCCTTCAATCGACCAGGCACTGGTGACCGATATGATCGGTATCCAATTGGCGGATGAATTGACCGTTGGTTTGACCCGTCAGAACGAGACAACCGGCGAATTGGAACTCGGTATGGCAATCGAATATACAGTTTCGGAAGATGGCAAAGTCTACACATTCAAATTGCTCGATAACGTGCCCTGGGTGCGGTTTAACCCGGAGACCGGTGCCGTTGAAGAAGTGAAAGATTGCGCGGGAAACGTGCGCTACGTGACTGCCCATGACTTTGTTTATGGTGCCGAACGCACGCTACGACCAGATACTGCATCAGGATACGCCTACGTTGCCAGTCAGATTGTGAATGCCGAAGCCTACAACCTCGGCGAGAATACTGACTTCTCAACCGTTGGTGTTAAAGCGCTTGACGACTACACCGTAGAGTACACCTTCAATGAACCTGGTGTGTTCAATATTAATATCCTTGGCATGTGGATGCTGCACGCGATGCCGTCATGGCTCATTGAAGGGGATGAATGTAACGAAGCGATGGGCGAACGCTGGACTGAAACCGGCGCGTATCAGGGCTATGGTCCGTTCACGCTGGAAGAATGGGTTCATGACTCCCACCTGACCATTATCACCAATCCCTTCTGGCCGGGAACAGACGTAGTTCCACAACCGAAAATCGCCGGTGTGAAGATTTCAATTTTGGAAGGATCCGCAGCCCTAGCTGAATATGAAGCTGGAAACATGGATGAAGCTGGAATTCCAAGCGCAGACTACGACCGCATCATGTCTGACCCTGCTTTCCAGGATCAAATCCTGACCACAGCAGACGCAATTGGCACCGAATTCCTGATTTTCAATAAATGGCTTGCTCCAACCGATGATTTCCGCGTACGGAAAGCATTGAGCCTCGCAATTGACAAAGAAGCCGCCGTTGCTACCTTAAAAGCAGGCATCCCTGCTCCTTATTTCGTTCATCCTGGCGTCACCGGCGGGCCCAAAGAAGCCGATTACCCTGAGCTTGGCTTCCGCTATAACCCTGAAGAAGCAAAAGCGCTGATTGACGAATATTGTGCCGAGAAAGGCATTAAACCCGAGGATATCGTTGTGAGCTACTCCTTCAACACCAGCGAGAGTCGCAAGTTGTTGGCGGAAACTATCCAATTTATGTGGCAGGATACTCTCGGCATCACAGTTAACCTGAAAAACAGCGAATGGGCAGTTTTCAAAGTGGAACGACAACAGGGGCTGGATAATATTTATCGCAGCACCTGGGTACAGGATTATCTGGATGCCAACAACTTCACTGCAGACGTTTTCCTGTGCAATGCCGGCTATCAGACTGTGACAGACTGGCCATCGGTTGACTGCGCTGGCGCGGATGATCCTTCCTATGATGAATACGAGAGCGTCGTCCTGCAGGCAGGCAAAGAATCTGACGTCAAGATTCGTGAATCGCTGTATGCACGGTCAGATGAAATCATCATCAATGAGCAGGCGATCATCAACCCGATTTACTGGTATGCAAGTGTTTCCCTGCGAAAACCCAACGTGATCGCTCCTGTGTCTATGAATGGATACGAGCGCTACGAAAAGTGGGAAATTAAGTAATCTGTTGTTTTCTGATTTTTATAAAGCGGTGGAAGAATCAATTTTCACCGCTTTTCATTTAAACCTGGAAACCCCATCCAGTTTAATTGTTCAGCCAAGTTGAATGTCTTTATTCTGTCACACAGAAAAATCAGCTGGTAATGATGTCACTAATTCTAAAAAAAGCAACATCATTTCTTTCTTTTCCATTAATATTTGTCACAGTTTCTTGGAATTTCGCACTTTTGAATAACGATCTTCGTTCCACAAATTATGAATGAAGATCGACCTTGTCTTACTGTGAGGTCTACATGAAGAAATTTACTTTGTTTTTGATGTTGTCATTCGTATTGGTTTTGTCATTGATCTCGGCATTTGCTGTCAGCGGCCAGGCAAAAGTCTACCGAACAAATTTTAACTCCGGTGACATTCCATCAATCGATCAGGCGCTGGTCAATGACGTGATCGGCATCCAGCTGGTTGATGAAATGACCGTTGGGTTGTTGCGTCAGAATGAAGAAACCGGCGAATTGGAACCCGGAATGGCGATCGAATGGACCGCCTCCGAAGATAAACTCGTTTACACGTTCAAGCTGCTGCCGAACGTTCCCTGGGTGCGCTACAACGCCGACAGCCAGTCTGTCGAAGAAGTGGTTGATTGTGATGGAAACGTGCGAACTGTGAAAGCGCAGGATTTTGTCTATGGCGCCGAGCGCACGCTGCGTCCTGCAACCGCTTCTCCATACGCTTTCCTGCTCAACCAGGCATTGGTCGGCGCTGAAGAGTATAACCTTGGACATACCACTGATTTCAGCACAGTTGGCGTCAAGGCTCTGGATGATGAAACGCTCGAAATCAGCTTCAATGAAGACGGTGTTTTCAACCTCAGCATTATCTCAATGTGGATGATTCACGCCATGCCTTCCTGGCTCATCGATGGCGATATCTGCACCGAAGGTCTGGCAGAGCGCTGGACAGAATCCAGTGATTATCAGGGTTACGGACCCTTCACTCTGAAAAGCTGGATTCACGACTCTGAACTGGTGCTGATTGCCAACCCGTTCTGGCCAGGCACCGACTCAACCCCGAAACCGATCTTAAATGAAGTGAATTTCCGCCTGATCGGTGACGTTATGGCGCTCTCTGAATATGAAGCAGGCAATATGGATTACGCGGTGATCCCTGCCGGTGACTATGACAGGATTATGGCTACCCCTGAATTCAAAGATCATCTGCTCTACAAACCCACCTCTGTCGGTACCGAGTGGCTGGTTTATAACCCATTCCTGGCGCCAACCGATGACATCCGTGTCCGCCTGGCATTGAGCTACGCAGTGGACAAAGTTGCTGTCGTCAACACCGTAAAAGCGGGAGAACCGGCTCCGTACTTCGTCAACCCTGCCGTAACTGGTGCGCCAACTCCGGCAGACTATCCGGAATTGGGAATTATGTATGATCCAGTAAAAGCCAAAGCATATCTGGATGAATACTGCGCAGAAAAAGGAATCAAACCCGCCGATATCACCTTGAACTACAGCTACAGTACCTCGGATGCGAACAAGCTGCGTGCCGAAACTGTTCAGGGTATGTGGGAAACCAACCTTGGCATCAATGTTGTTCTCAAGAGCAGTGAATGGGGCGTCTTCAAAGTTGAACGCTCACAGGGTCTGGAGAACGTTTACCGCTCCTCATGGGTTCAGGACTACATGGACGCCAACAACTTCACCGCTGATGTATTCCTCTGCCCGGGCGGCGCTTATCAGGACATCACTGACTGGCCGTCTATTGGATGCACCGATCTGAGCAACCCCAAATATGTGGAGTATGCTGACGTGATTAAGAAGGCAGGCAAAGAGACCGACCCGATCGTCCGCGCCAGCCTGTATGCCCGTGGTGAAGAGATTCTGTTGAACGAAGAAGCAATCATCAACTCCCTCAGCTGGAACAACTCCTACGTGCTGATGAGTCCAAAAGTGATTGCGCCTTATTCCATCACCGGCTATGAACGCTGGGAAAAATGGGATATCGCTGAATAAGCATATAACAGATTGATTTATGCAAACCGCTGAGAGGATTTCTCAGCGGTTTTTTTCTTTAATAACGAACACCCCTTATAAAATGAGCTGCTTGTTTTAAATGATCGTTATAAAACGTGTTGGGTTTTGGAGGAATCAGCCAATTTTACGGCGAAATACGCGGCTGTTGATCTGGCGTTCGAGGATGTAGGTCAGGTAATCACCCAGAATACTGTCCGATTCAGCCCGCAGTTCCTGCGGCCAGCCTACCTGGCAAACTGCGCGAAATCCATTCCGTTGGTAGTAACGGAAAAACTTGAGTGAGCGCATCGAAATCGGGCGCGCTCCGCTTTCCTTCCCGACACACCCCGGACAGACCACACCGCCGCCTGCATTGGAAAAATACTGATCACATGGTTGGATTTCCGCGTCACAGCGCACGCAGTTTCGCAGTTGTGGCCGATATCCTGCCAAATCCAGCAGTTTGAGCTCAAACGCTTTTAAAACCGGGAACTCATCGCCACCTTTGGCAAGTTGACGAATCGTTTCCAGCGTCAGCTGGTAGATTTCACGGCTGGTCACTTCTTCTTCGGTGAATTTATCCGCCAGCTCAGTCACATAAGCTGCCGAACAGGTTGTATCAAGATCGCACACCAGACCGGAAAAGCTTTCCAGTGTGGATACCTGCCCGATGATCCAGGCAGATCCATTGCCGCGCGATAACTGGGCATTGACCCAGGTAAACGGTTCCAGATGACCCGCTTTTCGCGAGCTGAGCTTGCGCACACCGCGGGCAATTGCGGAAATTTTTCCGCGGTCGGAAGTCAACAGTTTGATATAGCGATCAGCCTCGCCAAAGTTGTTGTGGCTCAGAACCAGCGCCTGAACACGAATCGATCGTTCCATGCATCATCCGCTAATCAGTCAGCGATGTAGGCCCAAAATAATGGGGAATGAGATCAGCGACAGTGGTATCAAGGAACACCTGCCCCTGCGCATCGACGGTGATCACCCGCATCTGTGGTGCAAATTCCACCATCACCTGTCGGCAGGCTCCACAGGGAGCGCCGCCATTTTGGGTTGCGATCACAATTGTCTTGAAATTCTTTTCGCCGGCAGCTACAGCCTGAAAGACAGCGTTGCGCTCAGCGCAAATTGTCAGGGGATAGGATGCGTTTTCCACATTACAGCCGCAGAAGACTTTTCCGCCGTCGCTCAATAAAGCTGCGCCAACCGGGTAGTTTGAATACGGGACATAGGCTATCTTCATCATGGCAATTGCCTGCTTAATTAATTCCTGCGGCAGGGTATCATTCTTCATCGTTATTTTCCTCATAGGCATCCTGCACTGCCTCATCGATAGCAGGCGCAGCCGGTTTTGCCGAGACCCGTAAAATCCGGTTCCCAACCAGCTTTTCCACCTGGAACTGCCATCCTTCTACAATGACAATTTCCTCGCCAGTCGGAACTCTGCCAATTTTCGAATACATGAACCCTGCCAGCGTATCAGCAGCATCACGGGTGATATGCGTATGCAGGATTTCGTTGACATCTCCAAGGTCAATTCTACCGAAGAAAGAGTATTCATGTTCATTTATTAACTGGACAAGCACTTCTTCAGTCTGATCATACTCGTCACGGATTTCACCGACAATCTCCTCAACGATATCTTCCATCGAGACCAGACCGGCAGTCCCGCCGTATTCATCGACCACGATCACGATATGGATACCGGATGCCTGCATTTCTGCGAGTAAATCACCTGCTTTTTTCGCTTCGGGCACAAACAATGCCGGACGCGCCATCGCTCTCAGGTCAAAGCTCTCTTCCTGCGTAGCCTCACGATAAACTTTCAACAGGTCTTTGGCATACATCACACCCACAATGTTATCAATGTCGTCATCATACACAGGCAGGCGCGAGTGACCGGAAGAAAGGACCTGCTCGGCTGCGAAATCCAGGCTGCTTTCCACGTCAATCGCAGTCATCTCGATCCGCGGGATCATGATCTCGCGAATCAGTGTGTCGTTAAAGTGCAAAATAGAACGCACCATTTTCCGTTTATCGACCTTCAGCGGTGCATCATCGGGCTGCTTATCCATCCATTCCCGCAAACTCGATTCCATATCGCTGAAGTGGATGTTGTCTCGGACTGTATTAGGCTTGAGGCTGTCATAAATCACAACAAATGGCTGGTATAAAAACAAAATAATACGAGCGATCCACTGCATTGATGGCGCCAGAGTCTGCGTAAAGCGTGCACCAATTCCACTGGCAATACCATCCAGTAAAAGCAGGGCCAACACAACTCCGACGGCGATCGCTGCCAGCATCCATGGCGTCAACACCGTGCAAAAAACATCCATCAACAGCAGCGCTGCCAGGATTCCTGTAAAGACACTCGAAAGCCTGGTGGCCAGCGACAATGTATTCAAATTCCGCGGAGCCGCAGGCGCAGTTTCAGTGATCGTTGAGGGATTGTCGGCAGTGGTCATCGTAATCAAGCCAAGGTTCAAGCTCTGATAGCAATAAACCGCATAAACGGTTACGATCAGCAGGTGAAAAAACAAAATCAGAAAAAACAGGGGGATACTAAAGGAATTATCAATCAGATTTATACAAGAATCAGGGTCCATAATGCTTTCAACAGGTATTTCTCTTTCTGCGGGATTGCTCCCTTTACGACAAAAATTATAATCGATCAGATCTCGAAAACTTTTCGAGGATGCTAATGGTAACGGGACATATGAAGGTTCGGTCCCATTTGAGTTTTCAGAGGCAGTATCAACGTTTATTGCGCAACAATCGCACCGTCAGAATCAACGCCAGCAACACCATCACCACCAGGATCATCATCGGTATATTCCACTGATCAGCGAAACCGGTATCGGGTAAGCGTGTTGGTTGGTATACCGGAGAATCGGTATTCTTCAGCGGCACGGCTGTGTTAGACGGGAGAGAGGCAAGGTTATTACTCATGCGGTCCGAAAGCGTGCTGGCAAACGTTGGGGCAGCTGTCGCAGGTGAACCTGGGACAGGGGTATCTTCTTCAAAGAACAGCGGCTCGTCAAACAAATCTGATTGTTTTTGTTCAAGCGTTACAACAGTCGCCTGGGTCGGAACAAGAACGGCAACTGTCTGATTTTGCATGGCACCGGTTAGCACAGGCAGTTGACTGGTTTGAGTCGAAGTCCCTGCAATCGCGTCCTGTGCAACGGAAGTCTGGATGTGAATCGATTGGACAGCGATTTGTTCTAAAGTACTGGTTGTTTTAACCACCGGCGCTGCAGTTTCGTCCCGTCTGGGAATGAAACCGGTCTCTATCATCGATTGGACCATCTTCGACTCTGAGATGGAATCGGGAATGATCGTCGGGCTGGCTCTGTCAGTCAAAATCTGGAATGTGACCGTAGGCATAGAAACAATCAACGTTGATTCAAGCTGACTTTTCAAAGGAGAGAAGACTTCTTCCGTCTGGGTTGCGCTTGGTTCGGCAGTAAGGGAAGGTGTAACAGTCGCGGTCGCAGTCACAGTCGGGACAGGCGTTCGGCGCGGGAAGAGCGAGTCGATAAAGCGCTGGAAGAAATTCGGGCTGCGGGTTGGTTCCGGCGTGGGAGATGGCGCTTGCGTTGATGTCGGGTCAGTCACTGCGCTGGTGGCAGTCTCGGCAACCCTGGCAACCTCTGTCTCTGTAGAAGTCGCAGGTTCTTTCTGAGTTGCTGCCAGCGAGGTTAATATCGGTGATTCAGTCGCGAGCTCAATTGACGTTACATCTTTACGCAACGCTGTTGACATAACCAGCGGTGTAATGGTGGTGGTTTTCTCTGGACTGCTGAGAACGTTGGCTCCGCTGATCATCGTTCCCGCCACAGAAGGAACCGTACGCGTCTGATCAGAGAGGGCAATCGGGGTGACGGCTGCTTTTTGGGTGGAAATAACCACCGGAATAACCGTCGCCGGGAAAGTGGCAGTCAATTCCTGAGCTGCTTCTTTCGTACTGGGCTGCTGCATTGTAGCTGTCGTTTCTGAGACAAATTGTGTCTCCGCCGGTGATTGCCGGGTTACCGGAATCGCCAGCGTGTCCATACCAGGAGCTGGTAAAGTAGCTGTTTCTACCGGCTCCAGGGTAGTTGTTGTCGGTTCAGCAGGAACGGTTTCCTCAGGCAGGGCGGTGGATGCAGGCGGTTGCGGGGTGGCGCTTTTGACAGGGATTAACGTCGCGGTTGATCCGCGCAACCAATCCGGGTTTAACGCATAAAGAATTGTCTGGAAGAAATTGAGCTTTTCTGGCTTTGGACGAGGCGTTACAGTCGGCTTAGGCGTATCATCAGGGTTCTTCTCAGGATTAAACAGCAACGCAATCCACTGAATGAGATTAGGTTTTGCGGTTGGCTGAATTAATGCTGTCGGGATTGCTTCCGATGAGGGGTCACTGGCAGTGACTGGATTCGCATCCAAAGTGCTTTTTAAAGCATCAGGCGTTAAAGCAGATGTCTCCGTTGAAATTGTAGCAGTGATGGGTTTGGAGACAACCGCAGTTTTTGGCGTGAATGCTCCCTGAAAATAGCCATAAACCGCTCCGGCAACTGCCAAAAGGATCAACAGCATTCCCCATGCCGGGAAATTGCCCATCGATCGGCGAACCCGTTTCTTCTTTTTGAATTCGCCTTCGAATCCTTCGAATACCTCATTTTTATCAAAATCCAACATTGATGTCCCTTTTCCTTATTTTACATGGATTACTTCAATGTTGTTTATCGGGATCGTAACAACTGTAGATTCGTCGATCGCAACTACAACCTGCTCCGACTCGTCACCCGATTCCGCAGAGACCTGCTTGACCTCGGTCACAATCCCGAGTTCGCCTCCATAAAACCCTTCCAAAATTCGCACCTGCGCACCCACAACCAACGATTTGGATGGATTTTTGGACTCAGGAATATATTCATCCTGCGGAATAATGATCTCGGGTCGAGAGGGGACCCCTGCACCTGGTCCGGCTGCATATAAATAGGCAAATTTGATAATATTTTCGCCAAGTGCCAGATGAATCGGGTCGCTGATTTTACCGACCCCGAGCCAGTCGGTGATGATAATGGGAAAATGCATCTCCTGTGCCAGTGGCAACAGGGAGGAGGGCAGCGAGCCGAAAATCAGTCCACCCGGGTTCATTTTCGCAGCTGTTTTCAATGCCGCCGGATCCAGACAGGTGTTTGCGAAAACAACCGTCCCAGCCAGATCCATCGAGATGCAGTCCAGCCCAAAGATGCCGTCATTCCTCGTCATATCAACCGAAAGCAGGATGCCCTGTCCGATTTTGCCATTCCCCCAAATCCCCCGAACGTAACTGCCGCTTGTTTCGATCACGGCTCCCCGGCCAGGGATCACGTCTGTTACAACTCCCGGGAATCCGGCATAACAGGTTTCAACATCAATCGGATCAGTTTCAAAGATCAGTTGATTGGCATATATCCCGAGGAAACGTCCGGATATCTTAGCTGTGATCGTCTGTTTGCGGAAGCCATCACGTTTGGCAATCATCTCACCGACGGAGACAAAATCACCCTCATCAATCGTCAGGTAATCACGCACCGGCTCATCCGGCGCAAGGTTGAGCTGATCGACAAGGTTAAGCATCAGGTGTTTGCTCCATACCTTTCGGAAGGCAACCTGTGTCGCAGGGTCGGTAGTCTGCCCTTTGAAGACCACTACACTGCCATTCTCAGAAAGCATTCGAACGCAGCGCACATCGCCGGCAGTGATCACGCTTGCAAACCCGTTACTCATTGCCCGGCTCCTTTTCCGCTCCGGTCCATTTGCCCAGCGTTTCTTTCCATTCCTCCAGCAGCGCAATCTGCATGGCACGGTCCTTAGACGTCACCAATACGCCGTCACGAACTTTGCGGCAATCAAATACCAACCCAAGGCATCCGCTCTTGAATCCCAGAGGCGTCCAGGTTTTAACACCGGGAACAGTGACCCCGCGGGCAACTTTCACAAAATTCAGTTCATAATTCTTGCCAAGTTCCAGAGGAATCCGGTAGATTCTGCCTGGCGGAACCTCATATTGACGCACATTTCCGGCGTCATCCCGCAACGAAATGGTGAGCAGCGATTTATGTTTCAAATCATGGTTATAAACGGGTCGGATCACTTTTCCAAGCGATAAATACGTTGAGACGTTCATAATCTGGCTGGTCAACTCCGGATTGACATGCGCCAACACCCCGATCGCATGCGACAATCCGTTCATGTCCAACAGGTAGTCAACACTTCCTGCTGCTACCATACTGTCCATACCAATCCGCAGTGCATCGGCAGGGTCCTCAACATTGCGCAGCAAAGCACCGCTCAAAAGCATCGTCGAAAGGCTGCCACGCTCGCAGCCTTCGTCCAGCTTGCTGGCATGCTTGCATTCCTGCAGGATACAGCGCGCGATCGCGTGTTCGATCTCGGCTGAATAGTGGTTGGCAGGAATCAAATCCGGATAAAAGCTCTTATTGAGAATGTAGTCTCTGATTTCGTCAGTTTTGATCTGATAACTGATCCAGCTTTGAATCTTTGCCAGCGGAATTCGTTCCGCGGCTTCGCGGATCCCGCTGCCTAATCCAACTGGAAGAGTGCGCATCTGCAGTTGCAGGTTACGCGAAACCGCTGAGATAGTCCGGCGAGCACCAATATCGATGCCCAACACATACTGGTTGCGGCGAATCAAACGACTCATCAGGCGGATGCTTCTGCCAAAGGCAAATGCACCGGGAACGACCGAGCTTTTTGTTTTTTCACGCAACGTGCGAATGCCCGGAGCCATCATTTCAGCATCTCTTCGCAGCAAATTAACCAGCCCATTTATGGACGAGTCAATCCCGCTGCCTGCTTCAATCACATTCGCTGCTGAGGAAACTTCCGTCAGGCGGGAGAGCACCTGTTCAACCTGTTCAGCGGCGACTGAATTGCCCAGGAACAGAATCAGCGGACGCTGCTCACGCGGCAGGCTGCGACAAGCCAGCATCAGCGTCTCACCCAGCCGATAGACAGCCTTCTCTGCTCCGCCATCCTTTCCACCGGCCAGCAAAACGATCCTGGGGGAAAGTGTAAGCAAAGCATCCAGCTGGTCGCTGATCTTGTCACCATCATCAGCGTTGATCTCAACCGAAGGCACCAACCCGGTATAAGCCAGCAAGGTTCTGAGGTTTGCACTGGAAGCCTGCTGTGTTAATCCCATGATTGCGACACGCGGATCTTCCACACAGCTGAAAGACGCGGCAACCTGATCAATCCCGGTGCCATCCAATGCCATCGGCATAATGAGATTTTGATTCTTATCTAAAAACTTGCGTTTCGTGGCCCGTTCCAATTTGGCAACCGCTTCTATAATGCCCAGATATTCCGAGCGGTCGGGCTGTTGATAAGAGGTTTTGGCAGAAGCCGCCGCATGAAAGCTGAAATGGTTCTCATTCTTATCGAACAGACAGACACGGGTGTTGACCGAGCCGATGTCGATATACAGGACGCTGCGAATTTCGCGTTCGTTATCGCTCATTTTGGCCCCAACAGATCCAGAATCACCCTGCCATCTTCCAGCAGGGTGGTCAGATGATCTACCAAAATCGTCGCTGAAGCGATCAGGGTTCCTGCAAAGATCGCGCCAAGCGTGATGCCAACGAAGATGTCACCAAACGACCTGATCCAACCACGTTTTCCCTGACGAGGATTATTCCCTTTGGAGAAGGCGTAATGACGGGTATAAAACAACGCCGAAATGGCTCCAGCGAAGAGGAAAACGACTTGAACCCATTGCATCCGGGTTGCATTTCCCTCTTTGGCAGCCAACAGCTGAGACAGGATTCCTTTATAAAGCTGCAACAGTGTTCCGTTGACAATTCCCAGAATGGTGAGCGCAACAGAAATAGTGAACACAATCGCCAATACCAGTGAACCGCCGGCCCGTGAACGCGTGAAGTTCCGCAGCAGCAAAAGAATTGCTGCTAAAAGTACGAACAGGATCATCAATTGGGTACTACCTGCCAACTCTCCATCCGCAAGCGGCATGATTGCATACGGGATAAAGACGGAATTTGTCAATATCAGAATCAGCAACCCGGAAAGAGCGCCGGTAAGAAGCGAAACTGCCAGCCGGAACAACCAGTTGTCACCGAGAATCAGGCTGAAGCCAAACAGCGAGACGAGGAATCCACCGATCATCAGGATTGAATCCGTAGAAAGGGTCATCGGGCAGCCTCCTCTCTTTGAGTTGGCGGTGGCATGATTTCAGCTTCTTCATTGTCATCAGGCACCGCAACAATCGAACGGAAAGGATTTTTCACAAAATAGCCGATAACGATCATCAGAATCGCCATCCCCAGCAGGAACCACACAGCGAAAAGCTTTCTCCTGGTCTGCGGATCAGAGCTAAAGGTGCCACTAAACAGCTGCTTTTCCATGGAACCTGTGAGCTGGCTGGTAAACACAGCTGCCTGGCGATATAGCTCAACCAGGCTTTGCAGCCTTGTGGAGGAAATCACGTGTAACGGAATCGTTTCAACCCAAAGTACGGACTGTTCAGCCCAACGCAGCATTGAATTGAAGCTCGCCGTGATCAGGTAAACGTTTCCATAGGGGGAAGGATCGCTCGCGAGCAGATCCGACATGCCGACAACACCGCCAGCCCGGAAACCGAGGTTTTGTATACCAGGGATCGGGTTCCGATCTACAATCGACTGTACCAGCGAGACCGCCAGCGGATTGGCAGTCACCAACGCAGGCTTAACCGATTTCTGCGACAGGTTTGCAAGCAGGGTATCCACCGACGCGTTCAGTTCTGCCGAATAGCCGGGAGTGTAATCGATCACGATCAGTGCGCTGCTCCCGCTCTCGACCTGATCCAACGCCTGGTTGAATGCGACCAAATCAGGGAAATCCTCTTTGGTGGGAAGCGTCAGCGGAATGGAATCACTGACGCTGGTGAGCAACAACAGCGATACTCCCGTGAGCAAAACCAATGCCAGCAGGAAAAGCGTGCTTTTCCTGGTTTTACGCGTTTCTGCACGGACAAACGGATGGTTGATCCCTTCGATTTTAAAAATCTTTTCCAGGATGGCAAAAATCATCCGCTCCTGATAATCACTGCTCCTGACGGGTTGTTCCAACCCGCTTCTGGAAAACGTAGCGTAGACCGGTTCGCCGGGGATGCAGGAAAGCTGTGTCGGATCGGCTTCAAACAGGTTCCACGGAACCTCATCCAGCGATTGATCCACGCCGGCATTGCCGGGCGTTACATTGTCACGGGAATCGAAATCAAATTCAAGCGGTGCTTCGACAGCGGAACCAGCTGTTGTGGGTTGTGTGTCAGGCTCGGCAGATAAGGAAGGAACGAGCATATCGGCATCAACAGGCTGTACCGGCTGTGAGTCAAACAGAAAGTCAAGCTCATCTGCTGCGTGCGCTTCTGGCAGCTCTTCCTCAGCTTCCCCAGATGATGCGTTCAAAGACTGACCGTTGTCGGATCCTCCGATTGGAGCAGCTGTTCCGATCTGGTTCAGGAAGTTACCGACTAATCCATCCGCTGCAATCGGCATTTCGTCTTCCGTCTCTTCAAATTGTGAGGACTCGTTGGCAACGGAAAGCAACTGGTCAGATGCTTCCCGTATTTCTTTACCGGTCACAACTTCATCAGGGCCATCATCCCATTTTCGCGCCGGACGGTAGACACTGAAATCGACATACGGCAACTCAGCCTGTTCAAGCCCCATCATCTCAAAGTCGGTTGGGGATGAATCATTGTCGGCGCGCAGCGTGTCAAACAACGCCAGTTGATCGTCAGAAGATTTTGCATTGACAGATCGGGTGAATTCCTGTTCCTCAAGCATAGCAGAAGGGTCACTGTCACTCAGGGGAGAATCCACAGGACTTGATTCACTGGCAACAGGGATGCGTTCATCCCATTTCTTTTCAGGGCGGTAGATGGAAAAATCGATATAATCCGATTCATTTTCGCTGACAGCAGGATTTTTGGACACTGCTGAGGAATCATCCTCCCATTTTTTCTCGGGTCGAAAATGTGAAAAATCTGTGTAAACGTCCTCGTTAGCAGTTGAGAGCGCTCCTTTGGACTCATTGGATACGATATCTTCCCATTTTTTCTCAGGACGGAACATCGAGAAATCGGTATACAAATGCTCTTCATCTGTCAATTGTCCAGAAGTGGATTCCTCATTCGAGACGAGAAGCGCATTAAAGTCCTCCTCTCCAAACAGTCCTGGCTGGGATATTTCTCCGGAACTCGGTGTAACAGTTGCATCTTCATCTTTGGGTTTTCCAAGAATCGCATCCAGGTATGAGTCGAAAGAAGCGACTTCTTTGTTATTGCTCTGGTTGTTCATACGTTTACGCAGCCAGGCAGGAATGCCGGATTGGTCTTCTTCCCGTGGAACGTCCATGTTGGCAGATTCTGATTCCGCGACCTGTTCTTTAGGCTTGAGCTCATCCGGAAGCTGGGTAAAATCGACCCCGCAGACCCGACAGGCTGCCGCGCCACTCTCATTATTGCTCCCGCAAAACGGACAGACGTTCGCGCTCATCGCAGCTTCTCCCGGGAAGAAGAATCCTTAATCAACAACACGCGAATGCCCGTTACCAATGCGCCAATTGAGAGACCGATCAGCAGTCCATACACGCCACCGACTGGCAATTGTCTGATGAATTCCAAAATCGGCAGCACCTGAGGAGGAAGCTCAAAAAATGACAACACACCGCTGAACAATATCAGAAACACAATCACGCTGAGTAAAAACACACTCTTCAGCAATGACCCCTGGCTGCGGCTGGTGCGATAGA
>JAAZKE010000010.1 GCA_012799995.1 Chloroflexota bacterium | reverse complement strand
TCTGGTTTGTTTCTTCTTTTTCTGCTGCTTCTCAATTGTCAAGGTTCTACTTCCACACCCCCCCGTTTACAGGCGGCAAAATTCAATTATATGCATTTCCTCTCTCCTGTCAACCCCTAAAAGTTGATTTTCGTTACAATCGTTACTGCGAATGTTTGAGGAATCTGCTGATTAAATTTTCAAAATGCATACAAATTGTTGCCCCGTTTTTTGGGCGGAATTGAATGATACCACAATCTTTACAGAACTGTCAACCAGTTTTTACAATCCATACATAAAGAAGCGTTTTCAGGACATTCAAGCGATCCTAACCGACTCTCCAGACGATTAAAAAGCTGGAGGGCTTTTCAAAGCCCTCCAGCAGAACACCCTATAAAAGCAACCTTCCTCTAATCAATCGTTACTGTTACTGCGAGATCCTGATGACAAAGATAATCATCATCGTTTTCCCAGGGGTAGGTTTCATACTCCGCCAGGGGTTTTTTATAGGTGCAGGGAATCAGGGTTAACGTTTCCGTCTCCTTCAATGCTTCAATCATCCCTTCATCGAGTATCTTACGCGTGAACCCATAGTAGGGCGAAATCCCGCTGTCAAGCAGGCGGATGACTGTCCCATCGTCCGTCACAGCATTCACGAACTTGATCGCTTCAACAGAAGCTGGATCCGTATTCATCGGCCCGACTTCATCGGTTGCAAACAGGATCAAAAACATTGGATTGAAGCGCAGTTTATCAAAAGAATAGTTGTGCCCGCTTATCTCAAACGCATGGTTGAGATCAAGATTTCTGGTCAGCGCAGCCAGTTCCGCACCATCGGTTTCGAATTCGAAAGTTGCATTGATCTCGTCGTAGAAATAATCTGAATTTTCGTACTCCTGGTCAGATTCCGGATTACGCCATCCAAACGCAACAGTAGGGACCGATACTTTGACCTGAATCGGGTCAGCGGCAGAGACGTATCCGTCAAAGAAAAGCAGCGGAGTTGAAACGATCTGATAATAAACCGGCGGATCCTGATTGGCAAGTTGCAACATCGGTCCACCGCCGCCTCCGCCACGACCAAACTTTTTGAAGGAATCTTCCGGATAAGGCAATATCGGTCCAACACTTATCGTTGTAAGCTGCAACTGTACATCATTGAGGTTTTCCGGCAGCTGTTCAGCGCTGATCAGAAAGGAAACTGACAGATCATTCTCCGTGACCAACACCTTGTCAAGCATCACAGTTACACCATTCTCAGAAGTTACCAGCTTCTTAATCTCTTTCACATACGGATTATGAGAGTCAAAAACTGAAATCCAAAACGGGTCCTGCAAAACATTTGATTTCCCATATTCGCCATCAAAGTTCAATAAAAACTGTTCGATTTCAGTCTCAGCTGCAGCCGGAATTACCGACCAGCTGGTGATAAATAATAGCGCTGTCAGCAAAATGAAACATCTGTTTTTCTTAATCATCCTGACCTCCTTTGGTCAATTGAATTGTGAATCCGCCGCCATCGACGGGGTAATTACGGCGAATCCCGGTACCACCGCTGTTGCCGCTCAATCGGGTAAAATACGGGGTTATCGTCACTTGATCCGCATTTTTCAACCAGCTGTATGGATTGTCAGCTACATCAGAAGTAAATTCGAATACACTTTCCTCAGATTCCGAATAAGGATAGTCACGAGTTGCGATTTCCGCTTCATTTCCTTTGTCGTCCTGGATCAGAAAACCTGTCAAATTGATGGAAGTGTCGTAGTATTTGATTTCCTTCCCATGTTCATCCACGTAACTTCCCAGCAGCCTTGCATTCAAATGTGTGACATTAATTCGCGCACGGATCGGAGATATGCTCAATTGTGTGATTTCGAATTCATCTTTTTTCTCTTTGAATCGCACTTTCAGCGGAAACTCCCGTGTTTCGCGGGTAACCAATGTGCCATCAACAACAAAATCAAACACCCACGGCCCCTTGATAATTGATGGCGCTCCAAAATCCTTTTCCCAATATACCATTTCATCAATCCTGATTTGAACGTTGACAGCTTCGTTCCCGCTGTAATCTTTGGCAGTAACTGCCTGCATAATCCAGGTTGAGACCGGTACAGGTTTTCCATCCTCGTCTTTCGCTGATGTTGGATTCGGGGACGTAAGAACAAAATTGTTACTGATAAAGGGAATATTTTCACCCTCGATATCTAAATGCTGGTTGCTGATTTGCAGGTTGAACTTGTTTTCCGTAATTAAATCAGAAGCGATCAATACCGAGTAGAAGACTTTGTCAGACTCAATAAAGATCTGATCAATCTTTACTTCAATTCCATGATGGGTTTGTGGACTTTGATCAACAGTCGTGATCACATCAGCTTTTTCTCCGACACCAAACACTTCTCCCAATGTATTCCCCAGCTCCTCCAATGTGAGACGAAGATTAGCCCAGACAATCTGTCCGCTGGGTGTAAAGCTCACTCCGATAAACAACAACAATACCAAGACAGCAGCCAACGCACCCCATCGTAATGAACGTGGTTTTCCGGTTTGCTTCCACTTCTGAGATGATATTGATTTCTTAACGGCAGGCTCAATTGATTCTCCGGTTGTAATCCTCACGTATGCAGCCAGACATTGACTACAATTTTCCAAATGTGCTTCCATCTCGGATTCTCTTTTCTTTGAAAGATCTCCATGCATGTACAGCACCCACTCATAATCTTCAATGTGCATGGTTCCTCCATTTTTCACTGACCATTTTCCGTGCGCGATAAATTCGTGTTTCAATGGTTCGCAGGTTTACGCCAAACTGGTCGGCTATTTGTTGCATCGACAATTCGGATATGTAATATTCCCTGATAACACTACGGTAAATTTCAGGAAGATCATCAATGATCCGGTTAATTTCAGCTGATTTTTCTTTTTGATCAAGAATTTCGCGTGGAGAGAGGAAAGAATTCCTGACAGGATCCTGTTCCCCCGGCTGCACGTTTTCATCATCCAGTTCGATTAACTGAGCGCCGGCTGAATTCTTTTTCTTATGGTTGATTGCGGTGTTGACAGCAATCCGGGCAATCCATCCCTTGAAGTTATCCCCTCGAAAAGTTCTTCGCGAAGTGTAGATTTTCTGAGCTGTTTCCTGGTAGAGGTCTTCCACCTCAGCAGTGTCTTTCAGGATATTAAAGATAATTTTTTTCAGGTAATTTTCGTGAGCGGTCAGCATCTCATCGAACGTAGTCTCTTCGGTTTGAAATCTGATTCGCGTCATTGGATCCATATTCAATTCCTCCTCCCTGTTAATCATAGACAGAAACAAGTGACAAATTACTTCAATCACATCGGAGGAAATTAAATAATAACAGGTCTCCTTTAGAGCAGAGACCTGTTCCAAAGCTCTGATCTTCTTAGTGCCTGAAAACATTATGACGTCAGGAAAATGCAAGGAGATTTGATGTTGAGCCCACGTTCAAAACCGCACTGTTTTACAGAAACAAAACCAGTTTGTCAAAACGACCGCGTTTATCCGATTTTTGTGGAAATGATTATGAAGTTGTTTATTTGGAGATCATTTTTCTGCGCCGATATTGGACGACAGGTGCCAGGACTTTACGAACCAGATACTTCATCATCAACAGGGATACCCAGGAGCCGCCATTGCGACGGTGAATTTTCAACATATCCTGCCAGCAGCGGTCATCCGCCGCTATCGTCTTCGCGTCCGCATGCAGACGAAAATTCGCCCATGGTTTCCCCGGGATATAGCGCAGTGGCGCCAGCTCTGCCAGACGCAGCCATAGATCATAATCCATCGCGAAATAAATTGAATCATCCAGCGGCTCCACCCGCTGCCAGAGCTCACGGCGAAAGAAAAAAGCCTGTTGCGGGATGTGCACATACCCCGCACGTAACCGTTTCAGATCGGTTTGCTTCGCAATGAACTTCCCTATAACTGCTCCCTCTGCATTAATGAAATTGCAGTCGCCATAGATAAAACCACAATCCTGATTCCTTTTGAAGGTCTCAACCATCGTTGAGATCGCTCCTGGTTCATAGGTGTCATCAGAGTTGAGCCAGGCAATGATCTCTCCGGTCGCTTTTGCAAACCCTTTATTGATTGCATCAGTCTGACCCTTGTCTCTTTCAGAGACCCAATAAGCGAGCCGTTCCTGGGAGTCTTTGATGATCTGCACTGAATCATCACTGGAGCCTCCATCAATGACAATATACTCGATGAAAGGATAATCCTGCGTAAGCACAGATTGAATCGTCTTGCTCAGATATTTCCCCTGATTATAGGAGGGTGTGATTATACTCACCAGCGGGTATTCAGAGAGGGGTTGCAAAATGGGGCTATTCATTCAAATCCATACGATAAATCAGGTAATCGGGTTCCGAACTCACCAGTTCGGCATTTTCATTCAACCAACGCTGCAATTTTACCTGAGTATAAAAGCGAGATAAGTCTGTTACCATCAAATACTCACGGTTGATCATGGCTGAGCGGATACGCTGATCGGCTTCTGAAGCGGGGAGAGCTTCGACAGGCGTGTCCCAGATCATTGGAGTCTTTAATCCCCAATAAATCATTCCTGCACCGTAATCCTCCATGATGCCAATGGTATTGATCTGTCCGGAGTAAGGCTCAAGCATGGGTGTCAGCGTTTGCCATCGTTCCGGCCAGGCACGGTAATCCTGGCGATTCATGGTGATAACACTGTCAGCAAGCCACCAGCCGCAGAGCCCTGCTAACAAAATACCAGGCAACCAACCCGGTGTCTTCAGTCGCTCATAAATTGCATCAATCATGCTGCCAAACCCGATCGCAACTACCGGCATAATCAGCAGCTGGTAATAATCATGGGTACCGATATGATGTGGCAGAACCAGACCGTAGAGAAGATACCCTCCCATATATCCAAGGCATATGGCTCTCAGCTTGCTGTTTTTTACCACCAAAAGACCGAGCATCGTCAGGATAAAAAACGCAACTGCGAAAACCTGGTCGATCATGCGAATCCAGCGAATGTAGAAAGCTGGATTGATCAGTTCAGCCAGGAAAAATCGACCCTGAAACTGCTGCCGTAAAAACCCTGCGCCCCAGATGCCCCAAATGTTGTAGGCTGCAACCGGTATGATTACCAGCGCGATAAAGATCCAGAAATCCGGCCGTTTCAATACGCTCCTAAACGACTTTTGCGAGATGATCATCGCAAAGCCTGCCAGCGCCAGAGGAAATACGGCTACCTGTTTCACCAGGATTGCCAGACCGATCAACACACCGGCGAGCAGCGCACGCCAAAATCCAGGTCGATCCAACCAGCTCACCAGCGCATACAGCCCCCAAATGATCAGGCAAAGCATCAACGGCTCAGGTTGAAATGAACGGCTGGCGATCACGTTGTAGGGGAAAAACAGGTAGAAAGCACAGAGGGCAATTACGCCTGTGGAAGAAAAAGACCCGGCAGCCAAAAACGCCAATCCGACGCCACCCAGGATCCAGAAAAAAATGGCAATTCCGCGCGGGATTCGCAGATCGGCATCACCGGCAAGCTGATAGGCATAAGCAGTAATTCTTTCCATGATCGGCGGTTCAATCCAGGGTTCCTGCATGCCACGCATCATCGCTTCGTGCATATACTCGGCAGTTTTTCTCGGCAGGTTTCCACCCGTATCGAGGTAAAAACCGCGCGCCATCAAGGCCGAATGCAGCTGACGGGCAGGGTGAAAATCAAGCGGCGGATCATCGAAATCGTACATCCGAATTCCAATCGCGACCATGAACAAAACGATCAGGATGATTTTATGAAGTGTGGTAAATGTCGATTGTGGCTTCACGGAGCACTCAATTCAGACAAATTATACAGTTTAAAGCCATTCCCCTCGCGATAGATCGGGAAGCGTTCCAATGCCTGCTGCAACAGCGGTTGACGAGCCAGTTCCGTATCCGCTGTTATCAGGAAGTACTTCATCCCTTCCGTTTGCGCAGCGAAAAAGCTTTCAAAACCCTCCTGCGGTTTCCCCTGCAAGGTTGCCAGCGCAACATCGTTAGCGTCCGGCCACATCCGAGAGGGTGAACGCCAGCCAAAATAATTGAGTCGCATCCCATAATCCCCTGTCAAAGCGATAAATAGCTCATCTTGCGGAATGGCATCAGCCACCTTTCGCCAGCTTGCCGGTTCCAATCCATAATCAGTCGCGCGTAATGTTCCCATAGCTGCATAGGCGCCATAAAACGCTGCCAACGAAACGGCAATCCCAATGCCATATTGAGTCCATTTTCGTGAGGTAGCAGCTTTCTCAACGATCAATTGCAGAATTGGGGCTACGCTGATCGCCACCAGCGGAATCAGGATCAGGCTATAGTATTCATGTGTAATCGTCTGGTAGGGAAAAACCAGCCCAAAGATCAGAACGCCAACCCACCATCCGGTGAAGACGGGAAAATATCTGGTTTCCATTAAAATAACGCCGCAAATGGCGAGGAGTGGCAGAATCAGGCCGGTGATTCCTTTAATCATGGCAATCCAGCGGGCATAAAATTCACCCGTCCCAATCAATCCAGAAAGGGATACTACCCAGGTTGACCAGAAACTGGCGGATGCGTCTGTATTTTGCAGCAAATAATAGATGAAGGCAGGAGTTACCATGATGATTCCGGCAACCATACCTTTGAGTAACGTTTTTGCGAAATCTGGTTTACGCACCATTCCCAGCAAAGCGCCCAGAAACATGATGGCGACGAAGAAAACCGCAAACAGCTTGGAGAGAATCGCAATCGCTCCAAGCATGCCGCAAAGCGCGGTATTTCCCCAGGAAGGGTCGCCCGTCCAACGCAGGCAACTCCAGGCGAACACGATTACCCAACAACACATCCACGGATCCGGTTGAAATGAGCGGCTCATGATGACACTCATTGGCAGGAAAAAATAAATCAACAAACTAATCAGGCCGCTCCATCCCGATGCCAGTTTTTGTACGATGAGATACAGGAAGAGCCCGCCCAGCGACCAGAAAAATGCGCTGAAAATGCGCCCTGTCCAAAAAACATCCTGTCCAATCATTAAATTGACGCGCGAAACCAGCCACTCCATGATCGGGGGTTCATACGTTTCGAGTTGTGCCAGCGTTTTGCTCTGGCTGACCAGTGACAAATCCGCATTGGAAGCGTCCTGATAGTAAAAAGCTCTGGAGAGGATTGCTGAACGCAACTGACGCGTGGCGTGGAAATCAAGCGGCGGGTCTTTCAGGTCATACACCCGTACCGCAAATCCCGCTGCAAGGATCACCAGCAACAACAGTATTTCGACAGTGCTGCTCCGGTCTCTGTTCCCGGTCATTCCCCACCATCCGTAGAAGAATCGAGCAGAGATTGAAAACCTTTCAGACTGTTCATTCTTTGCTGCACCTGTTTTGAATAAAGCTTTTGTGCCAGGGCTGGGTTGATTTTCATCAGAATTGTCAGCGCGATCCGACGCCAATCCCGAAGGGTACGGCTGGGGTCTAACTTGAAAGCCTGCCAGTATTGGTTGAGCGCCTCGGCAGGATGTCCGGCATTCGAAAGATAGAATGCATCCACCAGAAATGCGCCACTCATAAGCTGTCTTTCGGATAGTGTTTCCCCATCCCTTTTATATTTATTCAGGATGCGAAACGCTTCTTTCCCAAAACCAGCTGCCTGGGCAATATTTTTTGCCTCATCATGAAACCTTGCCGCTGCCAGCGGGATCGGCAGATAAGCCATTTTTCCGGTTTTCATCATGCGAATCCAAAGCTCATGGTCCAGCATCAATTTGTAGCTCAGATCCAAGCCACCAGTTTGTTCCCAGACAGAGCGACGAAAAAAGACGCCGGGTTGGCTGATGATATGAAATGTCAACAAGTCATCCCTACCATAGGAAGAAAACCGCATCACATTGATGATGTTTTCAGCCTCATCAACCGAAATCACATCTCCATAAACAAGATCAACATCAGGGTGATCGCTGAAAAATTCAGCCGCTTTTTGGAAGGCGCCTTTGAGATAAAAATCATCGGAATTGATCCATGCAAAGACCTCACCAGTGCAACGGGCAAACCCCTGATTGATCGCATCCGCCTGTCCGGAATCCGCAGCTGACACCCATCCCGTGATCTGATCCTGATATTTTTTAATAATTTCCAGACTGCCATCAGTTGAGCCACCATCCATCACAAAGTATTCAGTCGCCGGATAGCTCTGATTCAAAACCGACAGCAATGTTTTTTCAAGATATTTTTGCTGATTAAAAGAAGGAGTTACAACCGAAATTGTGGGCAGCCCCATAAGATTTTAGAAGAGGGAGTCGTATGCGACTTTGGGGAAAATCTGCAGTTTTCCGCCAATTGTCGCATCCAAAACTTCCCTGCCAGCCTCCTTGTAAGTCTCGCGTGCCAGCTCATAGGCGATTTCGGAGGTTTCCAAATCCGGCAGCTGCCAGCGGAACCCTTTGCCAAAATAACCCGGGTTGAAATGATTGGGATCATCCCCCTGAGATACGATGGTGGTGTTTGGTTTCCCCTTAGTGGAAAAACTGTGATCAACACCTATCAGGATCACCTGACTGAAGCCAAGGTAAAAAGCAGTCTGTAGTGCTATGTAGGTGACTGTTGTCCCTTCCCACAATCGTTTTCGCAGGTCTTTGGCAAAGGTTTTCCCGGTGTAGGTTGAGTACAGGAAATAGAGGTCATCCTCTGGTTTGAGCCACTTCATCGCTCGAACCGTAACAAAACGCGGCATCTTCAGCGCCTGAATGTCGTCAGCAGTCTGCTCTACGACCAGATCGTTGACACAAAGGTAATAACTGGTTTGAAACCCCATTTCGGAGAAAGCCAGATAGATCCGGTTAAGCCCAAAGGTATATTCATCTTTCAGCTTTTTCAAATCGGTGTCTTTCAGGCTCGGCCCATTGCCAAGGATGAAACAGCGCTCACCCTTATGAATGTCTTTCAACTGCACAAGCTGTTCCATCGAAGCCTTCCGGACCGGGTTCCAATATGCCTGCGGGATATTGCCAATTCGCTGGATTCCATCATAGGCATCACGAACTCCCTGCAGGAGTCCGTTTGGCAGCTTGTTCTTCAGGACTTCTTTGGCTCGATTCATAATGAATAGAAAAACCTCGATTAGATGGTTTTCTTAAGTTCCTCCAGCTTGGACACGTCGTAACCAAGAGGTTCAAGGCAGTTTTTAATCGTATTCCAGTGAATTCGCTCGCATGCCATTGGGCTGAAGTTGGAGTTATGCGGTGCCAGCATAACATTATCCATACTCCGTAGCGGTGAATCAGCAGGAAGAGGTTCGACTTCGAACACATCCAGTGCCGCTCCACCTATCTGTTTCGCCTGCAGTGCCTCAGCCAAAGCGGTTTCATCCACCACCGGCCCACGCGAAGTATTGATCAGAAGGGCAGTTGGCTTCATATAGCTGAGCGTCTCCGCATTAATCAAATGACGGCTGGTGGGATTCAAATCGGTATGCATCGTAACGATGTCGGACTGCTGCAACAATGTCTTCAAATCAACCGCTTCAATGCGATGCTCAATCAGGAAATCCGGTTTGATTGGAGCGATGTCATTGACCAGGATTCTGCAGCCGAAAGGATGAATCCTGCGAACAATCGCCTGGCCAATATTGCCAACACCCACGATTCCGACTGTGCATTCGGAAAGGGTGGTTATCGGAGGTTTATTCCAAATTCCCTCGTGCATGCTGATGTTCATAGACTGCAACCCTCGAACGAAAGAGAGCATATAACCGATCGCCGTTTCGGAAACCGGAATTGTGAAAGCATTCAACGTATTTCCTACGACAACACCGAGACGGATTGCTGCCGGTTTATCGATCGCGTCAATGCCGGTTCCCCATTTGGAGATCACTTTGAGACGCGGCAGACATCCCTGAATGACACGTTCCGAATAAATATCATCACCACAAATCGTCCCGTCAAACTGCCCGGCGTACGATAAAATCTCTTCTTCATTCAGTTTTTGCTGCACCTTGGGAACAATCATTTTGATCCCGTAATAGCCTTCGATCACCTTGCGAAAACGTTCAACCGAAGACATCATGTAGGGTGCAGTCAATAAAACAGTATGTTGCATTCAAACCCTCCGATTAGAAACAATCGTAATTTTTCGATATATGCGAAACCCAAATCGATTATAACTTCAATAAATATTTACTGCAATTTGCCATCCTGGCGAAGACGCATCAGCAGTTCAGTGATATTAAACTCGGTTTCATCATCGATATCCTGGGCTTCAATCGCCGGAATTTCATACATCAGCGGACGGTCACCAATCCGCGTTCGTCGCCGCATCAGGATGTCGCGCGTGAACAGATACATACAGGAATTTTCCTCGTAGATTGGTGGAAGATCCTGGGTACGCAGCAGGATTGCAGCGTTGTGATTGATCGGACGTGCCAGTTCATCCCAAAACCGTTTTTGAACCCGTGTTACCGAAAACATGCAGTCATACAAATACGATTTTTCCATGAACGCCTGAATCGCTTTGGAGATGGTTTCCGCTTTCAAAAGGGGATTGGTGCTGTGAGTTTGGAAATAATAATCTGCTGAGATCTGCTCGGTATCATGGATCAGAATCTCATTCATAGGCACATCATCCGCGCGCAGCGCTTCCGGCCGCAGCAACGTTTTTACGGTCGGGAAAACCTCGTGTAAGCCCTCAACGACAACAGGGCTGTCAGTATCCACTACCACTTCATCAATCTCGGGTACTTCCAGCAATGCTTCAATGATGTGATGAAACAACGGTTTTCCGGCAAGCATGCGGTAATTCTTGCCTTTCACTCGAACTGATTTATGCCGCATTGGGACAAAAGCTGCGATTTTCATATTTTTCTTCCTTCCATGTGATTGAGTTTCAAATTCAATAAACGCTCTTAATTTCCAAATTTATCATATATCTGATTATATGGTTTTATGATTCCCGAGCTGGGAGCACAAAAGGGCTGCCAGTCAAAATACCCTGTGTAAGAATTTTCATTGTTTCATTTTTTTCCGGTGTGAGATCAGCAGCCTGAAAATCTTTCAAACGTACATACCCATTCCAAACCGGGTCAGGCGAAATATACGCGCTGAAGTCAAGTGCCGTATGAAAAAACTGATAATACAGGAACCTTCTGGCGTTCTCTTTAAATTCAGCAGGGGTATTCCATTCGACTGAAGTCAACAATTCCTGCGCCAGCTGCAGATAGGCTGCTTTTGAGTCCGGGAAATAGCTGATCGGATACGGCGTGAAGCGCGACTTGCCAGCGGACAGCACCGGGCGTCCCATGGCAGCAGCTTCCAAGCCGATGGTTGAGTTGTAAATCATCACGAACTTTGAAATCCGAATCAAATCGTAGGAGCTGAAAAACTGATCTGGAGCAATAAACAGAACGTTGGGCAGGTGAGTCACCTGAGAGGTTTTCACCCATTCTGCTACCGTCTCCAATGATTCCTTGCCAGGGCGAATTTCATCCGGATGCGCACGAATCACAAAAAAAGTATCCGAATTTTGCTCCGCCAGTTTTTTCACTTCATCCAGCCACTCAAACATGCTCTCAAACAGCACATTGGCATGTTTTTGACTGGTATCAAAAACAACATTGGTAAAGACCGGCACAATCTGACGAAAAGATCTGGCAAGCGCCCAAAATTCCGGTGTAAGTCCCATCATGTCAGGCCAGAATTGCACGCCTGCTGTCTTGAACTGCCCCTGCATCCGATCATTCAAGTATTGATCCAGACGATTGTTGCGTTCTTCATTCATTCGGAAATCATCTGGCAGCAGGATCGGTGTAGCGGTTGCCTCTCCTTCGGTGAAAAATGCCGTTTCGGGCATCAATCCAATTTCGTGTGTGAAGGTAGGAATCCCCATCGATTTGCCAATCCAGCGCACCGTTGCTTCGGGGTATTGAAGTCCATTGAAGACTACGATTGCGCGCGGTTGATTGGTTTCGATCCAACTCTTTGCCTGGCGATAGACGCTCCATGCAGAGAGGATGTAGAGACGCTGGAGTTTCAGCGCTGTTTCATCGCCAGATAGATGATGCCGGCGCATGATCCAACGCACTGAGGGTGTCGTGAGCTCTCCCAGAGGAACATCCTGATAGCTGTAGCGCAGCAGAGCTTCGGATTCCAATCCCTCTACTTCATTAAACACCACCGGATCTTCCTGATAGCGAAGGGGAATCGTCTCCATCCCACGATACATTTGATCTGACAGGCGAATACAGTCTCGGCATGGCAGCGCAGCAGTGATATCAGTTTTGTCCGTACCAAGCAGGCAGGGCTGCAACCCTGCCCGACAAACCAAAAATGGGGTCGGGATTCCCTGCACGCGTAAGCCGGCTGCCATCAACCAGGCAAAGGCAGCGTTGAGACTGGTGCGCGTCAATCGTGTCGAAGCGTTAAAAACCAGCACAGGTCGATTTTCCTCTGTGCTGGTTTGTTTTGTCTGCTGATTAATGGCAGCAAATTTTTGTGCGTTAAACCGATCTGTTTCACTGCGAGATGAAAAGTCGGCAATTCTCTTGAAAAAAGAGCGCTTTTTCGTTTGATTCGTCATGACAGAATCGTTTTATTTTACGCGTCTCAGTTTTGCCAGAATCGGCAGCTCCTTGTCATAGACCCGTTTCACGCCGTCTCCCAGAGATTTCTCTGTCACGCGAATGTATTTAACGAGCCGTGCCATTCCCACTGGTTCTACCGAAGCGGCCTGATCCGTACCCCACATCGCGCGATCCAACGTGAGATGACGCTCCACCAGGCAGGCGCCCAAAGCAACCGAAACGACGGATGGAATTAACCCCACTTCATGACCGGAATACCCAATCGGGAAATCAAACTCCTCGATCAGTTTAGGAATCATCATCAAGTTAAGCTCTTCCGGATCGCAGGGATAAGTACTGGTGGTATGGGTAATAATCAGGTTATCGCAGCCTTCAAACAGTGCGATGGTACCGCGAATTTGTTCCATCGTTGACATTCCAGTAGAAAGGATCATCGGTCGCCCGATACTGATTAATTTCTTTATCATTTCATGGTCTGTCAAAGCGGCAGAGGGGATTTTGTAGGCAATTGGGTTAAAGCCTTCCAAAAAGTCAATTGAATCTTCATCCCAAACCGAAGCGAACCAGTCGATACCCAGCTCTTTACATAGGGCATCGATTTCCTGATATTCCTTCTCACCAAATTCAACACGCCGACGATAATCCAGATAAGTCATATATCCCCAGGGAGTGTCACGCATTTTCGTTTGCTCTGCGACAGGGACACAAATCTCAGGGGTTCTTTTTTGGAATTTAACTGCATTCACCCCGGATTCGCTGGCAGCTCTGATCATTTTTTTGGCAATTTCCAGGTCGCCATTATGATTGATCCCGATTTCCGCAACAATATAAGTAGGTTGTCCTTTTCCAACTAATCTGTTTCCCAGTTTCACTTGTTTAGCCATTAGATTCCTCATTTTTCTCCACAATGATTTCAGACAGTTCACGTACAGCGCCCTTTCCTCCCGGGTGCTGCAAGACAATATCCGCAAAGCCTTTTACGATTGGATGCGCATCAGATGGCGTAAATGCGCAGGCAACCAGCGGGAAACATTGTAAATCATTAATGTCATTCCCGATATAGACGGTTTCATCAGCGCTGATCTCATGATCCGCAAGATATTTATTTAGCACGCCGGCTTTATCCAGCGTTCCCTGAAAGGATTCGATCCCCAGTTTTTGCGTTCTCATCTGCACAACCGGATTCATCTCACTCGAAATCACGATTGGGACGATATTATTTTTTTTCAGCAGCCAAATTCCAATGCCATCACCGCGACTGCAAGCCACTGATTCAACGCCGGACTGATCGGTATACACCAGATCATCCGTCATTACCCCATCAAAATCCATCACGACCAGCTTTGTTTTGGCTGGAAGCGGGCGACGTTTTCGTTCCGGATAAACCATATCCAAGCCACCATAATACACGACCTTTTCATAGCGTTTCCAGTCTTCCGGTTTATCAATATCGACAGTGAACTTCGGGTCGATAAAAATCGGAAAAACCACTTTTCCGCTCATTGAGTCGCCAGCCAGAAACGTCCGTTCCGGTCGAATTGCATCAATATGACCGGTCTGCCAATAGCTTTTAGGCAGTAATTGCCGTGGCGCGTTATAGGGTTCATCCACCCCGTCAAGCTGCAACAGGCCATGCATTTGTCCGCTTTCCGGGTCAATCTGCCACATCTTATAGGGATTTTCTCCCGCAGGAACCACGCCACGCACTGAATCAGCTTCCGGATGATCCAACAGAATCTGAATTGCCTCATCGATCAACCCAACCGGGCGTATTGGCGAGGTAGGGCGCAGCTGTATTACGATATCTGGGTGGTAATTCTCATGCTCAGCCAGCCATTCGCACGCATGCTGAAAAACCGGTAAATCCAAAGCATGATCCCCTGAAAATTCATCCGGTCGCAAGAAAGGCGTTTCTGCACCCAGTTTGCGGGCAATTGCAGCAATTTCTTCGTCATCGGTAGAAACGATGATGCGAGTGACCAGGTTTGACTGCTGTGCAGCAGCAATCGAGTAGGCAATCAATGGATGACCGGCAAATTCTTTGATATTTTTATGAGGAATTCCCTTTGAACCGCCTCGTGCCGGGATTAAAGCCAGCACTTCCTTGCTGCCCTGATCTTTATTGGCTACCATGCCGTCCACCCCCCATCAACAATCAGATTAGCCCCGGTCATATAGGATGAAGCGTCAGATGCCAGGAAGAGCAACCCGCCGCTCAGCTCATCGATGTTCGCCATTCGACCAATTACGGTTCTCGCGGAATAATTTTTGACAAACAGATCATCATGCCCATTGAACACACCTCCAGGCGTCAGACAATTGGCACGAATACCAGTTCCAGCATAATACGTCGCCAGATAACGAGTGAGCCCTAACACACCTGCTTTGGTAACTGAATAATAGACCGGTTTAAACTGACGTGATTCAGCATCCTGTCCGGGTCGTTCATAAATCCGCTGATCCGGACCAACCAACCCATAGGTCGAACAAATATTGATTATGACGCCGTGATTTTGCGCTTTCATTGGCTCAACTGCCGCCTGTGCGCACAAAAACAAACCGGTCAGGTTGACATTGAGAGCATCATTCCATTGCTCAAGCGGGAAATTTTCAAAGGTTGCCAGGTGTTTGCCATGAATGCCGTCAAATTTCGGATCCATCGCAGCACTGCACACCAGAACGTCCAGTCTTCCCGTTTTAGCAACCGTCTGGGCCACAAGTGTCCGCACCGACTCGGGATCCACTACGTTGGTTTGCCAGGCAAAACCCTCGCTGTAGGGCTTGATCACCTCTTCAACAACTTTCTCCGCTGCTTCCAGGTTAATATCCGCGGCGACAACTGTCGCTCCTGCCTGAGCCAGCGTACGGCAAAACTCCCTGCCAAGCAACCCACAAGCGCCGGTGACGACTGCGGTTTGCTCTTTTAATGAAAATTTATCAAATATCGTACTCATTGCATGGATTCCATTCGCTATCTATCTTACCCTTTATTTTATCAACCGGAGTTGGTTTCGGGATATTTCTTGGCTTAAATGTGAACTTAACGGCAGAATACTGTCTGCTGTTTAAAGAATAAAGAGGAGACCGATTCGATCTCCTCATCTTTATCAGAATTTCGGTGGTTTCGCCAGATTCTGCAGCCATTCCCGGCTGTCCAGCTTATCCTTGTACTCTTTTTCAATCCTTTTTTCATACTGGATCAGCTGGTTGACTTCCTCTTGAATTTCCGGAGCATTGCTGCCAACGATTTCAAGAATTGTTTCCTGATTGCGGATTACATCACAAATGTTCCCCAGAATTGTCTGAAGCTCTTTGATATCCTGGTAACGAGTTCGATGGGTTTCATCCATGAAGTCATTGAAAATCTCGCTGACGTAACGATATTTCTTACACTTCAAACGGGTATCATGAATATAGGAAAAGTTGAAACTCTTGTATTCGCGAATCCGATTCAGAATTGTCTCGTACCAGTCATCCAGTTTTGGCAGAATCACTTCCGAGGTCTGGATATTACCAATTTTCTTGAACTTGATCGAATTCAGCAACAAGATAAAGTTGCCGGTCATGGCATCATAGCTGTGGTCATTCTCAACCGCTGCCAGCACGCTCTCCTTTTCAGCATTGCGTTCGTTTTGCAGCCTTACTGAAAGTTGTGAATCCTCAAAGGGCAGGTTGTTTTCTTCCCTGACTTTGTTATAAACATCAATCAGCACATCCAGTTCCCGCAGGTAACCGAGTTCACTGGAAAGCATGCGAAACGCGTTTTGGATCCGCTGATAAATCCGCTTATCAAGGTATTTCGATAACAGCGAAACCATCGTTCGAAACGAGCGGATTGATACCCGTAAATCGTGGACGGTATCAGGATTATCTGGATTTCCCAGGAATTTCTGTCGGTTATCGCACAGCAGGATAAAGTAATTATCGAGTTTTTCCAGGATTTGATTCTTAAATAACCTGTTTTCGTCAAATTCTTTTTTATTCTTACGCAGCTGCTTAAAGTCTTTCCCTCTAACTGCCCAATTCAAAATCCCTGATTGGGGATTTTCTTTTTGCACTTCAATCTCCGCAGCACTTCCTTTTTTAAAACTGATCATTTCGCCGGTTAGCTGATATACCCAGTCCGAAAGATGCGGCTGATGACCAACGATCACCACATTTTTCGCATCGGTCTTCTGTAAGGCATTAACCAGGTCTTCAAATAATCCCTCCTCGACAAAATCTTTGATTTTGAAAGGGGTATTTTTCATCGATTTCAAAAGTATCTCAGCAGTCTTCTTCGCTCTCACCAACGGTGATGACCAGATTTCCCACTCAGCACCCTTCAAAGTTTCAGCCAAATATGGCAATGTTTGTTTCAATTCCAATTTACCGGCGTCGGTTAAATAACGATCTTCATCCGACATGATTTCATTGTTAACTGCTTTTCCGTGTCTCAATAGAACAATACGCATCGTTTATCCTCACAAAAATGATCAGCCAATCCTTTGATTATATTGTAGTTATCAATCCTGTTTTTATCAAACTGCGAAACAAATCGTGTTTCTTGTCGTAAGTTGCTACTTATTCAGTGATGATCAACAAGAATATATCGTTATAACAGCATAGCCACTGATAAATGGCATGTAATTAATATGATATTTTCAGTACACAAACAGATTTTTACACTCCTATTATAGCCCAAACAGACTCCCCGTACAGTTTAGAGAGATGATAAAACAATCTTTATCGGAAGTGCATTAATTCTTATCGCCCCGGCAGGTTTAATGGCTGCAAAGCGATTCTCGATCTGATATAATGGTTAGGATGGGAAACCCCTGTTAAATGAAAATAACAGTGTCTCGACCGATGAAACAATCCAAAGAACCAGTAACATTCGATCGAATCGTTTTTCCATATACACTATGATTATACCTCACCCGTTATGCTGTTCCAGGGCAACGAGGATTGAAAGACATGAAATTTCCCCTTCCTGTTTTGGGTAGGATTCATAACAGGGAGGGTTACCGGAAGGAACAAGACTATATGGCAAATGCACCAATTTTAAGAAACCCTGTTTTTGATACACATTACGATGTGGGTGATATTGTTGAAGTGATATGTGATCATGACCGAAAAGGCGTGCGACTTAATGGCTGGCTGCGCGGCATTGTAGTGCAGGTCGACAGTAAAATGATCGCGGTTCAATTCAAAACTAACGTCTACTTGACGGATGGCTGGATGGTTCCGGACCGGATCCTCTGGTATCCACTTCAGTCTCCCTTCATTCGTCCCTACAAGAAAGAGGAACGAAAATTGCTTACAGATTTCTAAAGTCTTTATTCCCCAACCATACTGACTGAATAGAAATAATTATTATTTGGTTTCACGTATAAGAAAGAATCTCTCCTGAAATAGAGAGATTCTTTTTATGTCGCTATCTGGTATTGATCTTTATTCGATGTCATCCAACGGTAATTGATCAGTGACCTTATCAATAAACTCAGGATCCATACGCTCTGCTTTGGCGTAACGTCGAATGGTATCCTTCAATTTATCTAAAGATACGGTGTCATATTTGAAACGGGCTTCTGGGTCGATAACGGTTTGGGGGTTGATAAAAACCAACACCGGGTGAATTTTATCCTGAGGAAAATCGATTTCGCGTTCATTGAAATAATCAATCACTTTTTTCAGGTTGGATTCAGTGTCCAAATCCGGCCGACCTAAAGATTCCTGACCAAATAATTTCATAAACAAGCTGGCTTTCTTCTGCGTCCAGCGCTTTTTATTTTCATCATAACCGATAGTTCCCCCCTGAAAATAGGGCATCAGAATAAACGCACCAGCAGTCCCAACCAGCAGATGATCGACAGGTTCCATGTAGTGATAGATCGAAAAATTGTCGCTGAGTCCCTTGAGCTTGACATTGAAAATGTTGTTGTTGCTCGGTTCCCGTCCCCAGCGTGTGGTCATCGCGATCGATGCCTGGGAAAGGAAAATACCGAGAATCAGTGCCAAGAAAGACAAGGTGAAATATTGAGGTGAAAATGCAGCAACCGCTCCCGCAATTAACACTCCAAAACTCACCGCTGTTAAATACCTGGAAATCTTTTTGTTTTTGTTAAGCTTTTTTTCGTTGGTGTAAATGTACATCGATCTATCCTTCCACAGATAATTTTTGTTGTAATTCCGCGCGAATGTGACCAACCAGGTCAACCTGAATCGCGTTTTGGATCAATTTCATGCCGCTGACCAATCCTTTGGCAGTCGAGCGTCCATGCCCAACAAATGACAGGCCGTCAATCCCGAGCAGCGGCGCTGAGCCAATTTCATTGGGATCGAGTTTGGCTTTTACATTCCTGAATGTCCCTTTAATTAACATGCCACCGAGTTTATTGACAGGAGAGGAAAGAATACCCTGTTTCAGCAAGTCTGTCAGCATCTTTGCGGATGCTTCCGCGGTTTTTAAAAGTACATTGCCAGTGAAGCCATCCATCACCACAACATTTGCTTTCCCGGCAAACAGTTCCTTGGCCTCGATATTTCCGATAAATTTGATTTGAGTTTGTTTCAGCAGCTCATAAGTGTTGCGCGCCAGCTCGTTCCCTTTGCCTGGCTCTTCACCATTATTAAGCAACCCCACCGCCGGTTCCGTCACGCCGAGCATCTTTTCTGCGTAAACCGATCCCATAATGGCAAATTGCTGCAAAAACTCCGGACGGCAATCCGCATTGGCGCCGATATCCAAAATAACAGTGGATCCTTTCATGGTGGGAATTGTGGCAATTAAAGCCGGGCGGGCGACATTTTTGATTCTGCCAAGAATACGGAGGCTGTTAAACATGGCAGCGCCGGTGTTGCCGGCTGTAAAAAACGCATCCGCTTTTCCGTCTTTCACCAGCTTAAGACCAACCGCCATTGAATTGTTCGGCTTCTGCTGAGCGCTTTTAATAGCTTTATCGCCCATCTCCAAAATATCTTCGGCATGGACAATTTCAATTGAAAGCTCAGCAAGCTCAGACTCACTGGCGTGTTGAAATATTACGTCTTTGTTTCCGGTCAGGATAATTTTCTCATTGTAATCCTTCGCCATGATTTTTGCGGCTTCAATTTCCGGCTTCGGATTTTCATCGCTTCCCATTGCATCCAAAACAATTGACATAAACCCTCCAAAAGAATTCAGCGAAGGGGCTTGTCATCAACCACAACGGAAAGCGCACTTTTCGCGTCGAAAGAAAGAACTTTTTGCCCAACAAATCACTGATTACATGGTGAAAAAATAAGCGTTCAACGCTCAAATTTCAGCCATTTTCCTTGACAACAATGCGTAGATGATTATAATACAAAAGCCAACGCGCTGGTGCTGGAACTGGCAGACAGGCATGGTTGAGGGCCATGTGACGCAAGTCGTGGGGGTTCGATTCCCCCCCAGCGCATAAGGTTTTTTCCAATCATGGCGCAACATATCCTTCAAACTCCAACGGAATTTTTTTGTTTAACTCTCTCAGCATTTCAATTTGAGCTACATTGACAGCGATGATTTTGTCTGAGATAAGAACTGTAGCAAATATCACTTTTTTCGCATTTGGTATTTGAGAAAGAGGGTTGCGAATCGCTCAGATATGGTGCATACTATTAATTAATCATGTTTTTTTATGCCGGGTGATTCCTCGCCATTGTGAATATGTAAGACTCGTTTATGGAGAACTTTTTACCGAATTAATAAGAGGATAAATATGCCACTTCAACTCATATCTGGTGATATCACTAAAATGTCGGTGGACGTAATTGTAAACGCTGCCAATCAGCGCTTGCGGGCTGGCGGAGGCGTTTGCGGGGCAATTTTTAATGCAGCGGGAAGAAACCAAATGCAAGAAGCCTGCGATGCTATTGGATTCTGCGATACCGGGCAGGCAGTGATCACACCCGCTTTCAACCTGCATGCCAAAGCTGTCATCCATACCGTAGGCCCGATTTACAGTAATGGCAAAAACCCTGATGAGGAGTTACTGTCATCCTGCTACCTGAAATCGCTTGAATTAGCCTTAGCGAACGGCTATAAATCCATCGCGTTTCCGTTGATTTCCGCGGGGATTTATGGATATCCAAAAGAAGAAGCTATTCAAATTGCGGTGAAATCGATTCTTTCATTTCTGCGATCCCATGAACTTACGGTGTATCTGGTGTTATTTAACCCGCGTGATTTGGAACCTGCACAGCGTTGGATGGAACATTACGATCAATTAACCTCGTCAGGGATTGAATAACTGCAGAAATTCGATTAAGATCATAGTATGAATCAATCCCTTGATTTGACACTTGTTATACCCGCTTTCAATGAAGAGAAAAATCTGATCACATTTCTTCCGGACGTGATTCAGTTCTGCCAGGAAAACGATTTCCAGTTGATTATTGTCAATGACGCATCTACGGATGATTCCGCCAGGATTTTGGCGGATTTCGAACGCATCCATCCAAAACTGCAAGTGATTACCCATAAAGTGAATCGCGGGTACGGCGGTGCGCTGATCAGCGGCCTATCTGCGGTATACAGCGAATATGCAATTACGATTGATGCAGACGGACAACACAGCCTTGAAGATATACACAAGCTGATCCAAAAATTGCACGAAACCAATGCCGATCTGGTTGTTGGCAAGCGTGCAGACCAGCATGACTCGCTGGCTCAATCCTACCGCTCGCTGGGAAAATCAATCATCCGCACCATTGCCAGAATCATGATGCCGCTTCCTGTCACGGATTTAAACAGTGGTATGAAGCTTTATAATACGGCGCTGGTGAAAAAGTATCTGCCCTTATGTCCGGATTCCATGGCATTTTCGGACGTGATCACGCTGATCTTCATTCAACAGAAGCATCTGGTCGTAGAAGAACCGATCAACATCCAGCCACGCCTTGAAGGCAGCAGCACCATCAACACCATGACGGCTTTGGAGACGGTGTTACAGATTATCAATATTGTGATGCTTTTCAATCCGTTGAAGATTTTCCTGCCGATCGGGATCATCCTGATCATACTGGGTTTGATATGGGCGCTCCCCTTTCTGGTTCAGGGTAGCGGATTGAGTACCGCAGCACTGCTCCTCATTACAACGGGTATGATCTCGATTATGCTTGGCTTGATTGCTGAACAGCTCGCGCAAATCCGCAAAAAAGACTATTAAATCAGTACTAACAATCAGGATTAGAAAGTTAGTTCACCTGAATCGAGCGACTGTTGACCAGCAAGTCAACGCGAAACAAATTCCCATCATCGGTCAACACCGAGATCAAACTGGAAGTATGACCGGGGATTGTTAGCCATTATCCACGCTGGCTTTTGATACAGAATTGAAACGTTGTCCATCTTCTTTAGCAAACGAATACACTAATAAATAAAAACGCCTTCTAAATTTAGAAGGCGAATCATTTAACTATTTTCTCCATTAGGAAAGTACCGGACGAAATTTGTATCCGTAGATGATCATACCGCGTTCGTCGCCATCATCGCGCAGCTTGCGCGTGACCATTTCAACCGGCATGCCGATCTTTACCGGTTCGTTGCCAATATCGGTCAGCTGGGCAGTAACAATCGGCCCTTCTTCCAATTTGACCAGTGCAATCGCATATGGAGCAGAAGCCTGGAAACCTGCCGGGGCATCGGTCAAAGATGTATATGAATACACTTCCCCTTTGCCGCTGAAATGATAAACGGTTTTTGCTTCCAAACCACATTCCGGACAAACATCCCGGGGTGGAAAAATTTTCGCTTTGCAATGGGGGCATTCTTCCCCTACCAGAGCGTATCGTTGTTTTTTAAGTCGCCAATGTCGCGGTGTTTCCATAATTTATTAAACCCTCTTTCAGCCAACCATATTGACCAGCTGCAAAGGATTATATAGAAAATATCGCTTCAAAAGCTATCCTGATAGTTTTTGATAGGGTCTTAATTACTCAGAATGTGCGTGATCGCAGTTGCGCCGCAGCCACCAACTGCCTGTATCAGCGCATTTCTGCCAGCATCCTCGTTTTGCAGACGGTTGACACTTTCCACCAGCTGGTACATTCCGGAAGCACCCACTGGATTTCCTCTACCGAGGCATCCGCCGCTCTGATTGACCGGTTTGGGCGGAGACTGCCATCCCTTGCCAGCCTCTAGTAGCCCTCCCGATTCCAGCGACAAAACAAGCTCAATCACGGACGCGTCCCACAATTCCAGCCAGTCGATGTCAGCCAGGCTTAAATGGGCTTTGTGAAGCGCTGCCAGTGTTGATTTGCGCACAGCATCCCATGAGAGGAGGTCATGACGGTCATGTAGCGATAATGGCGCTACAGCGTTCGCTGAGCCCCTCACGAAGATTGGAGATGCAACCCCCAACGCCTGAGCAGTTGACTTGCGCACAATCACAGCCGCAGCTGCTCCATCCGCTAAAAAGGCAGTGTCATAAAGCCCTAAAGGATCAGCAATGATCGGTTGGTTGCGGTACCGTTTCTCATCCATACCGTGAAACATTGCGTTTGGATTATCCGCCGCATGATTATAGGCAGCGATTACCACTCCCTCAAAAATATCACGGGATAGATTCCAGTGCGCTAAATAACGCTGAGCCAATAGTGCCGCCTGCGCCTGCAGCGTCATTCCCTGGCTGCTTTCGTACTCATAATTCAACGTCAGCGCCGCTGCCGATTCTGCTTCAGAGCCGGGAACTTCGGTAAATTTTTCAACCCCCAGAGCAATGGCCACATCAACCCAGCCGGATTGGACAGCAATACAGGCAGCACGAAATGCGCCCGCACCAGATGCTCCCGCTGCCTCAACCGTATGGGATTCAACACCGCACAAGCCACTGTGTTCCGAAATCAATGCGCCAAGGTTGGCTTGATGCGACAACACATTTCCATATGCATTGCCTACATAGAGCGCGTCCACCTTGGGATTGCTCGCATCTTTCAGCGCAGCCCGAACCACATGGCTGCCAAGGTCTCGCAGTGAGGTCTCCCAGGCTTCTCGAACCGGAACAATCCCCGTTCCGATAACTACCGGTTCATCCGATGCAGTTATAGCCATCTCGTTATCCAATTACTTGAGCACATACTTGTCACGATAGCGAGCATAGATTGCATAATCGATTTCAGTGCGACGCTGTATATATTGTTGGGTAGTTGGCGCCATTTTCGCGCGCGCTGTAATCCTTTCGGTAACACGCAGCGAAAAAGCGTCCGAGCCGGCACCAGACCCAAAACTGGCAACCAGAATCCGATCGCCTGGTTTGGCAATATCCAGGACAGCGCTGAGTCCCAACAGCGCAGCGCCCGAGTAAGTGTTCCCAATGATCGGCGCCAACAGGCCGGTGCTGATTTGCTCCTTGCTAAATCCGAGGTCTTTAGCAATTTTCTGCGGAAATTTGGAATTTGGCTGATGGAAAACGACATGCTGATAATCTTCCGGCTTTGTCCCGGATTCTTCAAGAAATGCGTTCACAGAGTTGCTGATATGGTGGAAGTAAGCCGGTTCACCGGTGAAACGTTGACTGTGCTCCGGATATTTCTCACTTTGGCGGCGCCAGAAATCAGGTGTATCACTGACAAATGAGAAAGCTGCCTCAATGACCGCCAGCGATTCATCCGCTGTTCCCAGAATGAAGGCAGCACCACCCGCGGCAGCAGTATATTCCAACACATCACCCGGTTTCCCCTGCGCGGTGTCCATGCCAATTGCCAACACATATTGAGCCATTTTCGACCCAACCATGCCCATCCCGGCAATCAGCGCTTCCGTCCCGGCTTTACAGGCAAACTCAAAATCCGCAGCCGAAATGGCTGTATCCGCACCAATAGCTTCGGCAACCACCGTCCCGCTGGGTTTCACCGCGTACGGATGCGATTCAGAGCCAATCCATACTGCCCGCAGCAGCAACGGATCAATTTCCGCCCGTTGGAGTGCATTTCTGGCAGCTTCGATGGACATGGTAATAGTGTCTTCATCCGGTCCCGGAACAGCTTTCTCTTTGACCGGTACCCCTCCACCTTCGTCATGCCACACCCGCGCAATTTCCGCAGCAGGTATGCGATAACGGGGAATATATGCCCCATACCCGATTATGCCAACTGGATTTTCAGGAATCAACAGTGCCATACCGTTTTAAGATCTCCTTTGCAAATTCCAGACGTATCTTTTTTTCTTTTCGCATGATATCTGCGACTTTTTCAATCTGATCATCTTTCGCACCTGCAGCAATCGCTACCTGTCGCGCATGCAGTGCCATGTGCCCTTTTTGGATACCTTCCGTAGCCAACGACCGTAAAGCAGCAAGGTTTTGCGCCAATCCAACGCACGCAGTCACCTCTGCCAGTTCAACCGCTGATTTGACCTTCAACATCCGCAGCGACAACGCAGCCAACGGATGAACTGCTGTAGCCCCGCCTATAATACCGGCTGCCAGCGGAAGCTCTATTTTTCCAATCAGGTTTCCCTGCGCATCCTTCTTCCAACTGGTCAGCGGTGCTATTCTGCCAGCTCTTGCCGCCCAGGCGTGCGCACCTGCTTCCACCGCTCGCCAGTCATTCCCGGTAGCAAGCATTACGGCATCAATTCCATTCATCACACCCTTGTTGTGCGTCACTGCCCGATACGGGTCAGCGTCCGCAAAAGCAGCCGCTTCCAAAATCCTGGTGATCACCTCTTCTCCGCTATAGTCCTGCATTGCCAGCGTATCTGCTGATAAACTGCAGCTGGCTCGGGCCATGCGCCGATCAGAAAAGTTGGAAAGGACACGCAGACGCGCTTCTCCGCCAGACAACTCTTCAACCAGCGGAGAGATATTCTCCAACGTGGTATTGATGGCGTTTGCACCCATTGCATCGCGCACATCCAGTACCAGATACACGATCATCATTGGACCTGCTGAAGACTGTGGAAACCACTTGGAATAGAGCTCAACCGGACCGCCGCCCAATTTTACCAGCGTCGGGTGTAAAGTACGAATAAGTTCAAATATTTTTTCTTTTTCCTGCTCGAGCCTCTCCACTGCAGCCTCATAATCCAGAACGTGCATCAATTGGATCTGCCCAATCATATGAGGAGGATCCGCTTCAGCAGAAAAGCCACCGTTTTTTGCCACCAGCCGCGCCCCATTGGAAGCAGCAGCGACGACAGACGGCTCTTCGATCGCCATCGGTATCAAAACAGGGCGACCGTTCACAATGAAGTTCTGTGCAACTCCGAGTGGCAGTCCATAAACTCCGATTGTGTTCTCGGACATGCTGTCCGCCAGGGTTACTGTCAAGCCATTCCCTACGTGTAAAAAAGCTCCGTCTTCAGCAGAGAGCCCCCCTTCTGCAATCAGCTGATCTATCCGTTCAGGAACGGATAGCTGATAAAACTTCCTGTCAGTCATAGCCATCATCATGTCCGATAAGTACTCGCAAAAACTATCAATCTACGAGAATAAGGAATAACTCAGCAGCACTCTTTTCCCGATTTCCAGCACCAGGGGAATGCTGTGGTGATGACGGACTTCCTTTTGCCAGTTCTCAATATTCATGGCAGGGTTAAAGTGCATGGGAATGGTAATGCGTGGTGACAGCATGGCAATCGCGCGGAGCGATTCACCCAGTCCCATTACATAGGTATCGCCAATTGGCAACAACGCACAATCAAGCTGTTCTTCGCCGATCAACCGCATGTCGCCAAACAGCCCGGTATCTCCGGCAAAATAAATCTTTCTTCCATCAGAAGAATAAAGGATAAAGCCCATCGCCAGCCCTCCGTAGGATCCATCCTCCATAGATGAACCGTGCATGGCGATTACGCTTTTAACCTTTCCAAACGGGAACTCTGCAATACCACTGATGTAAATTGGGATTCGTTTCTTTAAACCGTGTTTCCCCAACCAGCCGCCAATTTCAGGATTAGTCAGGACTGGAATGTCCAGGCGGTTGGCAATTGCAAGCGCATCTCCAACATGATCATCATGCCCGTGCGAAACAAGAATCAAGTCAGCAGTTACCGCTTCCCAGGGAATCGGCGCCATTGAATTCCCGCTGAAATAAGGATCCAACAACACACGATACTTGTCAAATTCAATTAGAAAGGCTGAACGCCCATACCAGGTCAGATTGATTTCCATCATGTCCTCCATCTCTTTTCATTGATTGTATCGAAGTATCCCGCGAAATCATAGGCTGAGTTTCAGAGAAAACAAAAAAACAGGCTTTCGCCTGTTTTTGCTCAAAGTCAGTTTCGCTCAGCGGGACAGAATATTGGATATCTGCAGATATTCTTCCGATATACTGCGATGTTTGCCAATCACATCCACAATTGGCAGGCCGATTATTTTTCCACCCTGTAACGCAGTCATTACCCCGAAGGTTCCTTCACGGATCAACTGTATCGTTTTGAAACCCATACGGGATGCCAGAATACGGTCAAAGGATGTCGGTGTGCCACCGCGCTGAATATAGCTGAGGTTAATGGCACGTGTGGTAAAACCGAGGTCCATTTTGTCCAGTTTCTGTCCTAACTCCACCATCGGAACCTGATATCCCTCAGCAATGATAATGATGCAATGCTTTTTGCCCAATTTGTATGAATTCTCAATCGTGCGGGCTATTTCCTCAACCGGAACCGGATCCTCAGGAACAAGAGCCATTTCAGCACCTGAGATCATTGCTGACTGAACCGCCAGATAACCGCATTCCCGCCCCATTGTCTGCACCAGAAAAGCACGGCTATGCGAAGCCGCGGTGTCACGGATTTTGTCTACAGCTTCCATGATCGTATTCAGCGCGGTATCGACGCCTACACAGCTGTCCGTTCCAAAAATGTCGTTATCGATTGTTCCCGGGATGCCGACTACTTTCTCAAACCCTTTTTCAATAAGCGCCTGTCCACCCGCCATGGAGCCATCGCCACCGATAATGACCAGCGCTTCAATGCCTTCATTATTTAATTGTCGCACCGCTTCACGTTGCCCATGAGGCGTTTCAATCTCATCACATCGAGCAGTTCTGAGAAACGTACCACCCAGATTGAGAACTCCGCTGACATTACGCCTGCTCAATAGTTCAAAATCGCCATTAATCAGCCCTTTGAATCCATCATGAACACCGTACACTTTCATTCCGAAATAAATCCCGGCGCGTGTTACCGCACGAATGGCTGCATTCATCCCCGGAGCATCTCCGCCCGAAGTCAGAACTGCGATAGTGCGAATATCAGATTCAGAATTTGATACTTCAATTTGTTCCATTTTTCCTTCCAATCAGCTTAATGCCGCTTTCGCTGTCTATTTTAACACTCATGTATTCTCAATATGAAAACATCTGGTAAAAAAAGCCTGAAATCAGCGTTCCTCAATGAGAATGTTTTCTTTACCAATCTCTTGTTCGATTGCATTCAGTAATTCCGGACAAATTCGGGTTTCTTCCGAATATTCAATCAGATTTACCTCACCACCCTCAAGGATCAAAAAAGCAAATCGATCCTCCCCCGGGCAGGAAACTGCCATGCCATGCACGCGTTGAATCTGACGGATGACAGCATCTTTATCGTCATTGCCGACTGAATCAAAGATCAACGTCAATAAGCGTGATTTGTTTTTTTGGGGGGGCGGGTCAAAGGGGGTCTTTTCCTCGTCTTGAACAGGCTCCTCACTGCCGTTGGCATACTCAGACCAATGATCTGAAGTGATCGCTGGTTTTGGTGATTCCTTATTGATAACGAACTGATCTTTCGGGGTTTCAACAGCCTCACCTGAATCGTTTTGTGACGCGATCTGGTCCGAGCTCACTTCTGTGGCAGAATAAGAGATTGGGTCAATAATCAATGGTGTCGGAGATGGTGCATAGGATTCGAATACTGGATCTTCAGGCCAGTTATCTGCGACATCCGCTTCAGAATCCTCGTTCCATTCTGGTTCTTCTTCAATGGCGTTTGCTGTCTGCGGGGGTATGCAGGGGTTCAACTCTGAGCCGGTCACCGGATTGGGGTTAATCGACAGGACTTCATTTTCCTGGAAATCCATTCCTCTAAATCTGTCCGCAAAACCTGCCAACGATTCCGGCATGTCGCCAACTAATAACGACCGCACTCTTGACCCTTTAATTTGCGGTGACATTCTGCTTAAATCCAGCTGCCCTTCAACCAGCAGGATCGCTTCCGCTTTCACCAGGTCCTGAACCTGTTCCCATACCGATGGATAGAACACCACATCAATGGTGTCACCGTTGGCATCTTCCAATTTAATGGTGCACATGGTGCGATTTTGCCTGGTAAGAATGGAACGTAATTCCTGCACGAAGCCACCAACGATAACATACGAGGAACCCGCCATTTTCTCCAGTTGTTTGATTGGAATGGCGTTATATTTTTCCAGCGTTTCCAGGTGATCATTCAGAGGATGGTCAGAGACAAACAGCCCCAACAGTTCGCGTTCCCACATCAGCATGACCTGCTTTTCGATTGGGGGGACAGCTGGAATCTCCACTTTAGCCATTGGGACGGACATCATATCAAACAAATCGAATTGGAGAGAATCCTGATCCTTTTGGCCGGCTGCGCTGATGTTGATCATGTCTTCCAGAATTGACAGCAAAGCACCTCGTTCACCAAAGCTGTCAAGCGCGCCGATTTTAATCAGACATTCGAGCGACCGTTTGCCAATTTGCCGCAAGTCAATTCGTTCAATAAAGTCATCCAGATTTTTGAAGAGACCGTTTTGATTGCGTTCACTTTCGATCAAATCCACTGGGGTTTTACCGACGTTTTTGACAGCACCGAGCCCGAATCGAATGTCCGTTTTGCCGGATGGCAAATCCTCAAGCGTGAAATCCCAATTGCTGGTATTAATATCGGGCGGAAGTACATTTATGCCCAGATTCCGACATTCGTTAATGTAAAACGCAATTTTCCCTGAATCGTTGCGGTTGGCATCCAGCATTGCTGCCATAAATTCGACGGTGTAATGCTTTTTAAGGTACGCAGTTTGAACCGACAGTACACCATAATCAGCAGCATGGCTCTTGTTGAACCCATAGTTGGCAAACTCTTCCCAATCATTAAAAATTGTATTCGCAATCTTTTCATCGATCCCGTTCTTAACACAACCGCTCACAAATTTCTCGTGATGTGCAATAACTTCTTTTTTAATTTTCTTGGAAATTGCCTTTCGCAGGGAGTCCGATTCAGCCGCAGAATAGCCACCCAGCTCCATTGCAGCCAACATGATCTGCTCCTGATAAACTGGTACTCCGTACGTTTCTTCAAAAATCGGTTTCAGTTTTTCATGGCGATATTCGATCGGTTTTTCCCCGTGCATACAGGCAATATAATCCGGTATGAACTGCATCGGTCCAGGACGATATAGAGCCACCATTGCGATAATATTGTCCAGCGTTTTTGGCCTCATCTCCATAATGTAGCGTGTCATGCCCGGACTTTCCAGTTGGAAGACCCCAGCAGTATGTCCTTCGCTCAGGTAGTCAAAGGTTTCTTTGTCATCCGTGGGAATGCTGCTCAGGTCAAAATGAATCCCATGTCTTTTTTCAATGCTGTCGCAACAGCGTTGCATAACAGTCAGGGTAACCAGACCCAGGAAATCAATCTTCAGCAGCCCCATCTTGTCCACGAAATTCATTTCGAACTGCGCTACCGATTTAATGGGGTTATCGTCACTTCCGGACGTTGGTCGGTGCAATGGCGCATACTCTGTGATCGGAATATCAGTGATAATCACACCAGCCGCATGCGTACCCACGTTGCGGGTAATCCCTTCCATTTCCGAGGCTGTGCGTACCAGTTTCGTCAATTCGGGTGTAGCATTCACCGCCTCACGGAAATCAACCAGCTCCTCAAGGCAGTTTTTAATCGTGATCGGCTGCCCGCTCATCGGCATACGCGTTCCGCCTGGAATCAATTTACATATCTTATCGACGTCCGGTAAGGGAATGTCCATCACCCTTCCCACATCGCGAATAGCATTTTTTGCTCCCAAAGTGTTGAAGGTAATAATCTGAGAGACCCGGTCAGAACCATATTTATCAGAACAATACTGCAACATCTTGAAGCGTTTATCATCCTGAATGTCAAGGTCGATATCCGGCATGGAAATACGTTCAGGATTGAGAAAACGTTCAAAGATCAACTTAAACTTAATCGGATCAATCGGCGAAATATTGAGCACATACGATACCAGTGACCCCGCGCCGGAACCGCGGACGTTGTACCAGATATTTTCCTGGCGTGCGAATTGAATCAGGTCATGAACAATCAGGAAGTAAGCATCAAACCCCATGGAGTGGATAATATTAAGCTCCTTCTCAAGCCGTTCACGAACTACTGGATCTGTTTCCGCCCGATCACCATACCTTTCCCTGATCCCTTTTTCACAGAGAATCCGCAGATATCCCTCCGCAGTCTCATTGACTGGGACCGGGAAAATGGGCAGATGGTGCTCATCATTAATCAGTTCAAGCTCACATTTTTCAGCGACCTCAAGCGTATTTCCAATTGCTCCGGGAACTTCCCCAAACAGGGATTTCATCTCTTCGGGAGAGCGCAGATAGTATGAAGGGTCAGACATGCGGAAGCGACGTTCATCAGTCAGTTTTGCGCCGGTCTGAACAGCCAGCATGATATCCTGATACTCCCAATCTTCCTGATCGACATAATGAGTGTCATTGGTCGCCACGAATTTGAGATCGAATTCTTTGCCCAATCGCAGCAGCTCACGATTAATCAGTTTAAGTTCCTGCACATCGTGATCCTGCAATTCAAGGTAAAAATTCTCCCGGCCAAACACATCGAGATACCAGCTTATTTTTTTCCTCACGCCCGTCATATCGTTCGCCACAATCGCGCGCGGAATCTCCGCAGCCATACATCCCGATGTCGCAATCAGCCCTTCGGCATGCTCAGCCAGGTACTCATGATCAATACGGGGGTGATAGTAGTACCCCTCCAGCTGAGAAGCACTGGCGATTTGTAAAAGGTTTTTATAGCCGGTCATGTTTTTTGCCAACAGCAATAAATGGGTTGAATTTTTCTCCCGCGGATCGCGGGAGGTCATGGCACCAACGGAAAGGTACCCTTCCAACCCGATGATCGGTTTGATCCCTGCTTTTTTCGCAGCAAGATAGAACTCAATCACGCCAAACATGGTGCCGTGGTCGGTAATCGCGACCGCCGGCATATTCATCTGTTTGACGCGCTCCATCAATTTATCGATCTTGGTGAAACCATCCAGCAGCGAATACTCAGTATGGACATGAAGGTGAACGAACGACATGAACAAATCCTTTCCGGGATTAATTTTAATCCAGATTTAGCGGAAAAAGACCTTAAGGAACTGTTTGGTAATAGCTCCTCTCAAAAAATGAGCTCCTTTCAGCTGACTTTTTTCCAATAGGCGAATGAATCTGGCTCCATAAAAACTGACCCGTTCACTGTCATTTCTTCACCGGTTAGAAGGTTTTTCCAAAGTTCATTATGGAGTGGAATTTTAATTTCAAGCGGGTTTTGATTAATATTCACCCCTACGATCACCTTATCCTGTTGATATTCGCGCGTGAAGAGAAAATGCTGATTGTTCAATGCAAGTTGAGAGTAGTCGCCATTCAACAACGCTTTTTCATTTTTACGGATTTTGATCAATTGACTAATCAAATCTGTCAGAGTGTTCCACTCCGGGTGATCATAAGAAAGCCTGAGTTCTTCGTCTTTGTGGGTAGTTTTCTTTCCGGTTGCGCCCCATTCACTGCCGTAATACAGGCAGGGAACTCCCGGTATACCAAACAGGATCGCATAGAGAGGCTCTAAATGTTCTTTTTTGGATAGCCGGCTGGCGATCCGGTCAACGTCATGGTTATCAGCGAAATTCATCAAGCGCTGATTGCGGTAAAGAGCATAAGGAGCAGATGCGAATTGACGATTCAGGGAATGGGCAATTTCGAACAGATTCAGGTCATTAAAGCTGGAAAACAGTCCTTTGTAGCATTCGTAATTGGTGCAGCTATTCAGCATTTCACTGTTAACCCAGGTTTTATAATCTCCTGCCACCAGTTCCCCCAACAACAGGAAATCAGCTTTCCATGAACTGGTTTTCTGGCGCAAGTTGCGCAAAAAAGAATGCTCAAGTAAATATGCCACATCCAGCCGCAGACCATCTATTTCGTATTGATGAATCCATTCCTGAATTGCGTTGAAAAGATGCTCTTCCACCGCCGGGTTCTTCAGATTCAGTTTGACAAGCAGATCAGCAGTCTCCCAAAATTGGTAGCTGAATCCATCCTGAAAGCGGTTTTGCTTTTGGAAATCAAGGTAAAACCAGTCTTTATAAGCGGAATGTTGCTGTTTTTCCCGCACATCCTGAAAAGCCCAAAATCCGCGGCCAACATGGTTGAATACCCCATCCAAAATCACTTTCATGCCAGCCTCATCCAGCTGCGCGCAAACCTGGCGAAAGTCATCATTGCTGCCAAGCCGCTCATCAACCTTGAACAGGTTACGTGTGTCGTAGCCGTGATAGTCGCTATCAAATAAAGGGTTGAAAAGGACCGCGTCCACACCCAGCTTTTGCATGTGCGGAATCCAGTCTATCACTTTTAAAATTGATCTTCGCCGCGGATCACGTTCCGCATCAAGAACTCCGCAGAAACCCAGCGGATAAATTTGATAAATCGTACTTTGGTCAAACCACATAATTCCCCATTTAATTCTTTTTGATTGATATTTGTTTATGCGAATATTCCATGCATAAACAGTTTCACCAGTGCCGCGCTCGTATCCTGATCCAATGTTGCCAGCCCGCGATACCACAAACCGATCTGCGCATTGATGATCGCAATAAAACTGGTGGTCAGGAGATCTTCCCTGCCATGCAGATTATGATGCACGCTGCTGATGGCTGAAAAAAAACTGTTCACCATTTGATACTGTTCACGATGGATCGGTTGTGAAAGGATGGCAGACTGCGAGGTTGGAGGTGCAAAGCTCAACGAAAGCGTCAGTCGATAAAAGACGGGATTCTCAACAGCAAAGGCAAAATAAGCGTTTACAATCGCCACCAGCTGTGGAAAGACATCCCTGTCATACTCATTGGGATGCGGATCATACACACAAACCTCAGCGAGTTGATCATTCAACCGTTGATAGTTTTCCTTTATAACACTGGTGAACAGTCCTTCTTTACTGCCGAAGAAATAATACAGCGTCGGTTTGGTTATGCCGGATTTCCCCGCGATCTCGTTGACTCCCACCGCTTCATAACCAAACTCCGCAAACAAGTTTAATGCGCATTCAAGAATCCTGCCCTGGCTGTTTTTTGTTTCCATATCGGCATTATATACCGATCGGTATATAATCTGTAAAGGTTTAACGGAATTCCTGTTACATTCCGTTAAACAGGAGCCACCGCTGAATCCAACGGCGTCTCCTGTTAGCTATCCCACAAAACTGGGTTATTTGGTTACAAACCTTTTTTCACCAAGATATACTTTCCGGTTCTGGACACCCAGGCCTGCAGTCTGCCGATACCGCCATTTGCACTGTCGATCACGAACGCTGCCGGAATTTCAATCCATGTCTTCGAGTTTTCATCCCAGAACAGGATTGCGTACTGGCTTGGATCGCTGTCTGCCGGTAGCACGAAGGAGACCAGGAACAGGCTCATACCGCCCTTTATTTCGATTCCTCTCCTCTGCATCCGTACAGACATTACTTTGACAGACGCCATGTTCAATGGTAAGGCTGCGCCAGCATCATCTTCATCGCTCAAGATCACCTGCTCCGCAGTATCGCGGAAGACAAACACCTGATCAAGAGAAGGCAATCTCACCAGGAAGCCGTCATATTCGACATCTGCGACGCCTGCATACTGACCATTGACCACATCGATCACTTTGATATTCCACCGCTGCTTGAGCGTTTCTTCTGGATTATGGAGGATAATCAATTCGATATCATCCAGCGGAATCCAATATTGCCCTGTCCATTCGATGTCCGCGGTATCAAAGCCGTCTCCACCATAGAGGATATTGAAACCTATTCCGCTGAAAATGTAATCATTGCCAGATCCACCATAAACAATATTGTTGCCAGTACCGGTGTACAGAACATCATTTCCACCCATACCATGGATCTCGTCATTGCCAGGGCCGCCATCAATGACATTTGGAAGATCGTTACCGATCAGGAGGTCATTGGCTTTTCCGCCAGTGATACGCAGGAAATTGGTTATCGCTCCTGTGACCGGGCTTGCGTAGTTATTCATCAAGTCTACAACAACCGGTGTGGTGTATCGTGAGAAGTCAATCAGGTTGTCAGGCAGATTGCCCAGATATCCAAGACCGCCATCGATATTCCCATCGAATATCGCTCCATCATTGAAGCTGAAGGCATCCCATTTATTGCCTCCCACCAAGTTCTCAATGCCATTGAAGTACAGATTCCGATTCAGGCTGGTCAGTTTATTTCCTGTCACACCAATCACCCAGATAGTTGATTCATTCAAACCGGTCAATGTGTCAGCCAGTGCGGTACCGATCAGATTGTTGATTTCATTGAAGCTGCCACTTTGCCCTGCCAGGCTGCCATTGAAACCGGTCTTGAGACCGATTGCTTCAAGCAGGACATTGACCGGGTTGCTGCTGGTAGAGAAATCCAGCGTGTTCAACCCGCTGTCACCATGAACAAAGTCATTGAATTCTTCATTTCCGATATAGAGGAACCTGTCATCGCCCTTACCGCCATAAAGATAGTCGATTCCCGCGCCGCCATACAGGATGTCATTGCCATTCTCACCGTACAGGAAATCGTTTCCGGCTCCGCCATGCAACTGATTATTACCGCTGTCACCGATCAGCAGATCATCAGAAATGCCACCGATGACATTGGCGATGTTTCTGAATGCCTTTGGCAGCAGCCCGGTCGCTTCACCAGTAGTCAAGTTCACAGAAACCGGTGAGGTATAGTTGCTGTAATCCAACCAGTTAGCACCAGCGCCTCCATTGAGGCTGATATTTGTAGTCACGCCATCGCCAAACTTGAAGATGTCACTCATGGCGGCACCGTTCAAGTTTTCAACGCTGGCAATATCCAACGTATTTGAACCCACCTGGTACAACACCTGATCGCCATCAAAAATGTTCCAGACCGCATCAGAGTCGATTCCAGTCAGGCTATCCAGTCCTATTGCCGATCCTGTAACTGCTGTCATATTGTCGAAAACAGCATTGGCTGTTGTTTCGGTTCCACTGAATCCAACTTTGCTTCCAAATCCGTTCAGCAGGAACTCTGCAGGAGTTGTCCGGTTGAGATAATTCAACTTGTTGGAACCGAGGCCGCCATCCAGCGTTTCAGCATTAGTTACACCATCCTGGATCACAAAATCATCATCAGCTGCACCGCCAACTTTCGTCTCCAGTTCGCTGAAGATCAGCTGATTTGTTCCAATGGTATAGTTCCCTGCGCCATTGGATGAGAGCGTCCAGACCGCGTTTTGATCTGCTCCGGTGAGCGTATCCTCATAAGGAGTATTTACAATCTCATTGATGTTGTTAAAGCTTCCGGTGATCCCGGTTACAGTTCCATTAAATCCATCTATGCCGCCTGATGCTGTCAGATAGGTCTGAATTCCACTGTCATAAGCTGCATAATCCAATGTGTCTAATCCGCTTCCGCCGTCAATATCCCCTGTGAATGTTCTGTCACCGCTGAAAACGAACTGGTCAGTTGAAGTACCGCCCACTAACGATACAACCTCACTAAAGGTAATCGATCGTCCAAGGCTGGTATACGTATCAGGTTGCGATGGAGCGAGTGTCCATATCGAAGGTTGATTGAGCCCTGCCAGTGTATGAGGTGTATTATTACTTCCCACAAGATGATTGATATTGGTAAACGATCCCGTGAGGTTCGTCTGTTCACCTGTGAAGCCATCAATGCTTCCAATCCCAAGCAACTGAATCGTTATCGGCACTGTTGGATTACCACTATAGAGCGTATCATTACCGCTTCCGCCGTCTATATGAGCATCAGAGATCGCACCATCAGCGATCGTAAAGGTATCTGCATGGGTTCCACTGATTAAGCTGTCAACATTGTTGAAGACCAGGGTTCTGCCTATACTGGTATAGGTACCGTCCGTGCCGTTATTCAACAGCCATTCGGAAGGTTGATCAAGTCCACGCAGGATGTCATTGCCATAAATTGGGTTGGTTCCGATCAGCACTTCAACGTTGTCAAAGAATCCAATCAGACTCTGCTCATTTCCCTGAAATCCATCAACACTTCCGACATCAGACAATTCAACATCAATCACGGTGGTCAGGTTACCGAAGTCCAGCGTATCTGTTCCAGCGTTGGCGATGATATCGCCAGGGAATGTTGCCCCATCTTCAAGGATGAAGCGATCATTGCCGGAACCGCTGATCAGCTTTTTAAAATTCCTGAGATTGATCGTTCTGGACAGAATGGTGTAGTCGATCGAGCCGTCTTTTTTAATGAACCATGTTGAATCGTCATCGGTTCCGATGAAGACATCTTCATCGGATAAGGATGTACCTGTGAATCCGTTGATGTTATCAAACCCACCCGACAGGCTATGTCCTTCCGTTCCTTTAACACCATCGATTGATCCGATACCGCTAATGTAGATACCGACCGGGTTCTGGTAGTTTGCGTAATTCAAGGTGTCATTTCCAGCACCGCCATCAACTGTCCCGCCGTTTGTCAGCTTGATATCGCCATAGAACAGGATTTCATCGTCCCCATCACCGGTTTTAATAATTCCATCGAAGGAAGTATAGATGTGGACTTTGTCATTATCACCAAAAGTATGAACATTTATGTTCTTTCCAACTCCTGGTGTCAGCGTGCCACGGATTTCCACAACACTTCCCAATGCATCTGGATCAGAACTGTCTCCTCCTGGGTTATAGTCCCCTCTAAGATAGATGTCGTGGAGTGCCTGCAGTTGCACCCCATCCTTGAGGTTCAGGTCGTCTCCAGCTTCCAGGAAAATGGAGCCCAAAGGAGATATGATTTCAATATTGGGGTTGACGATGATGTCATCCCCCGCACCGCTTGAATCTATTGCGGAGAGCGTAATATTATCAACTGCTGTAACATTAGCAGCAATCGTATTGGAACCTGCTGTTTTGATGACCACATCGCCACCGCTGATAATTGCGTCAGGCGTATCGGTCACCAGGCCTGTTACCAATGCCCCTGTATTGTAGATCCAGATACCTCCATTGATAGCTGTACCTTCCAGCCTGCCCACCTTTGTCGTGAGGTTCTTGACAGCTGTACCAATGTTCTGGGATGCAGACAGTTTGGCCTTTCCGGAGGTAACGTTGAAATCACCATCGTTAGCACCATTGAGGATGCTGCCGGATGGAGCAGTGATGAAGGAAATCACATCTGCACCAGCAGTCACTGTGTTGAGCAGCACATCACCAGTTGTTTCGATCAGATAATTGTTCAACAGATTGCCGCTTGATACTGAAAGCGTCCCGGTTCCTGAATATTGTGAATCGATATCAAATTCATTTGAAGCTTCACCAACTGCACCGAGAACTGCGTTCAGAGAGATGCTCTTCCCAATCACGTTCGCTTTAGGCCACGTGCCGCCGATGCTGGATGGGTCTGCAGCTGAGGTTGGATCATAAGGATCAATCAGATCACCGCTATCCAGGATTGAGCCCTGTGCTAACAGAGTCACGTCCCCCTGGTAAGACAGGATGTTAAGCACTCCCAAATCACCTTCACGATCAGCAATGTTGATGTTATTAAGTGCAGTCGCTTTCAGCCAGCCGTTTGCCGGCTCGGTCTTGCTGAATCCGGATTTCACTTCCAAAGCATCATCGGATTCACCGATCGCATTGCCGGCAATCAGATTGACAAACCGTCCCAAAACCTTGACAAAGTCCGTGTTTTCTCCATCGAGGATGGAACCGGCTGTCTGAAACAGGATTGAACCTGTTTGCGAATAAATGGACGACAGGCGCAGATCAGGCGCATTTCCTGCCATCAGATAGGGATGGGCAGTATTTCTTATGCAGGAACCATTCACAAGTTCACATTGTGTGATGAAAACGTCCTCGAATGCCCTTGCTGTCAGTTTTCCGCCAGTTATCGCAGTATAGATCGGTTTTGTGGTGGTGCCAACAGATCCATCACCAGCTTCCAGAACAACATCCCCGGAGGTAATCACGTTGGCTTCATTCTGAGAACTTGTTGCTACGTTGATCACACTCCGATGACTCTTGATCTGGATTTCACCGCCATTGGTTGACTCAACCGAACCGATGTTCAGGTCACTGTTTTTATTCAAACCTCCTCCGAGGAAGAGATTGTCTTTTACCAGCGCGTTGATCGTTCCATGAACATCAACATTGATGTCATCGCGTGAGAAGATTAACAGTTCGCTGATCTTGCCTGTATAATCCCTAAGATCAGTCGTAATAACTGGTTTTACCGTTGTTTCCATTGGACCAAAAAATTCCCCTAACTCGCTTGAGAACACGGTTCGATCAACAGTTAAAACGTTCTCGTTAACATCTGTCACCGTCCAGACATTCCGGTTGTCGCCAAGATTATAAACCAATTCCATTCCCCAGTTTTCAATCAGAATCCCCAGCCCTGGCTTAAATATGGTTGTATCCCAGTAAGTTCCTGTTGGAAGGGTAAGTCTGTTTTGATAAATCGAAATGGTGTTCTCGTATGTATCCCCGACATAAGCCACATCCGATCGTTCCGCAGCAGCCAGTGCCACTTTTTGATCATCCGTCATCGGAGCCAAATGTCCATCAGCATCTACCGGAATGACCATTGGTACATCGTTGTAGATTCCGACCGATCCATTAATATCCAATGCGATATTTCTGGCAACGATATTCGGGTCTTCATTATTGGACAAAGTGCTGGAAACTTCTTTGAGCAGGTTTGCGCTGATCAGCTGCTGCAGCTCATCCTTCGTCCAAACCTTGACGCCGGATTTGATGGTATCTTTTTCTGCTTGCGACAGTACATAGACGTAGTCAGGATTGTAAGAATCACCTACTGAACTATATAGTGCATGTAGGCTGTGATATTGCTCGGTTCGAGCTTCTTCAAGCGTCTGAAGGGAATCAGCGACGAAATTGTCCAAATCAGGTTCTGATATACCTTGTTCAGTACCGAGCTGTCGATAGAAATCCTCATAATAGGTTTTCTCGGCGTCAGTCAACTTTACGATAAACGTCGCGTCATAATTCGTTGGATCATCCTGTTGATTGCGATACTGCCAGTAGGTTCGATATTCCTGAGTCTTGATCGTAACAATGGAACTATACAAGTTATCGATCTTATCCTGAGCACCGGTTTCTTCCAGCAATTGCAGTCGTTTATAGACTGAATTCAGTAACTCTTCATAGGTCCGGTCATCACGTGTCTGAATCTTATTGGCATCAATTAGTGAGCCGTCTATAATTTTCAACCAGACGTCTTTTTCAGTGGTCATCTTCTCAAGGTTCAGATTACCGGTCCTCTCGACCAGATAAATATTGTCGAGAGCACTGATATTGACTTTGCCAAACTGTCCATTGGTGCTGGAATCAATTGAGATTGGATCACTGCTGCTGGTTCCAATTGTTCCGCCACTGATCAAAGTAATGTTCTTGCCTGTAATCTTTCCCTCTGGATCACTACCTTTCGTCATTGATCCAGCTGACTTGAGCGTTACGTTGCCTGAAGGCGCATTCACATGAATAATTCTAAGGTCACCGTGGAAGCTCTTCAGGTTAATGTTGCCAGCGGCTGACCTTGCGAACAGATTTCCGCTATCTCCCATCAGTTGAATTGACAACGGAACGATATCGGTCCCAATTTCATTCCCACTGATCAGGTTAATGTTGACACCCTGAATAGTGCCATTGCCGTCATTGCTGGATATGGCGCCACCAACTGCTGTGATGTTCACATCTCCGCTCGGATTAATCAACTTTCCGTTGAGAATGATATTCCCGTTTTCTGTCGATTGGATACGAATATGCCCCGTATCGTAACCGATGAAGTTGATCAGAACATCCTGATGGGCATTAACCTGATGGTCATAGGTATCCATATAACCTATTCTCTTCTCAAACTTCAATTCAACAACTTTTGAACCGTACCAGGTCCACCAGGAACGCCTGGATATTTCTACCTGTCCAGTATTGCTTATCTCAACTCGTTTGAACGTTTCATTATGTTCTGGAAGTCCGGAAGTATCATCTTTATAGAAATAGGGGCCATTCCCGCCATATTCTGCCGCGGATACTATTTTAGGCCCCCAATATTTATCATCGATCTCCTGGAATACGTCCGGGATAATCCCCAACCAGGCTCCTCTCTGAACCGTTGCATATTGGACTGTGGTTGTATATTGAACTGTCGTCCATCCATAACGCCAGGAAGCATCAGGCTTGTAGGTGATTGTAGGTGAGTTGACAATCGTGGTGGAAATAGGTGAGTTGTTCCCCCTGACGTCCTGGGTTTGTACAACAATTCCATTATCTGTTTTAGAGAAGCTCGAAATATATGAGTTTCCGTCCGTATGTGGAGCCTTACCAGTGATATCTGGTGTTCCACCCGCCAGATCATTGATGAGCAGTATGCCTTCACCTTTATGAGAAAGATCAATGCCGTCAAGCTTCAGATTAAAAGGAGTTTGGTTGTCAATTTCAACTCTGGGATAGCCACCAAGGACGCGAATTTCCCCATAGCCGGTATTAACAATGTGCCCCGTCAAACTGACAAATCCGCCGCTGCTCTTGATTGGGTCTGTGCGAATTAGTTTTTCCTCCGTGTGGTACCAAACATTAAAGCCAGGATTCCTCCTTGTAGTTTCTGGAAGGAGAAACATCCCGTGCCATCCATCATAAAGTGCAATTTCAGCCAACGTTTGGCTGTCAAGGGTTAATTTATAAAGGTCTTTGCCACTTTGGATAATCCCGTTCAGATTGATATACTCTGCCTCAATCGTGATTCGGTCACCAACTAAAGTGCCCACATTGTTCTCATTCAATGTGCTGTTATAGTCTTCATCCGTAATCGTTCCCATTCCATTACGAACGTAAACATTGTCCGCATTTTTAGTATAGTAGTTCAAAATGTTGGAGGCTTCGCCACCGATCGAGTAACTTGTCAATCCCGAGATATATACATCACCGCCGCCACTCAGGATCTGTTGGTTTTTGGCACGAATTATATTCAGGATCCGGATCGAAGAATGCCCTCCATCAAAGGTTTTAATGATCACTTTACCATTGTCGTTATAGATTCCGCTTCCACCGCTGGAGGACGGGAGGACTGTAATATCAGGCCAGTTCATCTGGATAGCATTCCTGATCTTCTCCATGGTTTCATCGGAGATTTCGGCTCCTTCTCCTTTTCTCAGATCAAGGGTGAAGTTGTTGATATCCAGCGTGTTTTGGATTTTAATAACAGGGTCTTCGGTTCCCGGAGCTTCCCCGGAAAGCAAGAAAGCTGCGGTCCCAGGGCTTGCTGGCCAGTCGACGCCATTCTTATTGGTGCTGTTCAGCCTGTCAGCCGTCCGTGTGTTAGACGTTGTGATCTCACTGTTCGAATTTATTCTGGAGGTGTTCAGGTAAATACCACCGGTTTCGGTTGGGATCGTAATTCCCATAATCTCGAGAAAAGCTGGAGTGTTGTTTGTGATAGTCACCTTAGGATTAGCTGGAGCGTTAAATTCGCCGCTGCCATTCAAAATGCCTGTTCTGATATCAATTCTGCCAGCTGCGGCAATGATCGGATCCACACGAATCACAATCACACTCTTTGCCGGATAGAGATAGACATCTGGTTCAGGGTCAGGCTTATCGATTATGATCGGCGTGGTTGTTTTCGCCAGCTCTTCTTTCAGACGTTCGATTTCGCCTTCATAGAAGCTTTTCAGCAAATCGCTGGTAGCTCCATATTTATACAGATTCTCATAAGCAGCATTAAGTGAATCAACCAGACTCTGATTAATCGTACCGAGTTTCAAAGCGTAGCTGATTCCACCGACTACATTTTTTGTTATTACTTCACAGGAGTTCTTTTTTGCATTTCCCTCATCATAGACCGTTATTATTAATTTCTCGAAGGTGATCTCCTGCACACGGTTGAAACCAGACTCCGCATATCCGTTCATGATTACGGACGCATGATTTTCAGCCAGCTTGGTGCCTGCATAAAACTCGACGGAGTTATCCGAGAACAATTTTGTTATTCCATCTGTTGCCAGGCTCACCCAACTGACAACTTTGGCTTTGGCGACCAGATCCACCGTATTCCATGAATCAGTGAACAGACTAAGCTGTGATCCTGCGCGTACCCGGCTACCAGCTTTGATGTCGATTTTATTGGTCTGAATGATATAGGCTTCCGCATTCACCTTTTCAATCGGAATCAACGATCCGGCAAACCCATCCCAACGGGCATGGACTTTGTATACATCTGAGGAATCCAAAACGGACGTATCTGTACTTCGCCCTGCTGCGATCGTCAGTTCGTTATCCGCAGTCAGTTCAGCGCCACCTTCTACAATAATGCGATTGATTGGGAAGATTTCAGCTTTCGTTGAGCCGAGCATGACAGTTCCGGCGCCGAACGTTTCAATATCTGCGTTGCCTTCCAGCGTTCCACTGGTGCGGGCTGATAATGCCATACCACCGTTCGAAGTGATTTTTGCATCAGCCCCAACGGTGATTTCTGCCAACACATTCCTTGCGCTGATTTTGTTGGTTGCCCCTGCGCCGCTGAGAGCGCCGCCAGTTGTGAATGTCATTGTACTCTTGGCATTGACTATATTGGTTGCAGCGGCAAAAACCTGAATCAGATTTTTATCGGTCGATTTCGTAGTCAACACAGCGTTAGACAGAATATTTATTTTTGTAACCAACGTGATTTTGGTATCACTGTAGACGCCTGCTACGCTTACCAGACCTCCTGTTGTCCCTTTTTTCTCGTCCTCAAGATCGGTCTGATTTTTCGCCTCAAGTTCGATCGCCTGCTCAGCTGTGATCTTGCTATTCGCACCTACCTCAGCGATAACTGTCGAATTCGCGGTATTGTAACCTGCCGCACCGCTTCCACCAATCACACCGCCAACGATGGAGTTCAATGAGCTCTTCCCGATAACCTGGTGATTTGCTTTAAGGGAGAACCGGTTTACATCAATGATTGTTCCGCTGCCAATAATGGCACGGGTATCAGAATTTGAATCAGTTGCTGATACTGAGCCTGCTACTGCGACTGATCCCAAGCTTACGTTCGCTGAGCCGGCGAGCGCGCTCGTCTGGGCATATTGGTCAATAGTGGTAGAAGCTTCAACTGAGAAGCTGTTGGTGGACACAGAACGCTGTTTTATTTTGGTATTGTTGCCGACTTCCGCCACTGTTTCAAGATCGGTTGTGGAGCGAGCCTCGCTACCACCCACCGCTATTGTTATTAACCCTCCTGCCGAAATTACCAGGTTGCTTGTTATCGCCTGTTGTTTAGAGTTATTGAGAGCATATACTGAAATCTGACTGCTCTCAATCGTCCGTCCGGCGCCAATTGTTGCACTTACTTTTGTTTCATCATAGGTCTTGGCTACAGTTGCATTGATACCAATGAGTGCGCCAGCAGCAGCGTTCGCCTCCGCGTTACTGTTTAAAATGCTGTCGAGGGTCAGTTTTTGTGCCTTCACATTTAATATTGTGCTGGTGATATTGGCATTTACAGATGCCTTGACTGTTGGCTTTACTGTTGAGGTCGCTACTGACGCTCCTACAGCCAACCCGCCTGCACTCACGCCATTGGCTTCGGCAAGCGACATTGGACGTGCGACACTTTCAACATCAATCTGCTGACTGGTTAGAGTACTGCTTCCGGTAATTTCCGCCGTACTGTCTGTCTGAGCCGTAGCGTTGGCAACCGAGCCGTTGGCTGAGATTACGCCGCCCACTCCGGAGACGCTGGTCGCATACGCGTTGTCATTGACAGTCGCTTTGACATAGAGTGTTTCTACATTTTTCCCTGTAGTACCGGTAGCAAAGGTGGCTTTAACGGTACCATCAGAATCTGCCGTGGAGACGGATGCACCCATTCCCACTCCTCCAACCGATACGCCAAATGTTTCAGCGCTGGAAAGGGAATAGGTGAGTGCATTGATGGTGAGGTTTCTAATAACCAGATGACCTTTGACAGCTGCTTTTGCATTTACCATTGGTCGGTTCTTTGCAGTGGCAATCGAACCAGTACCGCTAAAAATTCCACCACCAGATGCGCTTGCCTGTGAGATTGCGCCACTTTCAACAAATGAACCATCTTTGTTAATGTTCTGTCTGGCTTCAATGATCCATGGGATATCAGATTCAATTTTTAATGTTGAAACATCAGAGTCGCTGGTCAGGTAAGCTTCAATGACCGGATCCACAAAAGTAACTGCCACGGATGCGCCGAGACTGATGCCAGCACTGACAGCGACGCCTAAAGCTTTTGCCTGTGCATCCCCATCGTACTGGGCCAATATGTTAACTTTCCGATTCAAATCCGGATGCTTTGGATTGAGTTCGATAAAAGATGATCCGATCAGGTTATGAATGCCTGATTTCACTTCCGGGTTCAGGGTTGATACTGCTACATTAATGAAGCCGCTTCCTATACCTGCGAGTGAAGCGCCTACAACCTTGGAGCTGGCAGTCTCAATGACATGATTATCGATCACAATTCCATAACCGTTCACAAATTTGGAGGTATTGATAGTGGCCAAATATTTGCTGTTACTGTTGTCCACTACCGCCAGGTTGACCACAGCTGAAGCTGCTCCGCTAACTGCACCGCCAACAGACTCCACTTCGAACTTGTTGTAAACTTTTGATAGGATTTCAAGAAAGCCGCTGGATTCCTGAACTTCTGACCCAAACAGTCTGGTAGAAACTTCAGGTGCACTGTGAATCACAGCTATGCTACCGGTTAGTCCTGCTAATCCAGCACCGCTGATAGCTGTTGAGGAAACGAATACATCTTTCCCCTCAATCTGATTTCCAACATCATCAGCATTGTACAGCGTTTTTATTACGATCCCGGCTTGTTTATATAATTCGCTGTTCTTAATATATGCCCGGATAATCGGAGCGTTTGTGACTACCGCAATGTTCAGTCCACCGCCACCTGCCGCTGTGACTGCAACAGCAACTGCTTTAGAGATAATTTTTGATTGCAGTTTGGAAATAACCTGCAGTTCATTTGATTTGATGACACTTTCGGTGATATAAGCTTCTACTGTCGGCTTTACAGTGTTGGTTACAACACCAGCTGCACCGCCAACTGATCCACCTGCAAGGTTGATCGTCAATGTGTGTGTTTCAACACTGGCTTCTGAATTCACGTTGACTTTGATTTTGCTGAAATCATCAACCATAGTGAAGGGCTGGTTGGTAACAGCTTTGAGGGAAGCAAGCGTCTGCCCATCTACATTGGATACTGCAACTGAGAATCCGGCAGCTATTTGTCCAGCAGTCAAACCTGATGCGTTCGCTTTTACAACCCTGTTCGCCTTTGCTTTGACATTGATTGTTTCGGCTTTCACTGCTGTTGTTACAGTATCAACGCTGCCAATCGAGGCGACTTGATTTGCGTGGTCATCCAGTACCACAACCTGGCCAGTAAATCCCCCTGCAAATGAGATACTGCCCGCAACTGAAGTCGCATCGATATTGGAATCCAATCCTGCAATTACGTTAATTTCATATGCTTGAACAGACGCGCCGGACTCGATAATTGCATTGGCATTCGATCCGATCACAGTGATTGCTACTACTCCGCCAACTCCCAAACCACCAGCAGCAACCGAACCGCCAATTGCCAGATCATTGACCCGTTCCTGAGCGATCACATTCAACACGCTTGCTTCACCGGACAGTTTTACTGTCGCGTCAGTTTCAATCACCGCTATGGTTCCAGATCTGGCTGCTGTACCGGTTGCTTCCAGCGCAGCTTTGGCTTTTGAAGAGATATCCTGCTCAGCAACCCTGGTAGAGACGTCTTTCAGCTTCAGTGATACCAGTTTCCCATAATCAGCAGTATTCGTCTCATCTTCATTTGTGGGCGCTTCAGTGTAAAGGTCATCAAGGCTGGTTGAAATCTGTCCGTAATTGTCGTTGGTTTCATCTACAACACCGATTACCTTTTGATCTCCGGATTCATCTTCATCGCCTAACACATCCGCAGAGATTGTCTCTTTATGAGTATGGGTAGTTCCGGTTTTCAACTCCCCGTTTTCATCACGTTCCGTTTCTGAGTATTCAGTCTCGAATTGAGTGGAGAACTCACTACCAATCACATTGACCAGCAGCGACACGCCAATACCAAGGCCACCGCCAGACAGAGAGGCTGATACAGTTGTGGTGTCTTTATTACTCAGCGCTGCAACCTGAACCTGGTCAATTGCTGTAATCGTTGCAGCCTGTCCGATAATTGCCTTGGCATTGTTACGGACAACATTGACTGCTACGCTACCGGAAACAGCACCTGCTCCTCCACTTAAAGTCCCGGCAAAATTGAAAATTTTGGTGTAATTCAGTGCATTGACAAATACATCTCCACCCGAAGTCACTGTAGCATGTTCACCAATCTTCGCTACCGCATCGCTCTGGAATATGTCCACCAGCACGGCACCGGCTAAACCACCATATAAACCGCCACCGCCGGCGAATACTACGGTTGTAACTACATCCGAGGCATAAGCCTGTACGATCACTCCCTTTGCCTGTGGGAAGGTAGAGAAGGAACCGTCAGATCCCATGTCTTTGGTGTAAACCTTATCATTAATGGATGCTCCCAATCCATTAGCTGTTACCTGGGAATAAGGAGCTATTATTGCGTAGGTCTTTCTTACATCGACCAGAACACCGACACTGGCGCCAAAACCACCTCCACCTACGCCAATTCCGATTGCCCCGGTGACCAATACAACATTGGCTTTATCATAAGCATTCACAAACACATTGCCATTTGTTGTAACTGTAGCACCAATGGTATCCCCATCATCGTCTCCGATGGAAGCAACTGTATTGGTAACCATCGTTACAATACCAACGGAGCCGCCCGCACCAACCATTCCAGCCCCGGATCCACCGGCTGCTACTGATACGAACAGCGATTCAGCATTGGCATTGACAATCACATCTTTTGCTGCTTTTACTTTTGCGCCATCAGCGATCTGTGATTTGACGTCAACAACATAAACAGTTGCATCAAAACCCGGGGCTGCTGCAGCCTCTCCGGAGACAGCAATGGATGCGACAACGCCAACATGGAAGAAGTCATGACCTGCCAGCACATACACGCTCGACCTGCTGTCCAGGTTTAAGTCCGCTTTCTGGTTAATCTTCGCATTTTCGCCAATATGAGCATCGACGTCAATAACAACGACATTGGTCAGCGCGCCAACTTCTACTGCCACAGAACCTGATCCACCAGCACTCACCGAGATTGTCAGAAGATTTTCTTTATTTACCGCAGATACCGCCAGCCCATTAAAGCTGATTGATTCAGGTGCTGCTTCGCGTTCTTTGGTCAGCACATCGATGTTCGGGTCATTATCTTTGGTTCCATCGTCATTAAGATCTTCATCATAAAGCACACCAGGCAGATTGAAGACGTAAGGCTTTTCAGCAATCTCACCTCTCCACAAGGTGTGTGCATTACCTGTCGCTGCAGAAGGATCAAGCGTTATTGCAATTCCATCTCTGGCATTGAGATAATCGGTCGCCAGTTTGATCTTCTTACTATTAGATGGATCTACAATCACATAATAGGATATGCCATCTTCAAGACCACCAATGGCATTATCTGTTGCATCGCCAATATTGTAGCTGACCAGATCACCGGTCTTCCAACCTGGGTCGACATCCAGTGTGATCGTATTATCAGTCACCGATGTTGGATCGAAAGAGGGTCGCGTGACCGTTACTGTTGCATCTTCCCTGATAATATTTCCATTTTCATCTACCGGCACATCAGTGTATGTTTCAGTGAAGCTACCGCTGAAGGCAGTTAAACCATTCCCCAGACCACGCGCATTGACGGTTGCGCCATTGGAAATATACGCATGAACATCTTTTACCTCAACTGCCACTTCGAGGGAAGCACCAGCTGCCACAGAGCTGGAGCCACCAGCTGAGCCGACGGTCAAAACTGCAAGCGTTTCATGATAAGCATTAACCAGGATTGATCCGGCAGCGGATAATACTGCTGACGAACCCACGTATGCTTTTGTTTTCAGAACAAGTGTGTAAACCCCGACAGACCCTTCAACAGCCATTGATCCGGAACCCGCGCCGGAAGCTGAGACAGAGATAATCTGCTCTTTGGAGAGCGCCTGTACGATGATGTCACCTTCAGAATTGACTGTACCATCAACATATGCTTCAACCGTCTTTGTCAAGACACCGACATCCAAACCAACGCCAATAGCTGAGGTTCCGGCACCGGAAAATGCACCGGCAACACCCCACATAGTGGTTTTGCCAGCTGCGAAGACTCTGACCGTCAGTGGATTACTGTTATTAGGATCACCAGTTGTACTACTTAGGTCATCCTCCGTATCGTCATTAGCAGCTTCAACAGTTGCACCTGAACCGATGTAAGCCTTGACAGTGTCATTGAGGATGGATAACGTACCTGAACCGGTAATAGCAGTCGTACCGGCCCCTGAACCAACTATTGCAAAAATCCGAACTGCATGGTTTGAAACTGCGGTTACAAAAACGCCGCGGTTATCAACATATTTCCAGTCTCCAGGGGTCATCAGATCCGCACCCAGCGTTTTTACAACAGCCTTCTTTCCTTTGCCACGAACCTTTACATTCGCTCCAACATAAGATTGGACGATGTTGGAAGAGATAAAGGTGGAGTTAGAAGCACCAAACGAGGTAGATCCAGCCGCGTTGCCACCACCAGCCAACAGAACCCCGGTAAAATCATCTTCTGCGCTGACAAGTACGCTGCCAGCAGCAGTAACATCCGCACCGTCGCTGATGTAAGCGCTGATGTCATTGCTAAGGATTCCGATCACAACAGATCCGCCAACCGCAATGTTACCTGAGTACTGCCCACCGGCAGAAACCGAGACCATATCGCTGTTAGCAATAGAGCGAATATAGATATCGCCGTTATAAGATTCAACGGTTGCACCTTTAACGAAAGCTGCAGCAGTGATTTGACTCAAGTTGAAGGTGAGTGAAGCGCCAACTGCGAATTTACCAGCGCCAGCTCCGTTGCCGGAACCGCCATAAATATTGTTTTCAGCGCTGGCAAGAACTGAAATGTCACCGGTAGCTTTAATATGATGAGATGAAATCCCCTCAATAGAAGCTTTTACGTCCGACAGTATGACGTTTGCAGAAACGCCGGCAGCGACCGATAACTCTTCCGAACCAGCCCCACCAGCTGCAATGGCAGTAATTAAACTGGTATCTTTAGCTTTTACATCAATCTTGGATTGATCACCATTATCTGGATCAGAGAAATCTCCAACTGCCAAATTCGAATTGCGGATAGATGCGACGATTGTAGGTTGAATCATGTTGAAAGCAACAGCAGCTCCAACACCAGTGTTCTTCGCTACACCAATTGCGCCTGCTATATTGATAATTGAACTGTTATTGAGTGCGTTGATCAGTGCATTACCGTTTGCTGCTGTACTGCTTGCTGTAACCTCGGAGACAATTGCCTTCACACTGCTTAGCAGGATGTTAACCGCTACCGTCCCGCCAACGCCCAACTGATCTTTAGAAACACCGCCAGCTCCGGCAACAGAGACAATTAAGTTTTCATTTGTCCCATTTACCTCTAAAGCACCATCATAAGTTAAGTCGCTGGCTTTGAAGAGAGCATTGGTTTCGCTCTGAATCAAGTTTACCGATAAGGCAGCGCCAAAACCGACCTTCCCACCATAGGAACCAGCGCCGGCGACAACTACGATATCGGAATTATCTTTTGCAACGACCTTAACGGGTCCGGAAATTTCAGAGTTGCTTTTAATGTTGCTGAGAACTGCATCAGTTGATCCTCTCAGGATGTTCACTGATACCGATCCTGCAATCGCAAGTCCCTTCTGTCGCGGAGCACCGGCACCACCTGCCGAAATGGATACGATATTCCCTGTTCTCGAAGCTTCGACGGTGAGTTCGCTGGGTTTTACATCATTTAAGGTAGACGGAGCAATCTTTACATCATCAACGATCGCTTTGGTAAACCCATCGACCCAGTTGAAAGAAAGTGAACCTGCAATCCCTGTTGAGGTGTTTTCACCCGCAAGCGTAATCGCAGCTGTACCCGATACGGAACGTAATTCAGTATCGTTGACTGCTGTAACATTGATCTTCGAAGCTGTCACCAACCCTGCATTGCGAATGGCTGCGATCACCTTATCAATCAGTACATTTACGGAAAGATCACCGGCACCTGAGACTGAGTTCTCGACCTGTTTACTGATGTTGTCTCCAGCTCCACCGTTGAAGGCATCGGAACCTGCCTTATCCATTTTCTTTCCTGCAAGCCCCAGGTGAGTCAGCAGCCTTTCCAGCATACCCGCTTTTGGCATACCGATACCACCTTTTTCGGAGGCATTTGTTGTCCCAGCTGCGGCCAACGAGAACACCCAGTTGCTGCCGGTTGCCTTAGCAGACATGTCAATCTCGCCGGAAGCGTTGATTATTCCACTTCCATCGGACAGCTGTGCGTCTGTCACTGTGACGCCTCCGGCGTCAACAATCGCCTGCAGTTCCTGTAGAGCAGCCAGAATATCGTTGAAGCCCGCGTCATATGGCAGCAGTTTTGTGTTCGCACCTTTATAGGTCAGGTAGAATGCGCCGCCCTTCATGCTGCTGTAGATCGTCTGATTCTGGTTCGTTCCATTTGCTTTTACATAGATTGACCCGTCACTGGCCTCCAGTCTCTCAAATTGGACTTCATCCAGGTTCTTATAAACATTAAAGGTGATTTCGTAATTTCCAGTCGCGGCGTCTTTCACAACCGTTACCTCGCCGACAGGTGTATTGCTGGCATCCAGCTTCAGATTTTTAATGGTTGCCAGTTTATTGAGCGCAGCCCGAACCTGTGAGTCTGTTGCATCCCAGGGCAGAACTTCCGTCAATTCATCCTGGAAGCTCAAGCGAAATGCACCTTGAGTTGGATTGCCTATGGAGAGTGTTTGTGCCTCATAGGCGTTTACCCGCCCAAGTTCGAGGATGGTAGCTTCAACCGTTCCGAGCGTTATTGGTTTACGTGCTCCTGGATTATTGAAGATGATTTTCCAACCACCGTAATCTCCAGCTACAACCTTGACGCCACCAATATCGCTGATTGTCGACAACCCGTTTAAGGCTGTTTCGAGTGTTGCGGGAGTCAACGCAGCAGCATTTATTGTGGTAGAGACGCCATCGTATGCCAACGTTACATCGCCCGTTTCAGTTGTGTCCAGCAGCTGAATTTCCGCAGTATCAACGCCTCCGTCAGTCACCGTATCTATTACGGGTTTTCCATTGAAAGGAGCAACCGCTGTCGCTGTGACAGGATCTGAATTCGTGTTGGTAAATACAACCTGCCAGGGGCCACCCTGGCTCTCATTGTTATAGCCAATGATCGCACTTACATTCCGTATGATTGTATTTACCCCGAATGATGCGCCAACACCAATGCTGGTGCCTTTAGCTATTGCCCCAACCAATGCAATACTCTGGGTATGGTCGTTTGCACTGACAGCAACGTCTCCACCGGTTATCCGCGCCAATGGCGCAATTTTGGCCGTTGTGGTATTGAATATTCCGTTATACGATATTGCTCCGGCTACTGCAAAACCATCAGAGGCCTCACTGCCTGCCTGTACAAATGTAAAGTTGTTGACATTCGTGTCAGCCAGGACCTGTAAGCTTCCCTGTTTACCAACATGGATCAATGTATTGTTTCCGATTTCAGCAACGGTTTTGAAAATCATAACCGGCAAATAGAAACTGCCGCCAATTCCTTTCTTCCCACCACTGGCTCCAAATGGACTGAATACGGACTTTGGAATATTCTTAAAGAACTTCTTCACACACTCCATTTTTTTGTCATGTCTTAGTGCCGGAGTTGTATTGAATATAAAGTTCCCTGCCATCATGGCAAAGGCAGCATCTGTTTTGGCAGAAACTTTCACATTTTGCATTGTATTCTGACGTGCCTGATTAATCTTGACGTTATCACCTATCCGGGCGTAAGTTTTTGAATCCAGAACCATCACTCCGATTGAACCTGCGACGCTCATATCCGAAGTTATATCTTCTCCGACATTACCTTGTCCCACACTGCGCACTAACCCGTTCAACAAATCAGGATAGAAGGCAAAAGTGGTTGAACTCACTGTTCCAGTAATAACACCCACAACATCGCCTATCCCAGCATTTTTTATTGCCTGAAGTGTATTTAAAATTCGGGAAGGATAAATTGACTGTGCATCAACCAGAATATCCCGGTCAGCGTTTAGTTCTGAACCATCAGCAATAATTGCCTGATTTTTATTAATCAGAACGGTAGCGGAGAGACTTGCACCCACAGAAGCCTTTTCACCATCTTCTCTTCCGGGAATGGATTCACTTTCAACAATGTTGGTATGATTATGAGACAGATACGACTTTACTTCAATATCTCTGGTACTGTTGAACTTAGCAGTAGAGCCTGCTTCTGCTTTTACCGAGTTTACACTAACCAAAACACCCAGACCAGAACTGAAAGTCACAAAACCTGGATCGGGATCCGCTTTTTCCTCAGGTTTAGCTTTTTCTGTGGCATATCCAAAAATCGATTTGACTTTATCAAACACTTTGCCAATACCTTTTATGGTAAGCTCAATTCCCTTTGCAACTATATAATCGATCGGTGTATTCAACAGAGCTCTGCCCTGATTGTAGTAGGAACCGCTTGACATTTCCTCTTTCAGAGTCAGCGAAGCTATTACGCCAATTCCGTTAATGACCTGTAATTCCAGAGCATGCCCCTGGATCGTGCCATCAGTCGGTTTTACAATCGCGATGCCATTAGCATATTCGGTCGCAGCTTCAAACGAATTTGCAAGCATAAAATGGTCATCGTCGATCTTGATAATGTAGTAGGCGGTATGCTCTTTCAGGTGCCCAACAGCGGTGTGTCCATCCATATAAGAATCCTGCTTCACCAGTGAATGGAGCGGGATATAATCAGCGTGACCAGTTGCTTCAGGATCAGTGACAATTGTGCCAAACTGAATATTGTTTCCTTCGCTATCCTTCAGCGTTACCAGTTTGCACATACCATCCGGCTCCGCTGTGTTGCAATCAACAATGGTTGCAATTTTGTAGCTGTTGCCGCTGGTTAATCCGGCAATGGTGGTATTGTCTCCGGGGATATACAGAACCTTATCGTTAACTTTCAATCCTGTGCCATACGGAATTTTTAAAGTTGTCTGGGTGACATTGTCGCTGTCGGCTGTGAAGCTAAACGCGACGTTTAAGTTTCTGGATACCTCCCCACTGGGAACGGAATAGAAAACCATATCACCAGTTTCAAAGCCATGACCTGGCACAGTTATGGTGGAAGAAGCTACATCGATTGGAGATGGAGTTGAGTCAGCAGAAACTGGAATTATGGTTTTTGCTTTCGCAGCATTCAGAAACCAGAAACCATGTGGCCAAATCGTGTCACCAGCAAAAGTAACTCCCTTAACGTATGTCCCGTCTGCTTTCTTGAGTTTGAAAGAATTACTGTCAATAAGCTCGACTGTGTATTCAGTGCTTTCATCAAGACCATTGAGCGGACCGCTCATCAAACTTGAATACCAGACTTTAAGATTATTGGTGAAATTATGGTTATTGAACGTAAATTTCGTAAATGTTTCGTCTTCGTTGCTGATTATGGCCGAACTCGGAGTAAATATAACCGGATCAAACGGTGTAAATGTATGGATCTGGTTTTCTTTCACACCGTTCAGGGTAAGATTAGCCGGAGGTCTTGAATAAAGACGAATGTTGTTACTATCCACAACATAGACATAGTATTGATCACCATCTACCAGTCCTTCAATTGGATCAGCATTGTCACCTTTTCGGTATATAATCCGCTCGCCAGTTGACAGCCCATGATTTTCAATATAGATAGTATTGTTTCCGGCACTGCCAATCTTGCTTAAGTCAATTGGAGTGCGTGATCTAACGTTAACTGCTGTTTTTGCGGTTATCGTGCCATCTGCTTTTGCAAGGACGTTAGAGACACCGGTGTAAATTCCAAATGTCATCGCACGCGTTCCGCGTTCAAAAACCAGAACACTGGCGTTTGCTCCGCCAACATTGCTGCCATTTGCCACTACACTGACTGATTTTTCTGCCGTCAGGGTTGTTCCTGAGGAGACATTTGTTTTTGAATCCATTATGGACACACCAATTGCAACCGCAAGGGGCAGTACATTAGCTGTGCTGTCTCCATAAGAGCCTGCAGTAATCGAGGTGTTTCCAGCTCCTTCCGACCGCAGGATAATATTGCCTGTTTTACTCGTGATCGACGTGTTATCCAGCACATCGATCCAGGAACGGACTACCGAAACTCCCAATGCAATTCCAAAATAGGTGGATCTGACAATCAGATCAGCATCGCTGGATGCGTTGGTCAACAGACTTACATCACCATCCGCCTCGATGCTTGTGTTGCCATTCAATTTCAATTCGGAATAAGCAACCCGGGCGTTAAATCCAATCGGGATCGGTAATACACCTTTGTTCAAAATGCCAATATCTGTGATCGTTTGCGAAATACTATCAAGCATTTCACCAGAAATTGCCAAACCAAACAGGTCATCAAGGAAAAATCCCAAACCTGAACCTGTGACAATTGAATTCAGAATTCCTGCCAGATCTTCCGCCTGACGTTCATTGATTGAATATCCACTGTTTACCCGCAGGTTGACATCATTCCCTTTGATCATCACATCAGTCAAAACGATTTCTGAGCAGTTTACATACACTCCGAGCCCAGTCCCGACAAGAATACTGGCAAGTTTCTCACGAATCCAATTCAGCTCCGGAACATTCCAGCCATTGGTATCCTGTCCCAGAATCGTGACATTGCCACTCTTGTAGGTAGCATTCGCCGGACTTATTGCGTGCGCCAGCAGTTTGACTTTACTCAAAGTCATCTTAAATGATTCGATCAGAATGTTTCCGGAATCTCCAGTCGAAATAGCTGTTTCATAATCCGGCGTTCCGCTGGTGTTGATTGAACGTGTGGAGAAAATTTTCCCTTCATCAACGATGATGAGATGACCCTTTATATGCAGATTTCTGCCTTTCAGCAGCAGGTCGGTTTTAATCTTGATTTCATTTCGTTGTGAAGAGCCGAGGATCGAAAGGCCCCCTCTGAAATCTGCATTATAAAACGACTCAACTGTGAGATCCGTATCAGCAGCGGTAACGTTAATCGTCAGAGAATTGGTCGGACTTCCAAATCGGACAACTCCATAATCCGATGATTTCGCATCCATCTTACCGGTGATCGTGGTTTCGCCACCGTTGTCACTTGCCTGTGCCAGCGCCAAAACCTTTTGCAGTTTTTCAAACTTGTACACCAGATCCTGAAGCGAAACTTCGGAAATGTCCAGACGTTTTACTTTATTAGCTATGACAATCAGCTGCGCTTTGTCATCCGTTTTAGCTGATTTGAAATTGGCAACAATATCTTTCTCGCTTGATTTCCCAACATTGATCTCAGCAAAAGTAAATCCGCCAGGTCTGCTGGTCGTTACAAGAACAATTTCTTTCGAATCTGCGCTCGATCCTGAGCCGCCGATATAGGTAAATTCGTTTTTCCCACCCTGGTCAACAATTTCAAATGTGTTGTCGGTCCCGCCAGTACCGGCACCTCCTTTGATCTCAGCATCAGCACCATTCAGGAAGATTTTGTTGTTGAATATGAAATTTGTAAATCTGATCAAAGGAACAACGTTTTGTATGGTTACGGTGCCGTTAAGGGTCGCGTTTCCATTCGTACACTCTTGTGGTAAATCTACACCTGTTCCACATCCTCCATAGAAATTGATTGAGCGCTCTTTGCCATTCGGTGTATCCAATAAATTCGATATATCTGAAATAACCAGTTCTTCATCAAACGTCGCTTTTTCTACAAAGACATTTACCGGAGCATCCAATCCATCAGCTCCGATTTTTGCTTTCAGGGCATTAATCGCTGCCTGGAAAGGTGTGGCAGATGGAGTGCAGGATCCATGATCAGGGTTCCATCCTTCGCAGGAAGTTCTGAACCAATAAGCTATATGATCCCAAATAAATCCGGGATCCTTCCCCTCTGAATCCGCAACAACTTCGGTCAGCTCCTCTTTGGGAGTCTGTGTCAGCGTCGAATCAAGGAGTTTTTCCGTGCTCGGTGTCGGACTGATTTCGGGATTAGCCGCCGCACCATCTGTTAGTTCAGGATTGGATTCCAACTCGTCCAACAACGGCAGATCAGGAAGATCGGTTGGATCAGGCGTCACAATGACTTCCGGATCAGTCACAGAATCATCGGAGGGTTCGGAATCATCCACCTGTTCCTCAGGTACAGACATATCGGTTAGTTCCGGTGTCGAACTGGCTTCGGGGGTAACCGCTGCATCATCCGGTTGTCCAGGATTAGATTCCAATTCGTCCAACAACAGCAGATCAGGAAGATCGGTTGGATCAGGCGTCACAATGACTTCCGGATCAGTCACAGAATCATCGGAGGATTCGGAATCAGCCACCTGTTCCTCAGGCACAGGTGTATCATTTGATTCCGGGGTTGAACTGACTTCGGGATTAACGCCAGAATCGTCTGAAGGAATCGGATCGAGTTCAGGAGAATCCAACGATAAAATATCATCAGCTGGAGGGTCAGTTGGGTTGAGGTCAGATTCTGACAGTTCGGAATCAGGAAGAATGCTATTCGTTTCCCCGCCTGGCTCGGTCATGCGCTCTTCCGATGGAGCAGACGTCTCATCCGGGCCCCCCCCATCTACCATAGGTGCTTGCGCAGTGTTGCTGCAAGCCTCCTCCATTGAAAAAACTGGTTGGGTTGATAAGAACCCCATGGAAAGAAACAATGCCAGCCCAATCAGTAAGCAGGAAAACGTTATTTTTTTCATTTTGACCTCAAATCAAGTGCGGTTGCAACTCGAATCTAAAACAAACCTGGATTCGCTGCTGAGTTTTACAACTCAACTTTTCGAACTGCAAAATTTGTTGACTTGAGAAGTTGTTCGCGATTAAAACGCGAAACCACTTCATTCAAATGACCTGAAACAGATACGATCTGCCTGTCTGAGATTTTCCTCCGTCGGATTAACTCCGACTTAACCAAATAGCACAGGAGATATTGAAAACACAACATTATAATCAGATTATAAACAGAGGCATTTTTATTTTTATGGAGATTTTCGCGGCAAAAAAGCAGAAAACCAGTTTTCTGACAGGTTATCGTAAAAAGCACCCCTACCGAGAAAGCCAGAATGCCAACCAGCACGTAGCCCCTTGCATCCTGAAGCAAAACAGTTCCAAATGTCTGGTATCCAGTTTGAATCGCTACGGTTTTCTCTTCGAATCCTCCACGAAGCAACACAGCAATAGCCAAAAACAGCAGAATCGTAGCAACCGCCAGAAAGCTACTGCTTCTGTTCTCTTTTTGCCGAAGAAAGACATTCTCACGATACATAATACGCTTCATCATGTTCATCGACCTGATGCCCATCATAAAGGGTTCCTTTCTTCGAGGATTCGGTCTATTAGTACTTATATAATACCAAGACAGTAAAAATTTCTCACATGACATTCGTGCCTTTTTTAAGATTACTTATTATAAGATGAGTGGAGGTTTTATTTGCTGGCAGTGATCCGCTCAATACGTCTTTCCAGTGGGATTCCGACCAAGATCGTGAAAATTGGGAACAAATACCTAAAATACTGCAATGGACCATTTACGCCAACCATCAGGCTGAAGAGGCACAATAACCCCTTTGTTCCTCAATAATAAATGTCGTAAGGTAAAAAACTAAGCGATGATACAAACCATCAAGGCATCCCATAGCTTTTCAGGATGCCTTGATCATAGAACAGTCTCCGGTTAATTCTTTTTCAGACCAACTTTTACCTGAACACCGTCAAAAGTATCCGCTGCCTGTGCCCAATCCTGAGGAACAGTTCCGCGTGAGAGCATAACCGCCAGGGTTTCATTCTTAATATAGTCATGGTTCTCTTCAATCGCCTGAGCCAGCTCTTCATCAGCCTCATATACAACCTCAATGCGATCCGAGATTTCAATCTCAGCAGTTTTCCGCAGGTCCTGTACCCGACGTACAAACTCGCGAGCCAGCCCTTCCCGTTTCAACTCAGGCGTCAGTGTTACCACCAGCGCAGCGATATTGCCGCCTTCTGAAGCGACTACAAATCCCTCGTGAGCATCCGCCCGCACCTCAACTTCTTCCGGCAATATCTCGTAAGAAACGCCATCCAGTTGCACTTCAACCGAATTCCCCTCCAGTAATGTTTTTCCAGCTTCCATCGGGTCAAGTTCCAGGATTTTCTTTCGCAGTCCCGGGAATTTATTGCCATATTTTTGACCGAGCTGCTTCGGTTGCGGGTTCAAACTGAACGCCATTGCCTCTGAGGCAGTGTCGAGCAACCGCACCTTTTTAACATTCAACTCTTCCTGCAGAATGGTCGCATACTTCTCAATCACAGGACGATTTTCGAGGAACCCAACCGAGAATGCGCATTCGCTCAACGGTTGACGTACCTTCCGGTTGGCTTTGTTTCGTGCAGCATGACCCAGCGATGCCAGATCAATCACCAGCGCCATTTCCTTATTCAGGGTCTCATCGATCGCCTCAAGATCAACAACCGGCCAATTTGCCATATGAACGGATTCAACCGCTGTCGAGTCCACAGAACAAACCAGGTTACGGTACAGCTCGTCCGAGATGAATGGCATTGCCGGGGCAATCAACTTCGCAACGGTTACCAATGCGTTGTAGAGCGTTTGGTAGGCTGCATTTTTGTCTGCATCAGCACCACTCTTCCAGAAGCGGCGGCGTGAACGCCGTAAATACCAGTTGGATAAACGATCGACAAACGTCTGAATCGGACGGGTCGCACCGTTGGGATCATATTTTTCGTAAGCTTCGGTTACTTCACGCACCAGCGCATTCAAGGCGGATTTAAGCCAGCAATCCATCTCATTGTATTCAACTGGCTGATTCGGTTCTGGCTTCCACTGATCCAAATTGGCATACAACACGAAGAAGGAATAAGTATTCCAGAGTTGCAGGATGAACGTCCGCAGCACTTCATTGACAAGGTTCGACGAGAAACGTCTTTCCTGACCAGCAGGGCTGGAAGAGAACAGATACCAGCGCATCGCATCAACCCCGTTCTCACTGATCACTTCCCAGGGAGAGATCACATTGCCGATGTGTTTGGACATCTTGTGCCCTTTTTCATCCAGAATCAGTCCAATACAGATGACGTTCTTGAAACATTCCTGATTCATATAAAGCGTACTGATAGCATGGAGTGAATAGAACCAGCCACGGGTTTGGTCAATCGCTTCGCTGATATAGTCAGCCGGGAACTGATCCTCGAATTCTTCTACATTTTTATAGGGATAACCCATCTGAGCGTAGGGCATTGCCCCGGAGTCAAACCAGACATCGATCAATTCCGGCACGCGAACCATGGTGCCATTGCATTTGGGGCAGGGATAGGTGATTTCATCCACATAAGGGCGATGCAGTTCCAGCTCGGACAGATCACGACCGGTCTTTTCCGAAAGTTCAGCGCGATTGCCGTTGCATTCCTGGTGACCGCATTCGTCGCAGATCCAGACTGGCAGCGGCGTTCCCCAGTATCGATTTCGCCCGAGTGCCCAGTCAATATTGTTCTCCAGCCAGTTCCCGAACCGTCCATGTTTGATATGATCCGGATACCAGTTGATTTTTTCGTTGTTTGCGACCAACTGGTCCTTGAACTGACTGGTTCGGATGTACCAGGTTGGGCGGGCATAATAGAGCAGCGGTGTTTTGCAGCGCCAGCAGAAAGGATAGGAGTGTCGAATTTTCCCCTGTTTCAACAATCGCCCCCTACTGTCCAGATCTTTGATGATCAGGGGATCCGCATCTTTCACGAAAAGCCCCTGCCATGGGGTCACTTCAGGAACGAATGAACCATCCCCGGCAACTGTCTGCAGGAACGGCAGATCATTTGCCTTGGAGGTCTCCATGTCATCGGCGCCATAGGCTGGCGCAGTATGCACCAGGCCAGTCCCATCTTCAACCGTCACGTAAGTAGCTGGCACAACCCGGTGAGCGGGCTTGTCTAACGGCAGGAATGAATAAAGCGGTTCATACTCCCAACCCAACATATCGCTGCCTTTGTAATGCTCAAGAATTTTGACAGTTTGCGCATCAAAAATCTTGTACAGCAGAGGTTCTGCCATGATGAGTTTCTCGCTCGAACCATCTTCATTGGTTCGTTCAAACTTGACATAGTCAACATCAGGATGAACCGCAATACAGACATTCGCTGTCAATGTCCATGGCGTCGTCGTCCACACCAACAGGTTAGTGTCGGGCTGATCCTTCAGCTGGAAGCGAATAAAGATTGAGGGATCATCGGTATCGCGATAGCCTTGCGCAACCTCATGATCCGCCAAAGGGGTACCGCAGCGGGGGCAATAGGGCACAACTTTAAAACCCTGATAGAGCAAATCCCGTTCGAAGAAATTTTTGAGAATAGCCCATTCAGATTCGATATATTCATCGCGGTAGGTCACATAAGCTGAGTCAAAATCAACCCAGTACGCAACCCGTTCGGTCATTCGTTCCCATTCCTGGATATTGGCAAATGCCGATTCTTTGCAGAGGGCGTTGAATTTGTCGATGCCAAATTCTTCAATCTCGTGCTTATGTTTGAAGCCAAGCTTTTTCTCCACCTCAATTTCAACCGGAAGGCCATGTGTATCCCAGCCTGCGCGGCGCTTAATATAGTGACCTTGCATCGTGCGATAGCGCAGAATGACGTCTTTAATGGAACGCGAAATGACGTGGTGCACACCCGGTTTCCCGTTCGCTGTCGGCGGTCCTTCATAGAAAACAAACTTAGGGCCTCCCTTGCGAACCGCGGTTGACTTATGAAAGATATCCTGATCCTTCCAAAACTTGAGGATTCCTTCTTCCATCTCGTTAACGTTCAATTTTGGTGAAACTGGTTTAAACATGCACTTCCTCCACATTCCTTTTGAATGATATTATCTCTGTCCTCTGTCGATCTTCGTTTTCCCAATAAAAAAACCGTCCGCCAAGGGACGATTTTTGACCGTGGTACCACCCTTTTTTCCAAAGCAGCTTTGGACACTTCTTTTCCGATAACGGCGGATAAACCGTATCACCTACTTGCGCTGCCGCTTTCAGGTCAATGCTCCGAAGTGATCTTCGTCTGGTCTGTTCTATCGGCTCTCACTCTCCCGATTTCGCTGGGCAACCCAACCATACCTACTCTCTTCATCAACACAACTGTGGGAAATTTAATCATGATTTATAGTTTTCGTCAATAAAAGACAGTAAATCGGTTACGGAATCATTCGCAATTTGCATTGAAGATACGCCACAGGAGACAAAAAAGATCATTGAAAATCAAAAGTAGAGAGCGCTTTCAGGCAGTGCATGATAGAATAAGACCTGTTCTAAAAAACCGGGGATAAAAGTGGCTGAAATCTTAATTAATGCAACCTCATTGGGAATTATCTGGGCAGTCCTTGCCATAGGTGTTTTTGTAACCTTCCGAATTTTGGATATTGCTGACCTTTCCTGCGAAGGTGTTTTTCCATTGGGAGCTGCTGTAACTGCACGGATTATTTCTCAGGGCGGCGACCCGGTAGTCGCCTGTCTGGCAGCCATTTTAGCCGGCGCAATAGCTGGAAGTGTAACCGGTCTGCTACACACGAAATTGAAAATTCCGATTCTGTTATCCGGTATTCTTTCGATGACGGCGCTCTACTCAATCAATCTGCGCGTGCTGGGAAAAGCGAACATTTCGCTGTTGCGGCTGGATACCATCTACTCGTCAATTGAAAAAATGTTCTCTACAGACAACCGCGCTTCCACTCTGATAGTCGGATTATTCTGCGTTTTTCTGGTGATTTTGGTCATCTGGTGGTTTCTCAATACCGAGTTGGGGCTTTCGATGCGCGCCACTGGAAACAACACGCAAATGATCCGCTCACTCGGAGTTGATACCGATACGATGTTCATGACTGGTTTGATCATCGGCAATGCGCTGATCGCATTTGCCGGTGCGCTGATCGCGCAAAAGCAAAGTTATGCTGATATCGGCATGGGAACCGGAACGATTGTGATCGGTTTGGCTTCAGTCATCATCGGTAAAGTCCTTTTTGGGAAACGTTCCGTTTTACAGCACATCATCGCTATTTTGCTCGGCAGCGTTATTTACCGGATCATCATTTCACTGATCCTCGAAATTGACTTTGAAATACAACTCGGTGGAAATGTTTATCCAATCTCGGTTGAGCCAACCGACCTTAAATTATTCACTGCAATATTGGTGACCTTCGCCCTTTCACTGCCAGTGATCAAGCAGAAATTCGCTTCCCGAAAAGCGACTGCGATCTCTAAGACCCTATAGTCAGGAATTCCAATGCTCTTAGTTGACCATGTAACCAAAATCTTCGATCCAGGATCCATCAGCGAGAAAGTTGCGTTGAAAAATGTTGATCTTTTTTTGAACGAAGGGGATTTTGTCACCGTGATCGGCGGGAATGGCGCAGGGAAATCAAGTCTGCTGAATGCCATTGCCGGAAAATTCTTCATCAATGACGGCAGGATTTTGATCGACGATATCGAAATCACCAATATGCCGGAGTTTAAACGCGCGCAATGGATCGGACGCGTTTTCCAGGACCCGATGATGGGAACAGCCGGGAACATGACTATTGAGGAAAATCTCTCGATTGCTATTCGGCGCGGGAAGAATCGCACCCTCAACTGGGGAATTAACCGCAATGAAAAATCGGTATTTGAGAAACATCTTTCCGAGCTGGAACTCGGCTTGGAAGAGCGCATGAAAACCAAAGTCGGGCTGCTTTCCGGTGGTCAACGCCAGGCGTTAACGCTGCTGATGGCAACGATCAAAAAGCCGCGTCTGTTGCTGCTCGACGAGCACACCGCTGCGCTTGACCCGAGCACGGGCAAAAAAGTGATGGAAGTGACCAAAAAACTGATCGCTGATGGCGGCTTGACAGTCCTGATGGTGACTCATAACATGAAGGACGCGCTCGAGTTTGGAAACCGGACGATCATGATGCAGGAAGGGGCAATCATCGCCGATATCCCGTTGGAAGAGAAAAAGACGATGAAAATCGAAAACCTGATTCAACTTTTCGAGAAGAAGAGCCATACCCCTTTCGCGAACGATCGCATGCTGCTCAATTGAAGTTTTCCAGCTGTAAACAGGTTAATAGATGATCCAGGTTCTTTTTGGTGATAACCTAGACCTCCTAAAAAATATCGACAGCGAAAGCATCGATCTGATTTATATTGACCCCCCTTTCAATACCGGAAAGACCCGAAAGAAAACGACTATACGCACGCGCCAGAGCGATACTGGCGACCGGGTTGGCTTCAAAGGACAAAAGTTTGAGACTGAAGAGCTCTCAACCCATGCCTACAACGACCAGTTCAGCGACTTCCGGGAATTCATTGAGCCTCGCCTGCTGGAAGCTTATCGGGTGCTGAAAAACACCGGTGCGCTCTATTTCCACATCGATTATCGCGAGTCCCATTACTGCAAAATATTGCTCGATGAAATATTTGGAAGGGATTCCTTCCTGAATGAAATCATCTGGGCTTATGATTATGGCGGCAGAACCAAAAAGAAGTGGGCGCCAAAACACGATACGATCCTGTATTATGTCAAAAATCCGAAAAAATACACCTTCAATATCGAAGCCATTGATCGCATCCCATACATGGCGCCCGGGCTCGTGAGCCCAGAGAAACGCGCGCTCGGAAAACTGCCAACCGACACCTGGTGGCATACCATTGTGCCAACCAATAGCAAAGAAAAAACAGGTTATCCCACGCAAAAGCCATTGGGCGTGCTACGTCGTATCATCGCAGCCTCTTCTAACCCCGGTGATACTGTGCTGGACTTTTTCGCTGGCAGCGGTACAACCGGCGCAGCCTGTCTTGAGCTGGGCAGGGATTGCATTTTGATGGACAATAACCCTGAAGCAATCGCCATTATGAAACGCAGATTGGGGTTGGAGGACTGATGCTCTACCTGATAGCGACGCCAATCGGCAATCTTGAAGACATGACCTTACGCGGGATCCGTATATTAAAAGAAGCGGATCTGGTTGTCAGCGAAGATACGCGGAAGACCGGATTTCTGCTCAAACATTTTGATATCCATAAACCTCAGATTTCCTTTCGCGAGGATAACGAACCCAGAGTATTACCTAAAATCATGGCGGCACTCAAAAACGAAGAAACGGTAGCGATGGTTACCGATGCCGGGTCTCCATCCATATCGGATCCCGGATTTACATTAGTACGCGCAGCGATTGAAAATAATATTCCAATCAGCGCGATTCCCGGCCCAACGGCTGCCATCGCTGCGCTTTCGCTCTCCGGCTTACCGGTACATTCCTTTACCTTCCGCGGTTTCCCACCCAGGAAATCCGGCGCACGCAAACGCTTTTTCGAAATTGACAAAGAGTCTCCGCACACGCTGATTTTCTATGAAAGCCCTTATCGGTTGGTTGCCTCGTTGCAGGATGCACTTGAAGTTTACGACGACCGGGAAGCCGCGATTGCCAACGACCTCACCAAGAAATTTGAAACTGTCATGCGCGATCGCATCAGCGGTTTGCTCGAATTTCTCAAAGAAAAACCTCCCCTGGGAGAATATACCTTCTTAATTATGGGTGCCAACCCGCGCAAATCTTCTGATGGGCGAATGCAGGAAGATTCTCACGCTACCGAATCAGGAGGTTTCTAAGGATGCACCGCTTCTTTGTTCCTTTTGAATCAATTTTTGAGACAAAGGTTGTTTTTCCGGCTGAAATCAGTTTCCAGATTCGCAAAGTGTTGCGGTTAAGTGATGGGGAGAAAGTTGCCGTGCTTGACAACAGTGGGCTCACCCGACTTGTAACGCTGGAACTGACCGGGAATGGCTCGGTGGAAGGCGTTGTTCAGGAGACGATCCGGGAAAATCGCGAGTTGCCAATCCATCTGGATCTATATGTCTCCCTGACTTCGCGCGAAAAATTTGAGTGGGTCTTACAAAAAACAACCGAGGCGGGAGTCTCAAGAATCATCCCCTTTATCTCTGAACGAAGCTTGATTCATGGGAATGAGAAAGATCCGGATCTGAAAAAACAGCAGCGTCGCGTTGCAATCATGCGGGAAGCTGCTGAGCAGTGTGAGCGTTCCCTGTTGCCCACCCTTGAGCCGGCTGTGTCATTTCAGGATGCGATTCGTTCTGTTTCAGGCACTGGAACAAACCTGCTCTTCTGGGAAGAAGAAAGGGAACGCACAATCTGGCAGGCATTGGACACGGCTGATCGGAACCCAAGCCGGATCTCGCTGATGACCGGACCGGAGGGTGGCTTCACCGAAATGGAAGCCCAATTTGCCCAAAGCCATGGCTGGCAGCTGGTGACGCTCGGCTCCAGGATTTTGAGGATGGAGACCGCAGCCATTGCAGCCATCCTGCAGACCGCATATGAAATTGACAGGCGTAAAAGTCTGCCATGATATACTTTTATCCAATGAAACGGGTTCATGCACCTGTTTGATTCAGGAATTTTTTCCACCGTTGTTGAAGAGACTCCTGAATTAATCAGTTTGGATGCTTCCTCCGGATACCGGGATGCGAAACAGCCTCATGAACCACTACTTTATATAAGGAAAGGTTCAGCCAGGCTGAATGAAACCAAAGACAAACCAACAATACGAAATTCCACAAAAATTTGCCGAGCGAAACAATATCCCTATGAAGGACATGATGCTGCTCTGTCGGGCGTTGACACATCGGTCCTTCCTGAATGAACACCCAGACGCAATCGAGGACAACGAGCGGCTTGAGTTTCTGGGAGATGCAGTGCTCGATTTTGTCGTGGGCGCCTGGCTTTACAATGAACTTCCAGAGCTGCCCGAAGGTGTACTGACAAAGTATCGCTCGGCACTGGTTCATACCCAACAATTGGCAGAATTTGCCCGTTCAATTAGACTGGGGGATGCGCTCAGGCTTGGGAAAGGGGAATTGCAGGCCGGCGGTAATAATAAGCCGGCATTGTTGTGCGATGCCTTTGAGGCGGTAATCGGTGCAATTTACCTCGATCAGGGAATTGAGGGCGTGAAGAAGTTTCTTTATCCGATGATCTCTGAAGCGCTGGACGATATTATTGTCAATCATAAAGGGGAAGACCCGAAAAGCCAGCTGCAGGAAATTGCCCAGTCAGAAAACCTGCCGATTCCTCAGTATGTGTTGGTTCGTGAGATCGGTCCCGACCATGCCAAAATCTATGAGATTGAAGTTCGGATTGACGATAAGCCGTTGGGTATTGGCAAAGGAACCAGCAAGCAACTGGCAACCAAGCGGGCAGCGATTGATGCGCTGAAAAAATATGGCTTCACAAATTATGACATCTAACAAAATAACAGCGGGTATCAAAAGAAATCAAATTGAGGCCAAATGACTCCTAAATTAAAATCACTTGAACTCCAGGGGTATAAGACTTTCGCCCATAAAACGCTTTTCGAATTCCCATCGCCAATTACTGCCATCGTTGGCCCGAACGGTTCAGGCAAATCAAACATTGCGGATGCGATTCGCTGGGTGCTTGGCGAACAATCCTATTCACTGTTGCGCGGGAAGAAAACGATCGACATGATCTTTACCGGTTCCGACCAGAAAGCCCGCGCCGGATTGGCATCCGCTTCAATTTTGTTTGACAATGAAGACGGCTGGTTGCCGATTGATTTCGAAGAAGTGGCAATCACCAGGCGCGCTTACCGCAGCGGTGAGAACGACTATTCTGTCAATGGACAGCGCGTTCGGCTGAAAGATATTCGCGAGTTACTGGGACAATCCGGGCTGGCAGAACGAACATACACCATTATCGGACAGGGATTGATTGACAACGCCCTGTCGTTGAGACCGGATGAGCGGCGGCGCTTCTTTGAGGAAGCTGCCGGCATCAGCCTTTACCGCAATCGTAAGGAAGAAGCCCTTTCCCGCCTGGAAGAGACGCGCAATAACCTGGAACGGATCGCCGATATTCTTGGAGAAATTGAACCGCGCATGCACAGCCTGCAGCGACAATCGAAACGGGCTGGCGAATATGAACGCATCAAGAGCAGCTTAACACTGCTGTTACAGGACTGGTATGGTTACCATTGGCATAAAACCCAACAATCTCTGCTCGATTCCATCAAATATCATGAAGAAACCCAGCTGAAAACAGAGGCCGTTCGCAGCGAGACCTCTCAATTTGAATCCAGCGTCAACGATTTGCAGGCGAAAATTAAAGAAAAACGGCTGGATTTGGGATTGATGCACGACAAATTGTCCAAAATTCATCACACTCTGGACGAGATTAATCGTGAAACAGCCATTCTTGACGAACGTACGGAAGCGTTCAAACGACAAAAATCGAGTTTCGATGATCAGGTAGAGGTGATTCTGGCTGAAATCGCACTGATAGAAGAGCGCATCGCCAAACAGGAGATGGAGCTCTCCGAAAATCAAACGAATCTGACAGCCGCGCTTGAGAAAAAAGACGCCCTGGATTTGGAGTTCAAGGCAAAGCAATCCGAAGTTGATGAGCTCCAGCAGCAATGCAACGCACAGCGGGCGCAATTGACCGAATCGGAGACCTCGGTGATCCGGATGCGCGCAAAAATTGACGATATCTCTGCCCGCGTCAGCGAGATCGAAAAATCAAACACAACTTATTCCCAATCGATGAGCACGGCAACCACGGAAGTCGCTGCACTGAAAGAGAAAAAAGAGAATCTACGCCAATCGCTTTCAGTCCTTGAAAAGGAAATTGCCGAATTCGATCGCAACCAGGTCTCGCTCCAGCAGACGCTGTCGGAACTGGAAAAAGAAAAACAGAAAAAGACTGAACAAGCCGCGCAGATGAAGGCGAAGCTGTCCGCAAAATCCGCTCATTTAGATGTACTGACCAAAGCCGATAAGAACATGCTCGGCATGGCAGAAGGAACACAATTTATTCTGAAAAAAGCCGGATTACCTTTCCCTGGGAAAGAGGGAAAAACACTCGGAAGCCTGTTCACGTTCCCGAAAGAGCTGGAAATCGCAGCTGCAGCTGTGCTCGCTGAATCGCTGGAAGCGGTGTTGCTCGATCAGGCAGAGTGGGAGCAGGCTGCTGCCAAACTGAACCGTGCAGATACTGGCCGGGCAATGTTGATAACAAACCTGAAGGGAAAAGCGCCATCCCAGCCTAAGACTCACGCCTCGCTTGCAGAGCTTCCGCGGTTGATTGACAATGTTCAATGCGATGAAAAGTACCTGCCCCTGGCAGAACATTTCTTCTCCCGTGCAATGATCGTGGAATCAATCGCTCAAGGTATTTTCCTGCAGCCCCACTTAAACCCAAATGAAGAACTGGTCACCATCAACGGAGAGCTGTTCACCGCCCATGGTAGTTTGACCGCCGGCAAAGAGCATCGCCATCAGCTGCTGTCAAGAAAACGGGAGATTAACGATCTAACTAAAGAGATCAACGCTCTTCACGAAAAACAGCAGGCTGCGCATGAAGAGTTGCGCTTAATTGATGATAAGCTGACGTCTACCCGCAAACAATCCGAGTTGGAGACAGCCAAAAGGAGAACCGGAAACGAAAAGCTGGAGAAGCAGCGCAAAGAATTTAATCAGATCGATCTTGAAATCCAGAAAAAAGATCAAATGATTCAATTCCAACAGCAACGACTCGAAGAGAACAAAACCCGTATGGCAGCTTTTCAAACTGAACAGCAGGAAACTGAGCAGGCCATCACCTCATTGGAAGAATCAATCAACACGCTGCGCAATGACGTCAAACAACTGACGGACTCCATTCAACAGAACCGCCTGGATGAATTACAGCAGGAAGTACAACATTGGACGTTGCAATGGCGATTGTCAGAAAAAACGGTGCAGGGAAACAACTCACGATTAAATGATTTGAAATCGCAGGCTGATCGCAATAACGTTCAGCTGGAACTCGCCCGCTCCAAATCAGCAGATTACGAAGCCAACATCCGCGAAAACGAACAAAAACGATCGGAATTGAACGCTCAAAGTGATTCAATTCTGGCATCGTCGCAAGCGACAAAAGAGGAAATCGATCCTCGCAATGCCGAAGTCGCCGCCATGGAAATTGAATTGGAAAGTGCACGGATCAACCTGGCTGAACTTCAAGCTCGCCTCAGCTCTGCAGAAAAAGCGCAGATTCAAAGTCAAATGGATGTCGCCCGCCAACAGGACCATCTCGACTCGCTGAAATCGCGGATCGAAGATGATTTCGGTTTGGTTGCGTTCGAATACAAAGAAAAGATCGCCGGCCAAACTCCATTGCCATTGGGCGAGATGGTGGCAAAACTGCCCAACCCGGCTGAGATTTCCGAAGATTTGAAAGACCAGATCAGCCGTCAAAAAAGCCTGCTTCAGCGAATTGGACCGATCAATCCGGAAGCAATTGACGAATATCACGCCGTCAGTGAGCGCTTTGCATTTCTTAAAACACAGTCGGAAGACCTGAAAAAAGCGGACAAAGATCTGCGCGAGGTCATCGCTGATCTGGACGAGATGATGAAAAACGCATTCGAGAACACCTTCGATAAAGTTCAGGAGGAATTCAAGCAACTGTTCACACGTTTGTTTGGCGGCGGTACTGCCAGATTAATTTTGACTGACCCGGATAACATCAATCAATCCGGCATCGACATTGAAGCCAAGTTACCTGGCCGGCGGACGCAGGAACTTTCGCTGCTCTCTGGTGGTGAACGCAGCCTGACCTCAATCGCGCTGGTGTTCTCGCTGCTGAAAGTTTCACCCACACCGTTTTGTGTGCTGGATGAAGTGGACGCAGCACTTGATGAAGCGAATGTGGGACGGTTCTGTGAGCTTTTGAAAGATCTCAGCGAGACGATTCAATTCATCCTCATCACCCATAACCGTAATACGGTCGAAATTGCCGACGTCATTTATGGCGTCACAATGGGCGCAGATTCTGTGAGTAAAATCGTAAGCCTGCGACTCGACGAAATCAGTTCACAGGCTTACCTGATTTAGAAAAAAATAAACAGATTAGGGGTTATGACTGCGGGCTTTCTGCTTCCTGATCCCGCTGCAAGGTGCGAATGCCATTTCGCACCTGGTTGATGGTGCGATCCATCTCAAATTCCAAACGTTTAAGCGTATCCAGCGCATACTTGTCCGCTTCTCGCTTGATCACCTCTGATTCCGTATAGGCCTGAGAGATAATCTGATCTCCCCGCTTTTTCGCTTCAATTGAAATCTCACTGTTGGAAATCATCTGCTCGCGTTTTTCCTTGGCAATTTCAATTGTGCGGTCGTGCTCTTCTTTAGCCTGGGCGAGGATGCGATCCCGCTGGGCCAGCACCTGCTGACTGCGTTTAATTTCATCCGGTATGGAGATGCGCATTTGATCGATGATATCCAGCATCTTGTCTTCATCCACAACCACGTTGTGGGTAAGTGGAATCGAACGCCCCTGGCTGAACAGTTCTTCAAGTTTGTCGACAAGATTCAGAATATCCATGCAACCTCCACATATCACAAAACGCAGCGAGCGATTAATTGAAATAATTATGCCATGAACTATGGTGCTTTACAAATAGTTCTACTGGAAATTCGTCAATTTGTCAAAGAAAATCAACAATCCTTCTTAAATGCAGCCCGCAGACAATCCGCAACATAAGGAGTAACCATATTGGAGATTTCTCCGCCCAATGCAGCAATTTCCTTAATTGTCGTGGAAGAGAGGAAGGTATGGGCATGATTGGTAATCAGCGAAACCGTCTCAATACTCGGGTTCAGTTCCCAATTCATGAGCGCCATTCGGAATTCATTATCAAAGTCAGAGAAAACCCGCAGCCCGCGGACCATCACAGTTGCATTCATACGCTCAGCAAAATGAATCGTCAGTTCATCGTAGCTTACCACCTCAATGTTGGGAACATGGCTGACAGCCCTGCGAAACATTTCAACGCGTTGTTCACAGGAGAAAAGCACGTTTTTTTTAGGACTGCAGTAAACACCTATGACTACTGTCTCAAACATTTTCGCCGCGCGTATGGCAACGTTGATATGACCCAAATGAACTGGATCGAAGGAACCAGGGAAAATGGCACGAATTTTCATTAGCTTATATCTCCAAAATGGATAGTTGGGTACTCTGTTAATTTATTGTTCAGTTCCTGATGATCCGGGAACGTCAGGTCAGGATCTGCTGCAAATATCTTTTCAGCTTCAATGCGCGCCGATTCAATCAAACGTGCGTCCGTCATCATCGCAATCTTTATCTCAGGCATACCTGACTGGCGCGTTCCGAAGAAGTCCCCCGGACCACGTTTCTGCAGGTCATATTCTGCAAGTTCAAAGCCGTCGTTCGTTTTTGTCATGGCTGACAAACGGTCATTTTCAACATCAGACATTTTCTCAGGAATCAAAATGCAGTAAGCCTGCTCACTGCCGCGTCCAACGCGGCCTCTGAATTGATGGAGCTGCGCCAGACCGAAACGATCTGCACCTTCTATTAACATCACAGTCGCGTTCGGGACATCCACACCCACCTCAATCACAGAGGTGGAGACCAAAATATCGAACTCCTGATTTCTAAATGCCTGCAGAATGTCTTCCTTGTCCTGGCCTTTCATACGCCCATGCAACAATGCCAGACGCAGGTTCGGGAAGATTTCCTTACTTAACTTTTCATAAGCATCAACTGCGGCTTTATCTTCCCTGGTTTCATCTTCGCCGCTCTCAACCAGCGGATAAATGATAAAAGCCTGATTTCCCTTTTTTACCTCACTGACGATCAGTTTATAAACGCGTTCGCGTCCCAGAGGTTCAATCAGATATGTTTTAACAGGAAGCCTGCCTTTCGGCATCTGGTCAATAACGGATAAATCGAGATCACCGTAAATCGTCCAGGAAAGTGAGCGCGGGATCGGTGTCGCAGTCATCACTGCCAAATGGGGACTGGCACCTTTGGAGCGCAATTCAGAGCGTTGATCGACTCCAAAACGATGTTGTTCATCAATCACAGCCAGCTCAAGATTGCGGAATTGCACTGGATCTTCCAGCAATGCATGCGTACCAATTACGGTCATTATTTCACCACTTGCCAGCCGCTCACGAATTGATTGCTTTTCAGATTCAGGCGTTGACCCGATCAACAGAGCTACACGGTTTCCGTCAAAAGATGGGCTGCCTTCTTTGCCGCCCATACGTTCCAGAGTATCCAGATAAGTCCGCATATGCTGCTCAGCAAGGATCCCTGTCGGAGCCATGATTGCAGTTTGACCATTCTGGTCAGCAATGATTATGGAGGCCAGACAGGCAACAATCGTCTTGCCGGAACCGACATCGCCCTGAATCAGACGATTCATCGGCAACCCCGAATCAATATCACCCCGGATTTCGTTGAGCACTTTCATCTGAGCGTCTGTCAATTTGTAGGGCAGATCGGCCAGCCATTGATCCATGCGTACATCCGGAATGTGATAGCGGTTCGCCCCGCGGCTTTTCCAGGCTTTTTTCTGCTTCAGGGAGCTCAACTGTAACAGAAAGATTTCATCAAACGATAACCGTCTCCTGGCTTCCCGCAGCATTGAGGCCGAGGAAGGAAAATGAATCTGTTCAATTGCCCGCGGCAGTGGCAACAGATCTGCTGATTCCATTGTCGCGGGCGGCAGAAAGTCAACAACCTTATCAGCCCAATACTTGATCGTGTTAAAAATCATACGTCGCAGATAATTTTGTCGCAGTGCGGCATTGACAGAATAAATCGGAACAATACGGTTAGTAGTCAGGTTTTCTTTTTCGACCGGTTCAAATTCCGGGCTGTTCATGATCGGTCGTCCCAGGTAACTGTCAACTTTACCGGAGAAAACGAAGGTCGAACCAGTTTTCAGCTGTTGCGCTATCCAGGGTTGGTTAAACCAAGTGAGCCGCATTTTTCCAGTGCCGTCACCAATCAACGCCTTGGTAATTTGATAACGCCCCCTGGTAAAAGTATCCACCTGATGAACAACACAAAGGATCGAAACCTGTTCATCCACTGACAGTTTATTGATGGTCTTGAATTGAGAATAATCGTCATATCGGCGCGGAAAATAGTAGAGCAGATCGCGAACGGTGTCCACTCCCTGTTTTGCGAGCGCTTTAGCATTCTGACTGCCAATTCCAGGAATCTGTTCTACACTCCCGTCAAGCGTGCCGCTTCCCTGTGTTTTCGCTCGTGAGCGATGTATTCTCCTTTCCCGGGTTGCGATACTTTCGCTGTTCTCTTCAAGCTTGATATCCTCTTTTTCACAGATTTTCTGCTCTTGAGATTGGGGATTTACAGGTTGATTTTTGGGTGGCGCCTTTCTGTTGACAGAGTTGTTTGGACTTTCTCCTTTATCACCCAGAGCTGTGAGCAGTTGATTCACCGCTTCAGCTCTTTGCTCAGTGTTCATATTTCTATATTCAGAGAGAAAACGGGAGACTGTTTCAATGGTTTCTAACGGTATTTCAGCTGCTGATGCTTCCTTTTGCCATTTTGGCAGATAGCGGTCCAGCCCACCTACAACAGATCGATTATTGTATCCCCGGGTTGCTTCCAGGGAAACAAATTTTTTAATTTTTTCGGTTGGTAATAACATATCCCATATTTTATCCTATTTTCCTCATGGGTTATTTGATCGCTTGTTCGTTCCGGCTCAATAAAAACAAAAACAGGCCCTCTCGAACCCGTTTTTTGATCCTGCGGAGAGAGTGGGATTCGAACCCACGTTACCTTGCGGTAAACGCGCTCTCCAGGCGCGCGCGTTAGGCCAGACTACGCTATCTCTCCCTAATTTTAATGCGGAGAAAATTATACCATATGCCAGAGATAAAAGAGTCGTTCCTTCATGATCCAGCAGGCTATAAATACGACATCGTTTGCTTTATAATTCTTTTATGTACGCCTCAGATGCTCAACAACCGCAACCGGTGATGTTAGTCAGCCCTAAAACACTCGATTTTGGACTGGTCTCGAATGCAGCTCCAAGTGAGGGACATGGCGCTGCATTGATGACAATCACCAACGAGGGTGATCGGATTCTGGTAGGCAGAATCGCTATCCAGGTTGGCTGGGTTTCGGTGTCTCCACCAGATTTTCGTCTGAATCCCGGTGAAAGCAGCGACCATACATTCACAGTTCGCCATAACAGTCAGATGAGTTGGACATCCCATCGCATGGGATCTGATTTTATTGCGCTGATCAACAGTAATGGCGGGTCCGAAACAGTTGGTGGTTACTACTATGCAGATCAAACCCAACAACCTGTCCAAAAAGCGCCAATTCGAAGATGGCTGTGGGGTTTAATCCCTCTGCTTTTGTTAATAGCCGGCGGAATTCTTTTCCTGATCAGGAATCAAAACCAACAGATCATCTCTCAAGCCGAAACACAGAATCTTGACACACTCTATACACAAATCGCTGAGACGTATTATGCCGAGATGGCAAATAACCCAACTCAGTTCAACGCCCCTACCGCTACCCAATTGACCATTGACATCAATTTTTCAGGGCTGGAACAACCGCAGCTGCCTGAGCCCACGCTTACCAGCACGCCCTGGAATCCTGCCGACTATCCCAATCCGGAGACTTTTCTGCGCTCCTTTTATGAAACGCTCATGAATCGGGATTACGACACTGCCTGGTGGATGATGTCTGAAAAAATGCAACTCGCATGCTGTAGCGGACGGGAAATACCGCCACAGAGTTTTTTTCGTTCGAAATGGGATAAAGTTGATTCAGTAGACATCGATTATGCTTTCCTGCAACAGCTGAACGTCAACCCAATTGAATTCAATGTTGCACTGCGTTACCATTATAAGGATGGAACTACTGAGGATACCGTCAACCGTGTTTACATCATTTCAGATGCTTCTCGGGGAAAACTGTTGATTGATCAGATCCGATAATGTCACAAACTCGACAAATATCGGTCAGCTGAATTAAAATGGAAGATATCAAAGGATTTCGGAGGTATAGATGGAACCGACATTTGAAAATGTTAGAAAAGTGATCACCGATGTTTTAAAAATCGACGGCAGCGACTTGACAATGGATACGCGCATCATTGAAGATTTAAAAGCGGATTCAATGGATCAGTTCTTTTTGATTGATGGATTCAGCGAGGCGTTTGACCGCACATTCACCGATGATGAGGCAAAGAACATCAAAACGATCGGGGACGTTGTCAAGCTCCTGTCAGAAAAGAAATAGTCTTAATAAAAAAACTTGCGGTTTCGCAAGTTTTTTTATCCTTTCAGGATCTCTCCAATACAATCGATATGCGTTGTCACGCGAACGCCCGAGACTTCGAGCGCTTCTACCTTTGCCTGGACCGTACCAATACCGCCTTCAATAAACGCGCCTGAATGGCCCATTTTCCTCCCCGTCGGCGCGGAACTGCCCACCAGAAACGCGGAAACGGGTTTGCTCATTTTATAGGCGGCATACTTGGCTGCGCGTTCCTCTTCCAGTCCTCCAATTTCACCGATCATCAATACCCTTTCGGTATACGGATCCATATCGAACAATTCAAGCGCTTCGGTGAATGAAGTACCCTGGATCAAATCACCACCGATTCCAAGACAGGTGCTGACACCCAGACCAATTTTTTTCATTTCGTTCATCACATAGAAACTCAATGTGCCCGAGCGCGAAATTACACCGATATTTCCTGGAATCGCACAGTCCGCAGGGGCTACGCCCAAGTTCACTCCGCCGGGATTGAAAATTCCAGAGCAATTCGGGCCGATCAGGCGTACATTCTTACTTTCCATATATTTGCAGACTTTTGATATATCCAGCAACGGTACACCTTCGGTTATACAAACAACCAGATTAACTCCAGAATCAGCAGCTTCGAAAAGTGCATCGGTAGATTGCCGTGCAGGTACAAACAGAATTGACGCATCCGCCTCGGTTACTTCCATCGCTCCCTGCATCGTGTCGAAAACCGGGACCTTTTCGCCCAACACCCAGCTGCCGCCTTTTCCCGGCGACACGCCTGCCACGATCTGTGTTCCCATCTCAAACATACGCTCAGCATGGAAGCTGCCTTCTCTGCCGGTGATTCCCTGAACAATGACACGGGTTGTATTGTTGATCAGAATGCTCATACGTTTCCACTCGCGATCTCTACTGCCCGCTTGATCGCTTCCGAAAGCGAGCTCATCAACATGACGCGACTCTCACGCAGCATCGCATATCCTGTTTCAGCATCACTGCCGTCAAAATGAATCAATATCGGAATTTGAGGATTGTAATTCTGCATCGCCCGTTGAACGCCGGCAGCCACATCGCCGCATCGAATGATCCCGCCAAAGATATTGATGATGACCACCTTTGTATCCGGGTCTGTCAGCAGGATTTTCATCGCTGCATTTACACTTTCATTGTTCACTCCCGACCCCAGATCGAGGAAGTTCGCCGGGGAACCGCCTTCATCGGCAATCATGTCCAGCGTTGCCATCGTCAGCCCGGCACCATTTACCATGCAGGAGATATTCCCAGGAAGTTTGATGTATTCCAGCCCGTGTTTATGAGCCTCAATCTCCGCTGCGTTCAGAAGCGGATCGTCTAAAAAGTCCAGCTGAGAGGTATGTCGGAAGTCCGCGTTGGAATCCAGCGTGATTTTTCCATCCAGCGCCAGCAGACGCTGATCGTTGGTAATTGCCAACGGATTGATCGCGACCATGCGCGCATCCAGATCGCTGAACAGACGCCACATGCCGAAACATATCTCCCCCAGGCTCCTGAGGAATTTATTAGGGAAGTCAAGCCGATACGCCAGCTGACGAATCTGATAACGCTGCAGTCCAATCAGGGGATCAATATAAACGCGTTCTAAATGATCAAATAAAGCATTAGCCGCCGTTTCAATGTAGATCGTTCCCGAGTCGTACATCATTAACAGCGGCTGTTTTTTACTTCGGTCAAAGGTGATAACAATAAAGTATTCTTTTTCGATTGAGATCGCTTCGTCAATTTGAACTTTGCGAACTGGCAGTCCGTGGATTCGCAGGGACAGGATCTCGGCTGCCTGAACTTCCGCTTCTTCAGGAGTCCTGACTAAGCGGATGCCGCCCGCGGCGCCCCGTCCTTCAACCAGAACTTGAGCTTTTACCACGACCGGCAATCCGATCTCTTCCGAAATGTGTTTTGCATCCCGAGCAATAGAAGTAACCTGTCCGGTTGGGACAGGTATCCCATACTGCCGGAACAATTTCTTCGATTGATACTCGAGCAGTTTCATCGCCTGAGGACTTTTTATCCTTTCAGGAACTCGTCAAGTGATTCTTTCGTGATTCGATAAACCGAACCGATTTTCCGCGCTTTCAGTTCACCGCTTTCAATGGAAGCAAGCACGTCCGCTTCCGTAACAGACAGCACTTTGGCAACATCAGCAGGAGTCATAATCGCAGGGACTGCTGCTTGAGATGCTGCTGGCGCCTGCTGGGCATTCTGAGCAGCATTTTGACTATACGCATTGGAGATGATGTTCCCCAGACCAACACCTGCGCCAATTCCCGCAGTCAAGCCAGCGCCGCCGCTCGGGTTCTTCGCAGCATCGCGCAATGCATCTGCTGCCTGCAGCTGGGTGTAAACATTCATGTCCAACATACCCATCGCGCGCAGTTCATCGGCAGATTTTTCAGAAGGCTTCAAGCTGGCGATATAGAAAGTTTTCAGCATTAAACCGATCGCTGCAAAGTCATCCTGCGCTTTTGCTTTCACAGCAGTACCCAGTTCTTCCACCAACCCGATCAACTGCAACACATTTTGTGTTTCAGTAGTAGTTCCCAAAATATCCTGGAGCTTTGAGAGCAATATCGCCCGTAAGCGGTTTTCAATTGAATCCAGTGAGTAGGATTGGGAAGCGCCCACAATCTGGGTTACAAACTGCTGCGGGTCACTCACCTGGAAGCTGTATGTACCGAACCCCTGTATCAGGGAAATTCCAAGTCCGACGCCACTGTTGCGCACGATGATCGGCTGAGCTGTGCCCCATTTGACATCCGCAAACTCACGCATGGAAACAAAATAAACTTCTGCAGTGAATGGAGTTCTATTGTCAAATGCTATTCCGAGCAAACGTGTCAGTAGCGGAAAGTTCGCGGTAGAAATCGTGTGCCTGCCGGGACCGAGTTGGTCAAGCGCTTTTCCGTCTCGAACAAAAATTGCCCGTTGTGATTCCCGGACGATCACCTGCGAGCCGAAGCGCAGATCTGCAACACCCTGCTCTGGGAAACGGTGGACGATCTCGTCCTTCATTTCGTTGGGATATTCAACTACATCAAAAATTCTTGCCATTTTTTACTCCTTCGATCGCTCGTTAATGGTTCCGACGTGTTGGCCTTAGTTTCCAGTGCCGGTGATCACTTCTGACCGCTTATTGAATGCAGTAACGCTGTCCTGTGCTGCCCTGGTCAGTGCCTGAATGGCGTCAGCCAGGCCTTCGCCGGATTCAGTTGCCGCATCAACATTGGAGACAGCTTCTTTGATTGCGTCCGCCAGGTCAAACAAACTGTTGTCATAGTTATACAGTTTATCAAGCGCAGCTTCATCGACTTTGATGTTGTCCAGCAAACCAGCATAGCCATAAGAAGCAGTCTTGATGCGATCGGCAAACTGACGCAGTTTGATTGCGGCAGATTCGAGATCAGAGACTGAACTCAGGTCGCCTTTTTTAATCAGCACGCGCTGAATCTCAGAGATCCGGTTCCACTCTTCATCATAGCGTTTTGCCAGTGTCTCACGAACGATCTTATCTGTTTCCCGCCTTCGTTCTTTATCTTTGTACCCGCTTACGCCGGGAATTTTTTCCATAAACCGTTCAAAGTCGCTTTTTTCAGAACCTACAACATCCTTTAGGTTATCCATTTATCCTCCAAGTTAATTCACGCGGGTTTCCTGTAAAAGATTACTCAAAAAAATATGAAATCCGCTAAAAATATTCTACCTTATTTATCACTCCGTTTCGAATGATCTTCTTCGATATTAATAAAAGATTATTGAACCGTCTCCTCTACAACTGAATCAATCGTCCTTTGCAGCACGATCGACTGTCCAAATTGTCTGCCATCGGGTGCTGTCATTTGCCAGCGCGTCCATTGTTCCGCTGATTCCGCGTCTGAAAGCTCCACAGTAAACTCGTAGGTAAACCCCGGGCGGGTCTCTATACTCACGGGCAGACGCTTGATTGCGGAGGGATAGCCGTCCACCTGCCTTACAAAATAGGAAGTGGTCCAAACGCAGGAACCGGTGTTATACACGCGAATCCGTTCCGGTCCAGCCGGGTCGCTGGCAATCCCCATCAATAACATATCATTGGAACAGGCTTGCTCCGTTCCGGAAACATCATCGTAACCAAAGTTGTCATCCGGGCGCAGATAATTGGGTTTTATTGCAAAAGGCGCCTGCAACGAACCGAACTGATCGACAATTTTCTGAGCGGTACCGTCCGCGATCATATCGCCCAAAACCCGGTTCATCTCATCGATCAGGTTGGAACCGCGATGAGATGCGAAAACAAACTGTTCTGAGAGCCAGGCAGGTTGCTCAAATACGAAAGATTTCCCGATCTTAAAGATACGTTGGTAGGTTGGTTCATCCAGCAGGATCATGTTAATGACACCGGATTGCAGATCCTTTTCCAGCTGTTGCCAGGAATCATAAGCCCTGCTGCGTTCAGATGGCAACAGTCCGCGACCAATTAATTTCGTACTGAGATATTGTTCAAAAGGCGTTCCTTTTCGAACGCCGATAATCGTGTCCGCCCTCATAAAATCAATCTGATTTTGAGAAACCGCTTCTGCATTCAACGCCAGAAATCCATATTTGGCATCAAAGTAGATTCGTGTGGCATCGGTCTTCTGCTGGATAATCTGGTTTAAAGGAAGAGCGCCGCCGATCAGATCCACCTGAAAATGCGAAACCGCGTCAACCAGACCTTCATAGGCAAAATCAACCGCCTGAAATGAAACGCCAGTGCGATTTGCGAATTCCTCCGCCAGTTTGACATCAATTCCGGTGATTTTTTTATCCGCATCGTAGTATGAAAAAGGAAAATAATCAGGCGAGGTGCCAAAATAAAGCACCTGGTTGGTTTTCACAGTACCAAGATGATCCGATTGGGCATATGTACTGATCGGAATAAGAAGAAGGAATAAAGACAAAATCAAGAAAGAAGTCCGGGCGTTCTTACTCAAATCACATCACCTTTCCGGGCTCTGATAATCCTGTTGGTCAAATCCGGTTCAATTATAGCATTTCGCTCTTTTTCCTGATAGGATTCGCATTCCCTCAAATTAAAAGTCACTATTGAGAATACGTTGCCTCATAATAGGAAGTCACCATGCGAGACATTAGAAAGTGCAGGGAAAGCCTATGATGAGCAAAAAGAGCAAAACGGAATTAG